>NZ_CP103057.1:3752500-4093801 GCF_025231525.1 Sphingomonas endolithica
CACCGCGTCGATCGCGAGATCGTCGGCGGCGTCGATTGCTTCGGCTTCCGCGCGCGTGCAGGGCAGGGTGACTTTCCAGGATTCGATCGGCGGGTTAGCGGACATAGCTTGCCCCGTTCACGTCGATCACGCCGCCGGTCATCGAGGGTGGCGCCTCCAGCGCGAGGAATTTCGCGGCGGTTGCTACCTCCTCGGGCTGGGCGACCCGGCCCAGGGGGATGTCGGCGAGCAACTTGTCGCCGCCGCGGCTGGCGAGGTAATCCTCGCCCATGCCGGTCATGGTGAAGCCCGGGCAGATCGCAAAGGCCAGGATGCCCTCGGCGGCATAGCCGCGGGCGATGCTCTTGGTCATCGCCACCATGCCGGCCTTGGACGCGGCATAATGCCAGTGCGCGGGCGAATCACCGCGATAGGCGGCGCGGCTGGCGATGTTGACGATGCGGCCGGGGGCGTGGCGCTGCTGCCAATGCGCCACCGCCAGGCGGCACAATTCGGCCGAGGCGGTAAGATTGATGCGCATCGTGCGCTCCCATTCGGCGACCCATTCGTCGTGCGGACGATCGAGCGGGTTGGCGTCGAACACGCCGGCATTGTTGATCAGCACGTCGATCCGGCCATCGAGCCGATCCAGCGCCGACTGCCATAGCGCCTGCGGTGCTGCGGGATCGCTGAAGTCGGCGGGAATGCCGCTGGTCGTGCCGTGGCCGACGAGCGCGACGTCAGGCAAATCGAGCGCCTTTGCGATCGCCGCGCCGATGCCCCGGCTGCTGCCGGTGAGGAGGATGTTGGTCATGGGGGCGGGGCATATCGCGTGGGGCAGCGTGGCGCCAGCACTGCGATGGGGCTGAAACTACTTGGATCGCTATCCACATCCTCCCCCGCCAGGGGGGGTGCCGCCGAAGGGGCGGAGGGGGAGGTAAGCGGCGGCGTCTCCAACAGAGTACGTCACTTACCGCGCCCTCCGTCACGCTGCGCGTGCCACCTCCCCCTGGCGGGGGAGGATTAGAGCGAGTCGACCTAACGTTTTTCGATAGCTTGTATCGGAGCACCTAGAGCGCGCGCCTGTCCTTCGATACGCCTTCTCGGTACGCTACTCGATGGCTACTCAGGACGAACGGAGGGTGGGGCGGACGGCGGGCGCGGGACGCGGGAGCGGGAGCGGGAGCATGCGTCGCACAACGACCTCGCATCACGTTCCATCAAGCGGCTTCATGCTCCGAAAAGCGATCCGCCGCTTCCTTCAGGCTGCCGAGGCGATCGTTCACGGCGCCGAAATCGCGTTCCAGCAGGTCGATCTCGCTCGCCACGCCTTCGGTATCCTCGCGGATCATGGCGATGGTGGTGGACATCGAATCGGCAGCCAACGCGGTTTCGTCCACGGCGGCGGTGATGGCGGTGACGGTGCGTGCCTGCACTTCCATCGCGCGGCGCATGCGATCGGCGGAATGCTGCGCCTCCGCCGCGGTTTCCTTGATCGAGGCGTTGGTGGCGACGGTCGAGCGGGTGGCGGATTGGATCGCCGCGATCTTGGCGGCGATATCGTCGGTGGCGCGCGCGGTCTGGTTGGCCAGGCTCTTCACTTCCTGCGCGACGACGGCAAAGCCGCGTCCGGCATCACCGGCACGCGCCGCCTCGATCGTCGCGTTCAGCGCGAGCAGATTGGTCTGGCCGGCGATGGTGCGGATCAGGCCGAGGATCGATTCGATCGACTTGGCATGCTCGCTCAGCGTCTCCGACATGCCGACCGCTTCGCCGGCCTGGGTCGAGGCGCGGCCGGCGATCTCGGTCGCGGCTTCCACCTCATGGCGCGCGTCTTCGATCGCCCGGATCAGCCCGGAGGCGATCTGCGCCGCCTCCCGCATGGCGACGGCCGATTGCTCGGCGGCGGACGCCACTTGCGAGGTCTTGCCGAACATGCCGCGGGTCGAGGTGGATGCACCATGCGCCTGGTCGCGGATGCGCAGGCCGAGGCTTGCCGTGCCGTCGATCGATTCACCGATCTCGGCGCGGAAGCGGTCGGTGCGCTTGGCCCGCGCTTGTTGCGCGCGCTGTGCATCGCGCTTGCCCAGATGCGTGCTCATCACGTCGGCTTCGACCTGGGCCAGGCGCTGGATGACGTCGGCCAGTTTCCGGATACGCGCGGCATCGTCGCCGAGCTTCTCCGCCACGATCTTCAATGTCTCGCTATGCGCGAAACTGAGCGAGGAGAGCAGGGCAGCGAGCGGTATGTCGGCCTCATAGGCTTGGCTCGCATGACCCATGGCCATCATCATCCACGCATCGCCGAACGGTTCGGCATATTTGACGCGGGTATACAGCGCGCTCTTGGCGACGCGCTTGGCGCGCAGCGCGGTATCGAACAGGGGCACGAGGTGTGCGGTGACGGGTAGCGACAGATAATAGTCCCAGAAGCTGCCCGAGATCGTAGCTTCCGATCCCGCGGTCAGCCGGGCGATCTCCGCCGCGGCATCGGCGATGCTGCCGTCCCAATCGTAATCGGCGACGCGCGCCGCTGCCGACCGTGCCCCGCCGCTCCAGCCGCCGAGCATGCCTGGCTCGCTTTGTGGCATCCGATCATCCCCTCATCCGCCTCATGCAGCAACTTTGGCGACGAATTCGCCCGCGCTGTTCTTGAGTGTTCCCAGCCGGCCTTCGAGCGAATCGAAGCCGCGGCCGACCGTGTCGATCTCCGATGCCACGCTTTCGGTGTCCTCGCGAATCGCCGCGATCGTATTCGACATCGAATCGGCGGCGAGCGCCGTTTCGTCCACGGCCGCGGTGATCGCGGTCACCGTCTGCGCCTGCGCCTCCATGGCGAAGCGGATGCGGTTGGCGCTTTCCTGCACTTCGGCGACGGTCGCCTTGATCCCGGCATTGGTATCGACGGTCGAGCGGGTGGCGGACTGGATCGCAGCGATCTTGGCGGCGATGTCGTCGGTGGCGCGCGCGGTCTGGTTGGCTAGCGATTTCACTTCCTGCGCCACCACTGCAAAGCCGCGTCCGGCGTCGCCGGCACGCGCCGCCTCGATCGTGGCGTTGAGCGCGAGTAGGTTGGTCTGGCCGGCAATGTCGCGGATCAGCCCCAGGATCGATTCGATCGACTTGGCGTGATCGCTCAGCGCCTCGGACATCCCGACCGCGACGCCGGCCTGGCCGGAGGCGCGGGTGGCGATCTCGCGCGCGGCATCCACTTCGATCCGCGCATCCTCGATCGCGCGGATCAGCCCGGCGGCGGTGTGCGCCGCCTCGCGCATGGCGACGGCGGATTGCTCGGCGGCGGCGGCGACTTCGGATGTCTTGCCCAGCATGCCGCGCGCGGCGCTGGAGGTGTGCAGCGATTGCTTGCGCAGCACCGCGCTCTCGTCGGTGGCATCTTCCACCATCGTGGCGATGCCATCGCGGAACTCGCTGGCCAATTGGTCGCGTTCGCGCCGTGCGGCATGCTGGCGGAAGGCACTGTAGATCTCGACCGTGATGTCGCTTTCCAGGCCGCTGAGCCGCAACACGGTATCGATGAAGTCGGGCAGGCGCGGATCGTCGGCCGGGACTTCGCGTAGCAGGACGGCCATCGCGGCGCGGTCGCTGGCGCACGTCATCGACAGCAGGGCCATCGGCGAGGCGCCGGCGGCATAGCCCGAGGCGACCGAGCGCTCCATCGATTCGACCCAGGCGCGACCGCTGACGTCGCAGAAGCGATTGCGCAGATAGGTGGCGCCGAGTTGCAGCATCTTGGCTTCCTCATGCGGCTGCCAGTCGCGTGCGCCGGGGCTGGCGCGGCGCCATTGCTCCCAGAAGGCGCCGGCCAGGGCCTCGCCGTGGGGCTCCAGGATCGCCCAGACGGTCCGGCCGCGCTCCTCCAGCGTGCCGTCGAAATCGAAGGCGCGCAGCCGCGCCTGCATGTCGATCGTCGCTGCGATCGTTCCGGGCACGGGTAGGGTCTGGTCGAGCAAGGATGTCACTCCGGATGAGGCACCGGGTGTACGCCGGCTGTTCCCGCGTTCGTCTACAGCCGATTTGGTTAAGAGGGGGTTAGAAGGCGAAAGCGGCCGCGTCGCAACGCTTGCATCACCGCGCATGCCGACTAATAGGTCGGGCTTCGTCCCGTTCAGGGGCCTGCTAGAGGATCTGCCCCTTGGCCACCCGACCATCGACCCGCCCGCTCAGCCCCCATTTGATGCACGTAAAGTGGCCGATCAACATGGTCGTGTCGATCGTGCACCGCGCGACCGGCAGCGGGATGGCGACGGTCGGCACTGCGTTGCTGGTCTGGTGGCTGGCAGCGCTTGCCGCGGGCAAGGAAGCGCATGATTATTTCTGGTCGTGGTTCACCGGCAGCTGGGCGCCGCTCGGCTATCTGTTCGGCATCGGGCTGACGCTGTCGCTGTTCCAGCACATGGCGAGCGGCGTGCGCCACTTCTTCATGGATGTCGGCGCGAATTACGAGCTGAAGGGCAACCGGATGAGCGCCTGGGCGACCTTTGCCTTCTCGCTGACCGCGACGATCCTGTACTGGGCGTATCTGACGATGGGGAAGAACTGATGGGTACGGGCACCAAGATCGGCATCGTCCGCGGCCTGGGCAGTGCCAAGCAGGGCACCGGGCATTGGTGGCACCAGCGGCTGACCGCGGGTGGCAACCTGTTCCTGATGCTGTGGTTCATGCTCGCGGTCGCGCACGTCCCGTCATATGATTATGCGGCGTTGCGCCTGTGGCTGTCGTCGGCATGGGTGGCAATCCCGCTGATCCTGCTTATCTTCAGCGTGTTCTACCACTTCCGGCTCGGGCTGCAGGTGGTGATCGAGGATTACCAGCATGGCCAGAGCCGCGTGATGCTGATGATCCTGCTCAACTTCTTCACCTTTGCGGCCGCCGGGGTCGCCATCTTCTCGATCCTCAAGGTCGCGTTCATCGGGGTCCCTAAATAATGGCCGAAGCGTACAAGATCATCGACCATGTCTACGACGCGGTGGTCGTTGGTGCCGGGGGCTCAGGCCTCCGCGCGGTTATGGAATGCGCGCAGAACGGCCTGAAGACGGCCTGCATCACCAAGGTGTTCCCGACGCGCAGCCACACGGTCGCCGCGCAGGGTGGCATCGCCGCGAGCCTGGGCAACAATTCGCCCGATCACTGGACCTGGCACATGTACGACACCGTCAAGGGGTCGGACTGGCTGGGCGACCAGGACGCGATCGAATATATGGTGCGCGAGGCGCCGGCCGCAGTGTACGAGCTGGAACATGCCGGCGTGCCATTCAGCCGCAACGATGACGGCACGATCTACCAGCGTCCGTTCGGCGGCCACATGCAGAACATGGGCGAGGGGCCTCCCGTACAGCGCACCGCCGCGGCGGCCGATCGTACCGGCCATGCCATGTTGCACGCTTTGTACCAGCAGAGCCTGAAGTACGACGCAGACTTCTACGTCGAATATTTCGCGATCGACCTGATCATGGAGAACGGCGTGTGCAAGGGCGTGATCGCTTTGTGCATGGACGACGGCTCGCTCCACCGTTTCCGCTCGCACCAAGTGGTGCTGGCGACCGGCGGCTATGGCCGCTGCTATTTCTCGGCGACCTCGGCGCATACCTGCACCGGCGACGGCAATGCGATGGTGCTGCGCGCCGGCCTGCCACTGCAGGACATGGAGTTCGTCCAGTTCCACCCGACCGGCATCTACGGCGCGGGCGTGCTGATCACCGAGGGTGCGCGCGGCGAGGGCGGGTATCTGACCAATTCCGAAGGCGAGCGCTTCATGGAGCGTTATGCCCCGTCGGCCAAGGATCTGGCGTCGCGTGACGTGGTCTCGCGATCGATGGCGATGGAGATGCGCGAAGGCCGGGGCGTCGGCAACAATGGCGACCATATCTGGCTGCATCTCGACCATATCGATCCCAAGGTGCTGCACGAGCGGCTGCCGGGCATCACCGAGACGGGCAAGGTCTTTGCCGGGGTCGATCTCACGCGCCAGCCGCTGCCGGTCACCCCGACCGTGCATTACAACATGGGCGGCATCCCGACCAATTATCACGGCGAAGTGGTCCATCTGAAGGATGGCGATCCCGACGCGGTCGTCCCCGGCCTGTTCGCGGTCGGCGAAGCGGCGTGCGTGTCGGTGCACGGCGCCAACCGGCTCGGCTCCAACTCGCTGATCGATCTCGTGGTGTTCGGCCGTGCGACCGGCAAGCGCATCGCCGAGATCATGAAGCCGGGCACGCCGCACGATCCGGTGGTCAAGGCCGCCGACGAGTTCGCGCTCGGCCGGCTCGATCACTTCCGCCAGTCCAAGGGCAGCGCCACCACGGCGGGCCTGCGTCTCGACATGCAGCGCACGATGCAGAAGCATTGCGCGGTGTTCCGCGACAATGCGCTGCTGGGCGAAGGCCGCACCAAGATCGGCGCGACCTATGCGCAGCTTGGCGATATCGGCATCACCGATCGCTCGCTCATCTGGAACACCGATCTGGTCGAGACGATGGAGCTCGACAATCTGATGGCGCAGGCGGTGACCACGGTGGAATCCGCTGCCAACCGGACCGAAAGCCGCGGCGCCCACGTCAACGAGGATTATCCCGACCGCAACGATGCGGAATGGATGGTGCACTCGACGGTGACGTTCGATGGCTGGGGTGGGAAGGGCGGCACCAGCACGCTCGGCACGCGTCCGGTGCACGATTACACGCTGACCGACGATGTCGAGTATATCAAGCCGAAGAAGCGGGTGTACTGAGCGGACGACGACAGTAGCGGGGGGGAAGCTTCGCGCTTCAATGCGTTTGGCAACCCGGTATGCCACCTCGCAATCCGTCATCCCGGGCTTGTTCCGGGGCCCACCAAGCTGCTTGCGATGAGCATAGTGCGTCTGGCGCATAGCGTGCGGAACGGTGGACCCCGGAACAAGTCCGGGGTGACGGCGGCGGGGATCCCCGACCGCTTGACAGGCACTGGGTGCGACCCGACATCGTGACCCAAGGGGGCGTGTCGATGCAGTTGTTCCGGCGGATCGTGACGGGTGTGGTGGTGGCGGGGATCGCTGCGGTCGGGGCGGCGCAATCGACGTACCAGCCGCCGCAGCATACCGAGGCACCGCCTTTCTACGCCGAGGTCACGCCCGAGCAATCCGCGCATCTGGCCGATCTCGGCCTTACGTCCGAGCGCGACCGGACGGCCGGCTGGCTGCTGGCCGAGCATCGCCGCATCGATCGCGCGCTCGGCGGCCTGCAGCCGCAGCGCAAGGGCGTGGTCGATGCCTATGTGCTCGCGGTCGCGCTCGACAGCGATCCGGTGTTCGGGCGCGAGGCGCGCGAGGCGGGGCGCGTGTTGTCGGCGCGGTATGATGCCGCCGGTCGGACGATCGTCATGGCGGGGAGCGATGGCAGCGGGGACAGCATGCTGCCGCGCGGCTCGCCGGACAATATCGCGCTGGCGCTCGCCCGCATCGCCGAGGTGATGGACCGCCGCGAGGATGTGCTGGTGCTCTACACTACCAGCCACGGCGCGCCGATGGGCATCGTCTATAATGACGGCGATCAGGGCTTCGGGATGATCTCGCCGCGGCGGCTGTGGACGATGCTCGGCGCGCTTGGCATCCAGCGGCGCATGCTGCTGATCAGCGCCTGCTATGCCGGCGTGTTCGTGCCGCTGCTGGCGAGCGAAGACAGCGTGGTCATCACCGCGGCGGCGGCGGATCGCACCTCGTTCGGGTGTCAGGCGGATAGCGACTGGACCTTTTTCGGCGATGCGCTGATCAACCATGCGCTGCGCAAGCCGCAGCCGATCGCGGCGGCGGGCGAGGAGGCGGTGGGGCTGATCACGACGTGGGAGCAGCGCGGCAAACTGGAGCCCTCGCAGCCGCAGGTGTCGATTGGGGCCGGGACTGCTGGCTGGCTGGCGGCGCTCGATAAGCGCGGACCGACGGTTGCGAGTGCGCCGGTGGGGCGGCCGGCGGTGTCGTTGCTCGACGGGCAGTAAAGCGGGATCGGGCGGTGTTCCCCGGCGCAGGCGAAGGGCCACGGCGGACAGGTTTTGGTAACTAGGCGCGGCGCACGTTACGTCTGCTCCTCGACTGGGCCCCGGCCTTCGCCGGGGAGCGGCTGCGCCTGGAAACGCGCGGCCTGAAAAGGCTCGGAACCTTGGTTCATTTTCAGGGTTCCAGCGCGCATGCCGCAGGAAATCAAATATCCGCTTCTCGCCAAGCCGCACATCCGCCTGTCGGGCACGGTCGATCAGCTCATGTACCAGAACTTCCGCAGCCAGCTCGACGCGTGTCCGCTCGAGGGTACGTTGGTGGTTGCGTTGACAACGCTCGGCGGCGATCCGGAAGTCGCGCGCACGATGGCCGACGATATTCGGCTGCTGCAGGAGCATGACGGCCGCGAAATCCTGTTCCTGGGCAAGGTCGCGGTCTATTCGGCCGGTGCCACGTTCATGGCCGCGTTCCCGGTCGATCGCCGCTTCCTGACGCGTCGGACGCGGTTGATGATCCACGAGCGCAAGATCTCCAAGCAGATCAACCTGGAAGGGCCGCTGCGCATGATGGTCGCGTCGATCAAGGCGGCGCTGCACGAAGTCGAGCAGTCGATCCTGATCGAGGAGGAGGGCTTTCGCGATATCGTGCGGGGCAGCAACGTCGATTTCGGCGATCTGCGCGAAAAGGCGCCGGCCAATTGGTATATCGAGGCGGAGGAAGCGCGCGACCTGGGGTTGGTGCTTGACGTGATCTGACCGTCCGTGCGCCGTCTGCACGGATCCTGCACCGACATTCCACGCCAACAGCTTTGGCCTTTCGCTCGGCCGCGCCTTAGCCGATACTCTCCACAACCTTAGGGGAGTATCATGTCCGACCATGTCACCGAACGTCCGCCGGGGCGCAAACTGCTGTTCGCGATCCTGATCGGCGCATTGCTCGCGATCCCGCTCTTTGCCGTCTACCTGCTGGTCTATGATCGCCAGTCACAGTCGGAGACGGCGCGATCCTCGATCGTCGAGGGCTGGGGTGGGCCGCAGACGATCGCCGGGCCGGTGCTGGTCATCCCCTATAGCGAGCAGGTTAGCGAGACGGTGACCGAAAACGGCAAGCAGGTGGTCAAGACCAATATGGTGTGGCGCGAACTGACCATCGCGCCGGTTTCCGCCGACATCCGATCGGAACTGAAGCCGGAACGCCGCAGCCGCTCGATCTACGATGCGGTGGTGTACGAGGCGCGCAACACCGGCACTGCGCGCTTCGCCATGCCGGCCGACCTGCAGCGCTTCGGCGTCGGGCTCGATCAACTCACGCTGAACCGGGCCGAGTTGCGCTTCGGGTTGCGCGATGCGCGCGGCCTGTTCGGTCCGCCGCCCTCGGTGACGATCGACGACCGGCGGCTGGCGCTGCAACCGGGCAAAGGGCCGAGCGAAGTCGGCGGTTCGGGCTTCTTCACTTGGCTCGATGCCGGCGCGCTGCAGCAGGCGCCGATCGCTGTCAGCTTCGACTATGCCTTTCGCGGCAATGGCTGGCTGTCGCTGTTGCCCCAAGCGGGGGATACACGCTGGACGGTCAGCTCGACTTGGGCGAGCCCGAGCTTCACCGGCGGCTTCCTGCCAGCTACCCGCCGCGTCGACGACAAGGGCTTCAGCGCCACCTGGCGTGTGGGCAATCTCGCGCTCGGTCGCGCCTTGGTCGGTACCGAGCAGGACAAAGCGGAGCAGGCGACGCCGTACAATGCCCGCGGTGTCGATTCACTGGCCGCGACGCCTGGCGATTACGAGGCGCGCGTCGATCTCGTTACGCCGGTCGACCTCTACAGCCAGGTCAATCGCAGCGTGAAATACGGCTTCCTGTTCATCGGCTTTACCTTCGTTGCGTTCCTGATGTTCGACGTGATCGGCGGCGTGCGCGTGACGGCGGTGGAATATTTGCTGGTCGGCGCCGGACTGGTGTTGTTCTTCGTGCTGTTGCTGGCCTTTGCCGAGGTGACCGGCTTCACGCCGGCTTATTGCCTGGCGGCAGCGGCAATCATCGGCTTGCTGACGGCCTATTCGTCCGCGGTGCTCGGCAGCTGGCGGCGGGCGACCTATATCGCGGGGCTGCTCACCGCCTTGTACGGAGTGCTCTATGTGCTGCTCAGCCTGGAGGCCTATTCGTTGCTGATCGGATCGTTGCTGCTGTTCGCGGCGCTGGCGGCGGTGATGTATCTTACCCGGGGGCTCGATTGGGGCGGCCGGGTGCCGCCGACCGAGCATCCTTTTACGAGCTGATCCCTGCGGGGCCGCCCGGTCTTCTCGCGGAGACCGGGCGGAATAAATGATGCTAAAATGAATCAAGTAACGCAACGTACCGCGCGTTCGCGCGCTATCATGGCCGATGGCTAGACTGTTTTTCGAGCTGAACGAGTGCGGGACCGTGACCGGCGATGTCGAGGGGCAGGAGGTGGCCGATCTCGATGCCGCCCGGGCGAAGGCCATCGCGGCAGCACGCGATATCATGGCCGCCGAGGTACTCAGCGGCAAGCTGTGCCTCAGCTGCAATATCCGGGTGACCGATCGCGATGGCGAGACGTTGCTGTTGATCCCGTTCAAGGATGCGGTGACGGTTTCGGGTATGTAGGCGGCAGGTCGCCGGTAGTTGGTTGGCGGCGTTCGACTGGGTGGGGCAGCTGCGTAGCGCGTGGCGCATAAGCGAGAATAGACGGGTGACCGCGGGTGCTGCAAACCCACCGTCAGCCAGGTTTGCCGAGCAGTCGCTTGGGAATCCCAAGCGACTGCTCGGTTGCGGCAATTATATCGACATGCCGCCGTCGATGTCGATCGTGGAGCCAGTGATGAACGACGATTCGTCGCTCGCCAGGAATGCGGTCAGCGCGGCCACTTCCTTTGCCTCGCCGTAGCGGCCGAGCGGGATCGTCGGCACCAACATCTCGGCGTAAGGGCCGTCGAGCGGGTTCATGTCGGTGGCAATCGGGCCGGGCTGCACGACGTTGACCAGGATCTTGCGGGGTGCCAGGTCGCGCGCCCAGCCGAGCGCCAGCCCGGTCACCGCCGCCTTGGTCGCGCTATAGGTCGCCGAGCCGGGGAACGGCGCGGTGTGGCCGCTGATGCTGCCGATGATGATGATGCGTCCCCCATCCGGCATGTGCGGCAGTGCGGCGATCGTGCCCGAATGAACGCCCTCCACGTTCAGCGCGAGCTGTCGGCGCAGATTGTCGGGCGTATCCTCGCTGACCGGCGTGAAGATGCCGAAGCCGGCATTGTGCACCACGATATCGATTCCGCCGAGGACCTTCGCCGCTGCATCGAATGCCGCGGTCTGGGCGACCGGATCGGCACCGTCGGCCTGGATCGCTTCGCCCTTGCGCCCGCTTGCGCGGATCGCATCGACCACGCTCTGCGCCGCATCGGCGGCGGCGGCATAGGTGATCACGACATCGGCGCCGTCGGCCGCCAGCCGCGTGGCGATCGCGGCGCCGATGCCGCGCGAGCCGCCGGTTACCAGCGCGCGCTTGCCCGATAATCTCCCTGTGTCAGTCATTGTCGTCACTCCGTCTGCCCGCGGCCACGCATCGTGCGCTGTCGGCAGAAAGCCATCTGGGAAGCTGCTTCCAACAGTTCAATAATACCGAACTATTAAACTGAGGAGCCTGCCCCTATATGACTGTAATGGCGAGCTTCGTTCATCCCAATCTTGCCGATGTCAGCCTGGCCGCGGCGCTCCACGCGCTATCCGATCCGGTGCGGCTGATCATGGTCGCCAAGCTCGATCTGGGGCACGATCTCAACTGCACCGCGGCGAGCCCGTGCGAGCCTGTGCCCAAAAGCACCATCTCCAACCATTTCAGGATCTTGCGCAATGCCGGGCTGGTCGAGACGAAATCGGCCGGGCGCGAGATGATCAACACGCTGCGCCGCGCGCAGTTCGACGCGCGCTTTCCCGGCCTGCTCGACAGCGTATTGGCCAATCGCCCGGCATAACATGGCCTGGAAGGGTGGTCAGGGGTTGCGCTGAAGGGGCTGGAGGCATAGCTGCACCTGCGTACATATTCGCCGCAGGAACCGCAGAGCATGGCCGAATTCTCGTTGCCCAAGAACAGTGTCGTGACGAAGAAGGGCAAGGTCCACAAGGCCGACGCGGACGCGAAACGCGTGAAGAACTTCAAGGTCTATCGCTACGATCCCGATACGGCCGAGAACCCGCGCTACGACACGTTCGAGATCGATCAGGATTCGTGCGGGCCGATGGTGCTCGATGCGCTGATCAAGATGAAGTCGGAGCAGGATAGCTCGCTGACCTTCCGCCGCTCGTGCCGTGAGGGCATCTGCGGGTCGTGCTCGATGAACATCGACGGCCGCAATGGCCTGGCCTGCACCACCGCGATCGACGACGTCAAGGGTGACATCACCATCACGCCACTGCCGCACATGGAAGTGATCAAGGACCTCGTCCCCGATTTCTCGCTGTTCTACGCGCAATATGCCTCGATCAAGCCGTGGCTGCAGACCGTCACCCCGCCGCCATCGGGCAAGGAGCGACTGCAGACGCCGGAACAGCGCGAGCAGCTGGACGGGCTGTACGAGTGCATCCTGTGCGCATGCTGCTCGACATCG
This sequence comes from Sphingomonas endolithica, assembly GCF_025231525.1. Lineage (NCBI taxonomy): Bacteria > Pseudomonadati > Pseudomonadota > Alphaproteobacteria > Sphingomonadales > Sphingomonadaceae > Sphingomonas > Sphingomonas endolithica. The sequence continues at coordinate 3,765,081 of NZ_CP103057.1, forward strand.
TGCCCGAGCTATTGGTGGAACAGCGACAAGTTCCTGGGGCCGGCGATCCTGTTGCAGGCCTATCGCTGGCTTGCCGACAGCCGCGACGAGATGACCGGCGAGCGGCTCGACGAACTGGAGGATCCGTTCCGCCTGTATCGTTGCCACACGATCATGAACTGCGCCAATGTCTGCCCCAAGGGGCTCAACCCGGCCAAGGCGATCGCCGAGATCAAGAAGATGGAAGTCGAACGCCTGGTTTGACCTTCCGTGCCGCTCGATCCCTGTTCGTCACCGCGGAACCAGCGTGGGGTGCCGGGCGATCCGGGGCGGCGCTGCCGATGAACGGATGATCCGGGAGGCGCGGGTCGCGGTGTCGGTGGACGCCGGCCGTGTCGGCATGATGCCGCATTCACTCTCCTGTCCCTTGGCGGGAGGGGCGCCGAAGCCCATGGGCAGGAAGACATACCCATGACCTCGGTCCTCGCTGCTTATAACGGGCTGATCGCCAGCGGCGAACTGCGCCCCGATCCCGAACAGGCCGCCGCCGCCGCCCGGCTGGCGACGCTCGCCAGCGAGCTGGAAGCGACGCCGAAGCGCGGTTCGACGCTGTGGCGGATGCTCGGCAAGGCGCCCGTGCCGCCGCGTGGCCTGTATCTATGGGGCGGGGTGGGGCGCGGCAAATCGATGCTGATGGACCTGTTCTTCGATTGCCTGAACATCAACCGCAAACGCCGCGTCCATTTCGGGGAGTTCATGCTCGAAGTGCACCAGCGCCTGGCGGCCGAGCGTGCCAAGGGGCTGGGCGATCCGATTCCGCCGGTGGCTGAAGGCCTGGCGGAGGAGGCACGGTGCCTTGCCTTTGACGAGATGATGGTCACCAACAGCCCGGACGCGATGATCCTGTCGCGGCTATTCACCGAACTGCTCGCGCGTGGCGTGACGGTGGTGACCACGTCGAACCGCCCGCCGGCGGATCTCTATCTGAACGGTCTCAACCGTGAGCATTTCCTGCCGTTCATCGCACTGGTCGAGCAAAAGCTTGACGTTCTGCCGCTTAACGGCCCGGTCGATTACCGCCGCGACCGGCTCGGCAGCCAGGAAACGTGGCTCGTGCCCAATGGGCCGGAGGCGACGCGGCAATTGTCCGACGCGTTCTTCCGCCTGACCGACTTTCCGGTCGAGGATCGCGCGCATGTGCCCGCCGAGGATATCCCGGTGCAGGGTGGCCGGACGTTGCACGTGCCCAAGAGCCTGAAGGGCGTGGCGGTGTTCAGCTTCAAGCGCCTGTGCGGCGACAATCGCGGCACCGCCGATTACCTGGCCATTGCGCGCAGATATCACACGGTGATCCTGGTCGGGGTGCCGAAGCTTGGGCCGGACAGCCGCAACGAGGCCGCGCGCTTCGTCTCGCTGGTCGACGCGCTGTACGAGCATAAGGTCAAGTTGCTGGCCGCCGCCGATGCACAGCCCGACCAACTTTACGAGCGGGGCGATGGCCGTTTCGAGTTCGACCGGACCGTCAGTCGGCTCGAGGAGATGCGCTCGGAGGACTATCTGGCAGCGGGGCATGGCACTATTGCAACTGCGAACCAGTTGCAATAAGCTGCTTTAGCGGTTGCCCCGGTATTCAAAGCAGCCTAAGGCGCGGCAACTTTCGCAACTTCCAAAAAGGACGAGGCATGGGCCGCAAGAAGATCGCGCTGATCGGCGCCGGTAATATCGGTGGGACGCTCGCGCACCTCGCGGCGCTCAAGAACCTGGGAGACGTCGTTCTGTTCGACGTCGTCGAAGGCGTGCCGCAGGGCAAGGCACTCGATCTGTCGCAGTGCGGCCCGGTCGAGGGTTTCTCGGGCAAGATCACCGGCACCAACGATTATGCCGACATCGCCGGCGCCGACGTGATCATCGTCACCGCGGGCGTGGCGCGCAAGCCCGGCATGAGCCGCGACGATCTGCTCGGCATCAACCTGAAGGTGATGAAGGCGGTCGGCGAGGGCATCGCCGCCAACGCGCCCGACGCGTTCGTGATCTGCATCACCAACCCGCTCGACGCGATGGTCTGGGCGCTGCGCGAATTCTCCGGCCTGCCGCATCACAAGGTCGTGGGCATGGCCGGCGTGCTGGATAGCTCGCGCTTCAGCCATTTCCTGGCGGAAGAATTCCAGGTCTCGGTCAAGGACGTCACGAGCTTCGTGCTCGGCGGGCATGGCGACACGATGGTGCCGGTGATTTCCTATTCTACCGTTTCGGGTATCCCGATCCCCGATCTGATCGCCATGGGTCGTTCGACCCAGGAGAAGATCGATGCGATCGTCGCGCGCACCCGCGCCGGCGGCGGTGAGATCGTTGCGCTGCTCAAGACCGGCTCGGCTTATTATGCGCCGGCGACCAGCGGCATCGCGATGGCCGAAGCTTATCTTTACGACCAGAAGCGCGTGCTGCCGGCCGCGGCGCACCTGACCGGCCAGTACGGCATCGATGACCTGTATGTCGGCGTGCCCGTCGTGATCGGCGCCGGCGGCGTCGAGCAGGTGGTCGAGATCGCGCTGGACGAGGAAGCCAAGGGCAATCTTGCGGTGAGCGTCGACGCCGTCAAGGAACTGCTGGTCGCCTGCAAGGGGATTGATAGCAGCCTGAACTGAGCGGCATTGTGCTCCTGCGAAGGCAGGAGCCCAGTCTGGGCCCCCGCCTTCGCGGGGGCACAAGGACCGGGCGATGCGCGAGGAACGGGCAGGGTACGTTTACATTATGGCCAGTGCCCGAAACGGCACGATCTACATCGGAGTGACGTCGAACCTTCCCGCCAGAGCGTACCAACATCGCAACGGCATGGTCGACGGGTTTACGAAGAAATACGGTTGCAAGACGCTGGTATGGTACGAGGCGCATGACACGATCGATGGCGCCCGGCTCCGCGAACTGCAGCTAAAGAAATGGAATCGGCTTTGGAAGCTGACGGAAATTGAAAAGATGAATCCGGACTGGGACGATCTGTTCGAGTCTTTGTTTTAGGTCTGGACCCCCGCCTTCGCGGGGGAACAAAAGTTTGGAGCTGGCATGAGCATCCTCGTCGACAAGAACACCAAGGTCATCACGCAAGGGATGACCGGCAAGACCGGCAGCTTCCATACCGAGGCGGCGCTCGCTTACGGCACGCAGATGGTCGGCGGCGTGACGCCGGGCAAGGGCGGCACGACGCATCTCGGCCTGCCGAACTTCGACACCGTGGCCGAAGCGGTCCACGCCACCGGCGCGACGGCATCGGTGATCTATGTGCCGCCACCCTTCGCGGCGGATTCGATCCTCGAGGCGATCGATGCCGAGATCCCGCTGATCGTGTGCATCACCGAGGGCGTTCCCGTGCTCGACATGGTCAAGGTCAAGCGCTCGCTCAGCGGCTCCAAGTCGCGGCTGATCGGGCCGAACTGCCCGGGTGTGCTGACGCCGAACGAATGCAAGATCGGCATCATGCCCGGCAGCATCTTCAAGCAGGGCTCGGTCGGTGTTGTTTCGCGCTCCGGCACGCTTACCTATGAAGCCGTGTTCCAGACCTCCAATGCAGGCCTTGGCCAGACCACCGCGGTCGGCATCGGCGGTGATCCGGTGAACGGCACGAACTTCATCGACGTGCTCGAGCTGTTCCTGGCCGATGACGCGACCAAGTCGATCATCATGATCGGCGAGATCGGTGGTTCCGCCGAGGAAGAAGCCGCGCAGTTCCTGCGTGACGAAGCCAAGCGCGGCCGCAGCAAGCCGATGGCGGGCTTCATCGCGGGCCGCACGGCGCCTCCGGGCCGCCGCATGGGCCATGCCGGGGCGATCGTCTCGGGCGGCCAGGGCGGTGCGGAAGACAAGATCGCGGCGATGGAAGCGGCGGGCATTCGCGTGGCGGACTCGCCCAGCGAACTCGGCACGACCTTGCTGGCGGTATTGAACGGTTGATCTAACCCTTCTCCTCTTGGGAGAAGGTGGCGCCCAGGCGCTGGATGAGGGTGACGAGACGCTACCGTCGCCCTCATCACCCCACCCGTTTCGCGGGCGGGATCCTCCCTCTCCTAGTTGGAGCGGGACAGTAGAGGTGAGTGACATGGGCTATGAAGGCCAGGATTTCGCAGATGTTGCCGGCGGGGTAAGCCCCGCCTTCATCGAGACGCTGTATGCGCGGTTCAAGGAATCGCCCGAGAGCGTCGAGCCATCCTGGCGATCCTGGTTCGAAGGGCTGGAAGGCTCCGCGCAGGGCCCGAGCTGGGAACAGGCCAATTGGCCGCTCAGCACCACGGACGACCTGACCGCGGCGCTCGATCCGACGCAGATGGAGCCGGCGCCAAAGCCTGCACGTGGCGGCGCGAAGCCCGCCGCCGCTGCGGCTGCGCCCGCCGCGGCGCCGAGCCAGGATGCGATCGCCAAGGCGGCGGCCGACTCGATCCGCGCGATGCTGCTGATCCGCACCTACCGCGTGCGGGGCCATCTTGCCGCCAATCTAGATCCGCTGGGTCTCAACGCCACGCGCGAGCTGCCCGCCGATCTCAAGACCGAATATCACGGCTTCTCCGATGCCGACATCGATCGCCCGGTCTATCTGGGCGGCACGATGGGCCTGCAATGGACCACGGTGCGTGAGCTGGTCGATATCCTGCGCGCCAATTATTGCGGCAATGTCGGCCTGGAATACATGCACATCGCCGATGTCGACGAGCGGCGCTTCTTGCAGGACCGGATGGAAGGCAAGGACAAGGCGATCGAGTTCAGCGCGCTGGGCAAGAAAGCTATCCTCAACAAGGTGATCGAGGCCGAGCAGTGGGAGAAATTCTGCGGCCGCAAATATGTCGGTACCAAGCGCTTCGGCCTGGACGGCGGCGAGAGCATGATCCCTGCGCTCGAAAGCGTCATTAAGTATGGTGGGCAGCTGGGCATCAACGATATCGTGTTCGGCATGGCGCACCGCGGCCGGCTGAACGTGCTGACCAACGTCATGGCCAAGCCGTTCCGCATCATCTTCCACGAGTTCGGCGGCGGATCGGATAATCCCGACGACGTTGCCGGGTCGGGCGACGTGAAATACCATCTCGGCACCAGCACCGACCGCCAGTTCGACGGGATCAGCGTCCACATGTCGCTGGTCGCCAACCCATCGCACCTTGAGGCCGAAGATCCGGTGGTGCTCGGCAAGATCCGCGCGATCCAGACCATCGCCGGTGACCTGGCCGAACACAAGGCATCGCTGCCGGTGCTGATCCACGGCGACGCGGCCTTTGCCGGGCAGGGCATCGTGTGGGAGTGCTTCGGCTTCTCGGGGATTCGTGGGTACAATACGGGTGGGTGCATCCACTTCGTCATCAACAACCAGATCGGGTTCACGACCTCGCCGCAATTCGCGCGCTCGTCGCCTTACCCGTCGGACGTCGCCAAGGGCGTCCAGGCGCCGATCTTCCACGTCAATGGCGACGATCCCGAGGCGGTGACCTTCGCCACCAAGATGGCGATCGAATATCGGCAGAAGTTCCACCGCGACGTGGTGATCGACATGTGGTGCTATCGTCGCTTCGGTCATAACGAAGGTGACGAGCCGGGCTTCACGCAGCCGCTGATGTACAAGGCGATCCGCGAGCATCCGCCGGTCAGCGAGATTTACGGCGCCAAGCTGATCGAACAGAAGGTGGTCGATCGCGCCTGGATCGACGAGAACGTTCACCAGTTCACGACCCTGCTGGAAGGCGAGTTCGAGGCGGGGGCGAACTACAAGCCGAACAAGGCGGACTGGTTCGCGGGCCGCTGGTCGGGGCTGCACGCACCGGCGGATGCCGAAAGCGCACGCCGCAATATCGAGACCGGCATCGAGCAGAAACTGTTCGACTCGCTCGGCCGTACGCTGACCACCGTTCCGGAGGACCTGACCGTCCACAAGACGCTCAACCGCGTGCTGGACGCCAAGCGCGAGATGTTCAAGTCGGGCAGCAATTTCGATTGGGCGACAGGCGAAGCCCTGGCCTTCGGATCGTTGCTGTCGGAGGGCTATGGCGTGCGCCTGTCGGGGCAGGATTCGGGCCGCGGCACTTTCAGCCAGCGTCACGCGGTGTGGATCGACCAGACCGACGAGAATCGCTACCTGCCGCTCAGCACGATCCCGCATGGCCGGGTCGAGATCCTCGATTCGCCGCTCAGCGAATATGGCGTGCTCGGCTTCGAATACGGTTACGCGCTGGCCGATCCCAAGACTTTGGTGCTGTGGGAGGCGCAGTTCGGCGACTTCATGAACGGCGCGCAGATCATGATCGATCAGTTCATCGCGAGCGGAGAGGCCAAGTGGCTGCGCGCCAACGGCCTGGTGATGCTGCTGCCGCACGGTTACGAGGGGCAGGGGCCGGAGCATAGCTCGGCGCGCGTCGAGCGCTTCCTGCAGATGTGCGCGCAGGACAATATGCAGGTCGCCAACTGCACGACGCCGGCCAATTACTTCCACCTGCTGCGCCGGCAGATGCATCGCGGCTTCCGCAAGCCACTGGTGATCTTCACGCCCAAGTCGCTGCTGCGCCACAAGCTTGCCGTGTCCAAGGCGGCGGACTTCCAGGGGGACAGCCACTTCAAGCGGATACTGAGCGATCCGTCGGCCCCTGCCGATCAGGACGTGAAGCGCCTGGTTCTGTGCACCGGCAAGGTCGCCTACGACCTGATGGAAGCGCGCGATGCCGCCGGCGACGCGAACACCGCGATCGTGCGTATCGAGCAGCTCTATCCTTTCCCGGGCGAGCCGCTGGTCAAGCGCCTGAAGGCGTTGGACAATCTCGAAGACGTCGTGTGGGCGCAGGAAGAGCCGAAGAACAACGGTGCGTGGACGTTCATCGAGCCGTTCATCGAAGCGTCCTTGGTCGAGGCTGGCGGTCGGGTGCTGCGTCCGCGTTATGCCGGGCGTTCGGCATCGGCATCGCCGGCGACCGGTCTGATGAAGCGTCACCAGCTCGAACAGGCGGCACTCGTCGCCGACGCGCTCGGCCACAATGTGCGCGGCGAGATTCGCCGCACGCAGAAGATTTAAGTGCCGCCGTGACTTCCCCGGCGAACGCCGGGGTCCAGTCGCGACGGTAGATGTAACGACGCGCAGCATTCGCCAACGAGCGTTGCGCAACTGGACCCCGGCTTCCGCCGGGGTGGAGGAAGTAAGATATGGCAACCGAAGTCACAGTACCGGTACTCGGCGAATCGATCACCGAAGCGACGCTCGGCGAATGGCTCAAGCAGCCGGGCGACAAGGTCGCCGCCGACGAGCCGATCGCCAGCCTCGAGACCGACAAGGTCTCGGTCGAGGTGCCGAGCCCGGTAGCCGGCATCATGGGCGAACATGCCGTCAAGGTCGGCGAGACCGTGTTGGTCGGCGCGATGATCGCGACGATCGACGCGGGCGACGGCGCACCGGCAAGCGCGGTCGCGCCGCAGCCCGCCGTGACCGCCTCGCCCGCGCCGCAGGCGGCATCCGCCGAGGCAGCCAGTCAGCAGGCGCCGGCTGCAGGCGACAGCCCGGCGGCCTTGTCGCCGTCGGTGCGCCGCGCGGTGCTGGAACACGGCGTCGATCCCTCGACCGTGAAGGGCACCGGCAAGGACGGTCGCATTACCAAGGAAGACGTCGCCGTCGCCGCCAGCAGCAAGCCGGTCGCTGCGCCGTCACCCACGCCCGCCGTCGCACCATCGGTCGCCACCGCTGCCGGTGGCCGCAACGAAGAGCGCGTGCGCATGACGCGCCTGCGCCAGACCATCGCCAAGCGGCTTAAGGATGCGCAGAACAGCGCGGCACTGCTGACGACGTTCAACGACGTCGACATGACTGCGGTGATCGAGGCGCGCACCAAGTATAAGGACCTGTTCGAGAAGAAGCATGGCGTGCGGCTGGGCTTCATGGGCTTCTTCGTGAAGGCCGCATGCATGGCGCTGAAGGATATCCCGAGCGTCAACGCTTCGATCGAGGGCGATGAGATCGTCTATCACGATTATGCGGATATCTCAGTCGCGGTGTCGTCGCCGGGCGGCCTCGTCGTACCGGTGGTGCGCGATGCCGATCAGATGTCGGTCGCGCAGGTCGAGAAGACGATCGGCGACTTTGGGCGCCGCGCCAAGGACGGCACGCTCAAGATGGACGAGATGAAGGGCGGTACCTTCACCATCTCCAACGGCGGCGTGTTCGGCTCGCTGATGTCGACCCCGATCATCAACCCGCCGCAGTCCGCCGTGCTCGGCCTGCACCGCATCGAGGACCGCGCGGTCGTCGTGAACGGGCAGATCGTGATCCGGCCGATGATGTACCTGGCACTGAGCTACGACCACCGGCTGATCGACGGGCGCGAAGCGGTGACGTTCCTGGTGGCGCTCAAAAATGCTATCGAGGACCCGACGCGGATTCTGATCGACCTGTAAGGCCTTACACCACCCAGGCATAGGTCCCATCAAAGTATCACTTTGATGGGACCTATGCCGGGACCCAGTCGGGATGGCAGATGTAATCGGGCGCGGTGCTCACCATATCCGTCCCGCAACTGGACCCCGGCGTGCGCCGGGGTGGAGATGACAATGGCTGACTATGATTTCGACGTTCTGGTAATCGGCTCCGGCCCCGGCGGGTATGTCGCGGCGATCCGGGCGGCGCAGCTGGGGCTCCGCACCGCATGTGTCGAGAGCCGCGAGACTTTGGGCGGCACGTGCCTCAACGTGGGGTGCATCCCGTCCAAAGCGCTGCTCCACGCATCGGAATATTTCGATGCCGCCGCCAATGGCACGATGGCCAAAATGGGCATCAAGGTCACGCCCGAGCTCGATCTGCCGCAGATGCATGCGCAGCGGCTGGATGCAGTCAAGCAGCTGACCGGCGGCATCGCCTTCCTGTTCAAGAAGAACAAGGTCGAGTGGATCAAGGGCCGCGGCGCCTTTGTCGATGCGCACACCGTGCAGGTCGGCGAGCGCGCGGTGACCGCCAAGGATATCATCATCGCCACCGGATCGACGGTCACCCCACTCCCGGGCGTGACGATCGACCAGAAGGTGATTGTTGATTCGACCGGTGCATTGGAGCTGGAGCGGGTGCCGCAGCACTTGGTCGTGATCGGCGGCGGCGTCATCGGGCTCGAACTCGGCAGCGTGTGGCGCCGCCTTGGGGCGAAGGTCACCTGTATCGAGTTCCTCGACCAGATCCTGCCCGGCTTCGATGGCGAGATCCGCAAGGAATCGAACAAGATCTTCAGGAAGCAGGGGTTCGAGTTCCTGCTGTCGACCAAGGTCACGCATGTCGCCAACGATGGGCAGAAGGCCACGCTGACGCTCGAGCCCGCGGCTGGCGGCGAAGCGACGACGATCGAGGCGGACTGCGTGCTGGTCTCGATCGGCCGCCGCGCCAACACCGATGGCCTGGCGCTCGATGCTGTCGGCCTTGCCACCAACACGCGCGGGCAAGTGGAGATCGATCACCGCTTCCAGACGTCGGTTCCCGGCATCTGGGCGATCGGCGACGTCGTGCCCGGCCCGATGCTCGCGCACAAGGCGGAGGATGAGGGGATCGCGGTGGCCGAGAACATCGCCGGGCAGACCGGCATCGTCAATCACGACGTGATTCCGAGCGTGGTATATACCTGGCCAGAGATCGCCGGCGTCGGTTTGACCGAGGAAGCGGCGCGCGAGAAGGGCGAGATCAAGGTCGGCAAGTTCCCGATGCTCGCCAACAGCCGTGCCAAGACCAATCACGAGCCCGACGGCTTCGTGAAGATCATTGCCGATGCCAAGAGCGACCGCGTGGTGGGGGTGTGGGCGATCGCCAGCGTCGCCGGCACGATGATCGCCGAGGCGGGCCTTGCGATGGAGTTCGGCGCGACCAGCGAGGACATCGCCTATACCTGCCATGCGCATCCGACCCACAGCGAGGCGATCAAGGAAGCGGCGATGGCGGTACGCGGTAAGGCGATCCACGTCTGATTGCGCGTTGGCGGCGCTGCGTGGCATAGAAGCCGGTCGCAGTGGCCGCGGGTCGGCCGCTGCGTTGCCAACAACGGTGTAGTGTCACCGCACGAAGGGGAATCCAGATGAAGACCGTATTCACTGCCGCCGTACTGGCTGTCACTGCCCTCTCGCTTGCGGGTTGCGGCGGCAAGGGTGACGACAAGCTGGGTAGCCAGGTCGAAGCGGCCGCGGACAATCGTGCCGATGCGCTGGAAGCGGCTGCCGACAATCTCGAAGATCAGGCTGACGCGGTGCGCGACAATGGCGACGCGCAGTCGGATGCGATCGACGATGCCGATGTGAACGCCGCGGCAATGTCCAACGAGCAGAAGGCCGCGCTGACCAACGGCAGCGAAACGCTGCGCTGACCAACGTCGATGCGTCGCGCGATCAGCTCGAAGCCACCTGGCTCCGGCTGACGCGCGACGCCTTGCCCCAGGTCGCGGCCGCGCGCCGTTGGCCGGTATCCCGCGATCACTGCTTCCAGCGTATCCTGCTCGACAATGCGGTCGGCGGGTGTTGGTACGACCATATCGCGCGACGCCCCGCTTATGCCCATGCGCCGGCGGAGACGCTGACGCGGGCCGTTGGCCTGGGGGAGGCGGTGCTACGCGGTGACGCGGATCTGGCGGCGCTCAATCGCCGGTCGCTGGCATGGCGCCGGGCGCGCAAACAGCCGGTTTAAGCCATTGAGTATCGGACCGGCCGAACTTCTACCGCCGTAACAATCTGGCAGGTAATTTTCGGGTGCGTTGCGGTAAAACGCCCTTGAAGCCCAAAAACGACCTACCTATATCGGTCTGGCAGGGCTCGTGTCCCCCCTTTCGCGGGTCTTGCCGCTCACCTTTCAGGTGAGCTCCTCCCTGAACCTTGGCCACCTCGCGCGAAAGCGTGGGGTGGTTTTTTTCATTCCGCCGCGATCGCGCTGGGCTGGCCAAGCGCTTCGTCGGTCACCGCGTCGATCATCTGCCGGAGCAGCCTGGCGGTGCCGGCAAGCCCGGCGCTCGTCTGCTCGCGCGTATCGTCGAGATAGAGCGCGCGATCGAATTCGATCTGGATCGCATGGATCCCCCGGGCGGGCGCGCCGTGCCGCTCCAGGATGTGGCCGCCGGCATATGGCGTGTTGACCTTGCACGCCATGTCGGCCGCGATTGCCGCAGCCTGCAGACGGTCGACGTACCGCGCCGCCGACGATCGGCCCTGCCGGTCGCCCAGCACGATCCTGGTGCCATCCTCGATCGAGGGCATCGAATGCACGTCGAGCAGGATCGCCACGCCGAACCGTGCGCGGGCGGCGAGCAGCGCCTTGTCCAGTGCCGCATGATAGGGGCGGTGATCGAGCACGATGCGCCCCATCACCTCCTCGCCAGCCAGCTTGCGCGCCCAGATTTCCCCGACGCTGGCGAGCCGCCGCGGGATCAGGCCGAGCCCGCCGCGCACCTTGACCGATGGCGGGCCCAGCGCACGCCTGTCGGCTGCGCTGTCGATATGCGGATCGCGCTCGTTCTCGGCGCGATTGAGGTCGATCCAGGCACGTGCGCGGCGCTGGACCAGCATCGTCTCCGTGCCGTGCGCGGCAAGCGCCAGCATGTCGATGTGCCGATCCTCCAGCGGCAGCAAAGCGGCGACCGGCACGCGCAGCGCCGCCTGCAATGCGAGCGGATACTCACGCCCGGCATGCGGCACCGACAGCACCACCGGGCTTACCGGATCGAGCGGGCCGTATATGTCGTAAGATAAGGGAAGGGGCATCGCATCTCGGCCTATCCGGGCTGGTCGGCTGCAAGACCAAGCCGGGCGAACTGGAATTTCTTAAGAGCTTTGCGCATACAAGGCACGGCCGGTGAGCGTAATGGGTAGCGGGATCAGATGATGAAGATATTGCTGGCCGAGGACGATCGGGTGATGCGCGAGTATTTGACGCGCGCGCTCGAACGGTCGGGCTACGCGGTGAGCGCGGTGGATCGTGGCACGGCCGCAATACCGTTGCTCGAGACCGAACATTTCGATCTGTTGCTCACCGACATCGTCATGCCGGAGATGGATGGCATCGAGCTGGCGCAGCGTGCGGGCGAGATGATGCCCGACTTGCGCGTGATGTTCATCACCGGCTTTGCCGCGGTGACGCTGAAGGCGGGCAAGTCCGTGCCCCAGGCGCGCGTGCTGTCCAAGCCGTTCCATCTGCGCGATCTGGTGATGGAGGTCGATCGCATGTTCGAGGTGGAAAGCGCCACCGGCGGATTGTAGCCGTTTAAATCGACGGGGACGCATTCCGCCGCTTGCGCGCACGGAAAACCCCGGCTAGACGCACCCTCCTCGTGGGCGTGTAGCTCAGTGGTAGAGCACTGTGTTGACATCGCAGGGGTCGCAAGTTCAATCCTTGCCACGCCCACCATGAAAAGCCTCGGTTCCCTCATGGGATCCGAGGCTTTTTTGTTTTGAGCGGTTTGCGATGTGGCTGCGGCCATCGGATTGGCGGTGGGCGCCAGATGGCGCTCAGAGTTGCACAGATGGCCGGGCGAGGACGTGTACGATGCGTGTCGGCGGCAGAAACGCATTGTAGCCGGTAGGGGCAACGCGCCATAAGGCTGCGGCGCTGTAGAAAATTGCGACTACACTGGTGGCCATGGGTTCGTACAAACTCATCGTGACGAATGGCGGGCGACATTGATGGTACATGTCCTGCGCACAGTGTCCACGATGCTTGCGGGTTCGATGCTGCTGCTAAGCTGCGACGTCTCCAGTCGGGTTGCCGACGTCGACAATGCGTCAGGCGGCCAGTCAGCCGAGGTGGGGCGTCTGAGCCCCGACGCTTGTCCTAATCTGCAGTCATTCGTAACGGTGCGGAAGCGGGCGACAGCGATGCCTGCCGCTGCCGCGCTGCCTATCCTGTATCGTTATGCCGCCGACCCCGGCAATGATAATCCCGAGGCTTGCCAGTCGGTCGCGCTCGACGCGGAGATTGCCACGCGCGAGATGTCGCTCGCGACGGTCCGGCTCTCAGATGGTCGATCGATCAAAGCGCAGGCGAGTTACCGTTGCGACTTGATCGAACCACGTACCACAGCCTGCAACGGCGCGGTCGAGGATGCCACTGCGCGCCCGTTCCAGGCCGGCATCAAGCCGATAGACCTAAACGAAGCAACCAGTGCCACGGTGGTGAACGGACTGCCCGGCGCGACGCTGCTCAGCATCCACCGGATACGGGTCGCTCAATCGCTCGATGGCGGGCAGGCGGTGCGGCTTCCGACCAACGCCGCCGTTCGGCTTGGAAAAAGCGGTGAATTGATGGCGATCGTCGCGATTTACACCGGCGCGCGACCGTGGAAATTCCGTAAAGTGGTCTGGTATTATCACTGAACGATCGGGTTGCTAGCGCGGCTAGCACTTCTCGGCGCGCACCGCTCAGATGCCGACTGCGTACAGGCTGTGGTGGGTGAGGATGAACAGGGTGCGCTTGTCAGCGCCGCCGATCACCAGTTGCAGCGGGCGTTCCGGCACGTCGATGCGGCGGGAGAGGGTGCCGTCGGCGGCGTAGACGAACACCTGGCCGTTGGCGACGTAGAGGTTGCCGGCGGCATCGCGTGCGACGCTTTCGCCGCCGCGATCGGCGACCACCTTGAGATCGGTGACGGTGCCGCTCGCGCCGACCAGCCCGCTATAGGTGCGGTTCTCCGAGCCGTTGGTTAGAAACACCCGCTCGCCGGGTTTGGCGGTGACCAGGCCGTACGCATCGAGTGTGTCCGACCAGCGCCAGCCCTGGTGATCGTTCGGCCCCTGGTTCCACACGCGGAAGGCGGGGAGGACGAGCGAGCCATCCGGCGAGACATATTCCTGTGCCTTGGGCTCGGCAAGGCCGCGGACGAAGAAGTCGGCCAGCGGCGGATATTGGTAGGTCTTGGGATCGATCCGGTCGGCGAATTCGCCATTGGACCAGACGTTGACCGGTAAAGCGGTGGCGGCGGCGCTGCGCACCTTGCTCGGGGTTGGGGCGATCACGCGAACGTCGAAGGGCTTGGCCGGATCGATGCTGTAGACGCTGGCGTCGCGGCCGGCCGAGGACAGGACGAGCAGGTCGCCCGACCGGTCGATCGCCAGATTGACCGGATCGAGCGGCGCATCGGCGACGATCGTCAGGCCTTCCTTCTCCGACCAACCGTGGATGCGCTGGAACTGGCGATCGATGAAATACAGCTTGCCCTTGGCATCGACCGCGGCACCGGCGATCGAATAGAAGCCGTCGGCGAGTTTCTCGACGCCGGGCGTGACTGGCACGGCGGCGCGTGCGGACGAGGCCTGGAAATCGAGCCTGGCGAATTCGCGTTCGCGGACTTCCTGGCCGCTGGTCACATCCTTGATGGCGTTTTCGAACGGGAACTTGCTGGCGCGGGTATAGGTCCCGCAGCCCTTGTCGTCGCAACTGGCAAAGCCGCTCTCGGCGTTGACGTGTACGTTGCGGAAGCGAATGTCGTTCGAATTGTAGAGCTTCACGGCCGCATCCATCGGCTTGATCGAGCGCGTCACGCGATAGCCGTGATAATTGGCGAACAGGATGTTGCGCGAATTGCGGAATTCCGTCGAGATTGCATTCACCCCATCGCGCACTTCCTGCTCGGTCTGCGGCGCGAGGAACTCCCAATTCTCGACATTATCCAGCACGATCTCGGCGCGGTAATGATGCTCCGCGGAAAGCTCGTAGACATGGCCGGGGGTCTTGGTGTCGGACACGTAGAAACCCGCCGAGGCCAGGGTGTTGGGCGACCACAAAGCGGCGAAGGTGCCGCCGCCGCCATCCGTCACCCAGATGCTGGGATGTTGCCCGTCCTGGCGCGCCTTGGCGTCGTTGGGGGCGATCGGGCTGCCTTTGGACAGCACGGTGCCGCCGCCGCCCTGGATCTTGACGTCGTTGACCATCGACGCCTCGCCCGCCTTCCACAGCAAGGCAGTGGCGCGCGGATTGACGGCGCCGGTCCACAGGCCAAGCCCTGAGACAATGGCATTGCCACCCTTGCCGCTTTGCAGCAGCGCCTTGGGGCCGCCGACGCCCATGTAAGCCGGGGTTTCATCGGGCAAATAGAGGTGCGTGAGGCTGGGATGGAGCGCGATCAGCACGCTGTCAGGGCGTAGCTTGAGCGTGTCGGTCAGGCGGTAGCGGCCCATGGGGAGATAGACGACGCGGTGCGTGTCGACCGCGCGCTGCAGCGCGACGGTGTCGTCGGTCTGATCGTCACCCTTGACGCCGAGATCGCGGGCATTGGCCCAGTCGCGCACCGGCGGCAGCGCGCGGATTGCCGGTGCCGGGCGCGCGGGCAGGCGGCCGAGCGGGGCGATCTTGATGTCGGTGGCATAGTCGCCGATCGCGCCGAGGCCCGGCAGCTTCAGGCCATAGGAGAAGTCCGCCACGCGGTAGGCGCGGGCCGGCGCGGCGATGGTCTTGCCGCTCTCGCGGAAGCGCGCGAACACCGGCGTGTTCAAGGCGACGGCATTGTCGAAGCCGATCTGCGTGAACACGTTGTTTTCGTTCGAGATCACCACGCCGGCCTGCGACACGTTCTCAAGCCGCACGTCCTTGCCCCACAGCGAATCCGAATAGCCGCGATCGATCTCGATGCCGACCGGGGTGTTCTTGATGGCGACGTTGACCAGCGTAAGATCGACTTCGTGCTCGCGGATCGCCGCATCGCGCTGGCCGTCGAATTCGGAGTCGATCAGCGTGAACTGCCAGGCGGGCGAGGTCTTCTCGGTCAGGATGCCGTAGCGCCCGCCATAGAAGCGCAGTTTCTCCGCCTCGTTGCCGGCCTGGTAGATGCCGGCCAGCCCCGAGCCGAGATGGAAATCGATATGCCTCAGGTATCCGTGCTGCGCGACGCGGAAGCGCACCGCGACCGCACCTTCATTGCCACGCCCGATCTCGAAATCCACGTTGGAGAGGGTCGAATAGAAGGTGCTGGAGGTGGCGTCGAAGATCGCCGGATCGAACGGCACGTTGCTGGGCGGCGGGACCGGTGCCTTGCCGACGCGATACTGGTCCTCGCCGGTGAAGCTGACCATCGCCGCCACGCCGCTGCCGAAGCCCGCGCTGTCGTCGCCCAGCACGATCACCGGCCGCGTCGCGCCGACGCCGAAGATGCGCACGGCGGAGCGCACCAGGATCGTGCGGCTGATGCGATAGCGGCCTGAAGGCAGAAACACGACGCCGCCATGACCGCCCACTGCCGCCGCATCGATTGCGCTCTGCAGCGCGGCACTGTCATCGGCGCGCCCGTCGCCCACGCCGCGCACGGTGATGGCGCGGGGGTCGCTCGGGGCGCTGAGATAGACCGAGCTCGACTTGGCCAAGGCCGGGACGGGCGCGAGCATCACCGCGGCGCAGAACAGAAAGGTCTGCTTCATGCTGTATTGTCCGATCGTGCGACCGGCGCCGGATTGGTGCCGGGTGTCAGGGTAGGCGCCTTCAGCAGGCGTGGAGCGACAAGGTCTGCGCGGCGATCGCCACCTGCGTGCGGTTGCGCACGTTCAGCTTGCGCATCAGCGCGGTCATGTGCGCCTTCACCGTCGCCTCGGCGATGCCGAGATCATAGGCGATCTGCTTGTTGAGCTGGCCGGAGCGGACGCCGCGCAGCACCTTCAATTGCGTCGGGGTGAGCCGGATGTCGGTCTTGGCGGCGGGCGCGATGGCGACCGGCGTCGCCCCGATCTGGCGCGTTGGTGGAAAGGCTTCCCTCATCATCCCTGCTCCTAGGCTCTTGGCCGAAATCGCTGTCCGAGCCCGGGCATCGTGCCCGCGCTCGGTTCTCGCAGCCGTGCCGGTTGATCCGGAATCGGTTGGACAGGTTGCAGTATGTTCCTCAATTATTGCCTCGATCAAGCCTTTTCTATTGCCGATCGCCGAAAACCGGTCCTACAACTTCATGGAATACCCGGCAGGCGAATGCGCCGCCAGGGAGATAGGGGAGGCGGCGATGCCGGGAATGATGAACGGGCGGATGGGCCAGGCGGGGACGTTGCGATGACCGGCGGCGACATCCGGTTGATCGTCGCCGCGCTGGCCGGCATCCTGCTCGCCGTGCTGCTGATCGTGCGTGGCCGATTGCATCCTTTTCTCGGCCTGTTGTGCGGGGCCTTTGCGGTCGGCGCTCTGGCCGGGCTGCCGCTTTCCGAGACGGCCAAGGCGGTGCAGAAGGGGGTAGGCGACATTGTCGGCGGGACGGGGCTGGTGGTCGCGCTCGGCCTGTCGCTCGGCGCGATGCTGCATCTGTCGGGCGCGGCGGCGTCGCTCGCCAGCGGCGCGCTGAGAATGACCGGCGTCAAGGCCGCGCCATGGGCGACGCTCGGCATCGCGATCATCATCGGCTTGCCGTTGTTCTTCGAAACGGGGCTTGTCCTGCTGCTGCCGATCGTGATGGCGGCCGCCGCGGCGATGCCAGAGGAAGAGGATCAGGATTATGCCAAGCTCAGGCTGATCATGCCGGCACTGGCGGGTCTGGGCGTGGTGCATGCGCTGGTGCCGCCGCATCCCGGGCCGTTGCTGGCGGTCGAGGCGCTGGGCGCCAATCTCGGGCTGACCATGCTGTATGGGATCGCCATCGCGATCCCGATCGCCATCATCGCGGGGCCGGTGCTGGCCAAGGTGGTCGGGCGAGGCGTGAAACTGACCACGCCGGTGCTGCTGGATCATCCGTTCGAGATCGCGCCGCCGCGGCACCTGGTATCGCTGTTCATCGTGCTGCTGCCGGTGGTGCTGATCGCCACGGGGGAATTGGGCAAGCTGGTGCCGTCGCTGAAAGACAACACGTTGCTGATGGCGGCGAGCAACCCGGTGCTGGCATTGCTCGTCACCAACCTCATCGCCTTGCCGCTGCTGTTCGGGCGGCGGCTGAGCGAGGCGGCGATCCAGGATGCGGTGTGGTTCGAGACGATGGGCGCGGCGGGCGCGATCCTGCTGGCGATCGGCGCGGGCGGGGCGCTGAAGCAGGTGTTGGTCACCGCCGGCCTATCGGACCTGCTCGCGCGGCTGGTGCTGATGTATTCGATCTCGCCGCTGCTGCTTGGCTGGCTGGTCGCGGTCGGCATCCGGCTCGCGGCGGGCTCGGCGACGGTGGCGACGATCACCGCGGTCGGCATCATGCCGGGCGTGGTGATGTGGTCGGACGTGTCGCCCGAACTGGTCGTGCTGGCGATCGGCGCGGGATCGGTTTTCTTCAGCCATGTCAACGATCCGGGCTTCTGGCTGGTCAAGGGCTATGTCGGCACCAGCACCGCGGATACGTTCCGCACCTGGTCGATGCTGGAGACGGTGATCTCGGTCGCCGGTCTCGCGATGGTGATCGGGCTGAGCTATTTTGTTTGATGCGCGCAAGCCGCCAGTGAGCGAGGGGCGGCTGGCCGACCGCGCCTATACGGCGATCGTGCAGATCATCAACCAGGACGCGCTGGCGACGGGCGACCGCCTGCCCTCCGAGGCGCGGCTGGCCGAGAGCTTCGGCATGTCGCGCAGCATCGTGCGCGAGGCGCTGGTGCGGCTGGCGGCCGACGGCATCACCGAGGCGCGACGCGGCGCGGGGTCGTTCGTCAAGCGGCGCCCGTCCGAACGGCTCGGCTCGCACATGCCGATGGATGCGCTGGCGCCGACCTTGGGCACGTACGAGGTGCGTTTCGTGCTGGAGGCCGAAACCGCTAGGCTGGCAGCGCAGCGGCGCTCGCACAGCCAGTTGGAGACGATCGAGAGTGCTCTGGTCGCGCTGCGTGGCGCGCTGCTGTCCAGCGCGCCGGCGCATGACGAGGATTGGGTGCTGCATCGTGCGATCGCGGAGGCCACGGCGAACCAGGCATTCGTGACGATGTTCGATCACTTGCGCGAAGAGGTGATGCGGATCCTGCGCGCCGGCGTCGACATCTCGCGCTCGCGCCCGCCGCACGTGATCGGTGCAATGATGGACGAGCATGACGCGATCGTCGATGCGATCCGCGCGCAGGATGCGGACGGCGCGGCGCTGGCGATGCGCTGGCATCTGTCGCAGGGGCGCAAGCGATTGATGCCGTGAGCGGTGGCGGGGGGCGACCGTCGGCTGACTGGCAGGCGTGCGGATCAGCGTAACGGCGCGATTGACGGAACGGTTGCGCCGCGTCTCGGTTCTAGCTGTCCTTGCGGTTCTGGCGGCGAGACGGCTCAGGAGATAATCGATGACGCAGCCGCTGGTGCCACCACCTGGACCGGTCCAACTCAGTGAAGCGCTCGAGCGTAACATCACGGCGCTCGAACGACGTCAATCGAGGGAGGCCGCTGCAGCATCGCTGGAGGACCGGGTAGCTCAGGCGATTACGGCCTTCACCGGCAGCATGCGCTTCGTGTACCTGCATTTGGTCGTCTATGCTGCCTGGATTGCGGTGAATTCGGGTATCGTGCCTGGGTTCAAGCCCTTCGACCCGAGCTTCGTGATCCTGGCGTCCGAAGCCTCGGTCGAGGCAATCTTCCTCTCGACCTTCGTTCTCATCAGCCAGAACAGGATGCAGCAGGCAGCCGACAAGCGAGCGGACCTGGACCTGCACATCAACCTGCTGGCAGAACATGAGTTGACCAAGCTCGCCATCGTCGTGAACGCGATCGCGGAGAAGATGCAGGTATCGGTTCCTGCTGAAATGAGCGAGGTCGAGCGGGACATTGCGCCGGAGGCTGTGCTGGACGAGCTGGAAGGTAGACAAAGCGACGCGGCGCACTGATTATTTGTGGTCAATCAGCTTAGCATTCTCCAACGCGCTTGGCTTCCATTCGCGAGCGCATCTCGATCTCCTTGCCCTTGCGGCGCTGTAAGGACGTTGATGTACCGACATAGCTGTCGGCCGAATACCGGCCATGAGATCTGGTCACTATGACATCGTCCGACTCGACAGCTTTGCATTCGGTCTCAAACGAGAAAGCGCCATCTTTGACATTGCTCTTTAGCACCCTGCAAAGACTTGCATCCGAGAAAGCCAATCCGGGTCCTTTAGCGGCATCTTTCGTAGCGAGGCAGATCACATGAGGCTTCCGAGCCGGTGTCGGATTGTCGTTGCGTCGACCGTCAAAGAGAGCCTCTTTCATTTGAATGCTGACTTCCCACCGTCCAGCAGAGATCGGCGTAGATGCCGGGGCGGCCGTGACCAACGACAATAATCCGAGTGCCATCTTGGCCATCGCCATCTCTCCCGCCTTTTTGATCGACTGCGTTTAGATATCAAAAGGCTGCTATCTGCTTCTGCACCCGTCGTTAAGTTCCGCTGCTATCTCGTACCTCAGACCGGCATCTCGTCTTGGTTCCTTTGACAAATACGGTCGCTCTCTCCCCGGAGCCCATCCGCGTCACGATCTTGCGCCCTTTCCACATGAACTTGAAATCAACCGGACCTTCGAGGTTACAAACTGCTCCGTTGCCTCTTGGAAGGCACATGTTCTCCAACCGGCGGTAATCCTCCACAGTAGCCGGCTCAACTGGCGTCACCCCCACACCCGTCGCCGTCGATCCCCCAATGAGAAAACGCTGTCCGAAGTTCATGGCGTTCACAGTCCAGTCGATCCGACCGTCGAGTGCCGCAGGTCGCTCGATCCCACTATCTACCGCTAGTCGCGAACAAAAATCTCCAGCTGGGATGTCAACCGACGAGGCCGTGGCTTGCCCGGTCAACACCAAGAGGGCCACACCTGCCGAGAGACGCCGCATATGCTCAATCCTTACATCTGGTGGTCACGTGTGTGCACCGCACGTATTGCAACTCAAAGTCAGCCTTCTGGGAAGCACGAGATGCCGATCGTAGATCCACTGTTGAGGGTTTAGCAGTCTGCCGGTTGGTAGCCGGGACGGCCGGAATTGGTGGAAAGCGGTCGTTCACTTTCATCGCGTATCGCGGTTGATAAATGGGGGACGACCTGACCGGCAAAAGCTATCGAGATGAGCTTATGCGCGCCGATCCGAGGCCAGACGCCGAGGAGCTTCGCCGCAAAGTCGCGGTATACCATGAATATTATCGAACTTACGGAAAGGCGAAGGAGGCCTTTCTGGACGCCCATGCCGATGATATCGAGGCGTTCCAGTTTACCGACGACGATCCTAATTTGGGATTGGCCTTAGCGGCGTTGCGCGCCTCAATGTACGATGAGCCAGACTTCCTTTTTCTAGTCGCAGCAGGGCCGTTGGAAGATATTCTGCGAAAGCCGGATCAGGATATTCTGGCAAGAGTGTTGGTCGAGGCGCGCAAGAGCGCTCGTTTTCGGTGGATGCTCACTGGCATCTTCCTTCACGCGATTCCCGACGTAGCTCGGCCCGAAATCGTTCTGGCTATCGGAACGATGACGGAAGCGGACCCAATGCCACCGAGATAAGCAAAAACTTCACCTCGGTTGCGCGGAGGTCCGCAACTGGGCATCAGCTGCCATGTCGGCGAAGACCGCGAGGCTAGCCCAGCCGAGCGCATCTTCGGGACCGCCCATCGATAGTCCACTACCAAAAGCACGGTGATCACGCCTGTTACTACCAGCGACAAGCCGTAGCTCCAGCGCTTCCAAATGCGTTGTCCGGTAGAGACGGACGGGTGCTGCACATCGCCAGACTTAACGAATGCAAGCTCGCAAGCAAGTTTAGCGTGCCATCCAACATCCAGGTCGGGCGTGTTTCCCGAAAGGCGGGTTCAGACGAGAAGGTCAGCGAAGCGCACAGTCGCATACCGGCCGCAACTCGAGGCGCTCAGGCTCCGCAGCATTATCGTTGACGCCTGAGCCCGGAAGGCTGCAAGTTGCCACCGGACTTCTGCTATGCCCTTCATCGCGGGATGGCGGCAAGGACCGCGCGCAGCTTGTCTGCCACATTCGCCGGAGACGATTGGGCATAACCCTGGCCTGCGTTTTTCCCCATGCGGAGATGGGCGCGCCGGTCCGGCTTGGGGAAGGCTTCAAGGTCCTTTTCGCCGTCGTAGAAGATCGGAAATCCATATTGGGCCGACAACGTACTATCGCGGTGCGAATAGGTCGCGAGGGTAGCATCGTCGATGGGCTTGTCACGACGAGCCAAGCTGATCGTGAGCCACTGGCCATCCGAGAAGTCGACATCACAGGTTGAGACAGTCTCCCCGCCGACCTCCCTTGGGCCGGTCAGCTCCTTTTTTGTGACGGTCGATTTCGCGATCTCGCTCAGTTTCTCTTCCCCTAACACCGTGCAGGGATCAGTAGAAGACGCCCCACCTCCGCAACCACTCAGAAAAGCAGCCGCCGTCAGCCAAGCAAAACGCATAATTCCGCCCTCCGTTTACAGGAATATCGACCGCAACAAGTTACATTGACCTTACCGAGCAAGCGTTTCGCGTCCAAACTCCTCGGAATACGCAATTGCCAACGATAGCCACAAAATGATCAGCCGTTCGACGGACCGTCGAAGATAGCTTGCCGCCGGATCGGTCTGTGAACACCCGACCTATGACAGCTTCCAAGGCGAGCATTGCGCGCGCTCAGCAACGGCAACTGGGCGTTAGCTGCCATGGCTGAGATTGGTGGATTGCGGCTATTTCGCACGAGGCGCTTCACCAATGTCCCCAATTAGGTTTAGCAATTGGTTTTAGATTTCTCACGCGAGACAAGACGAGGCGCTCAGGCGCTTGGGCATGACTCCCTTCGAGGTCAGAGCGATCCATCCTGACTGTTCCTTCCACGTCAGCAAGAAAAGCTCGATCCCAAGAATCTCCGATGGCTGGTCGATTAGCTCCTTCTCGAAGCAGTCGATCTTGGTAGCTGCCTTCAATCGCGAATGAGCCGTGTTCGCGCCGAGTCGGCGAAGCCATGACCAACGGCGAAGCGTCTTGGAAACCTGAGAAATCACGCGGCGGCAGCGTGACCAAGATGGTCACACGCCCAACAAGCCTTTGTCCATGACTAAAGGTTTGTGCGCTCCAACATTGGGCAAGCCGCTCGGGCGGCGTTCGCCCGCAGGAGCCCAGTTCGAGCATCAGAATTATAAGAACGAAGCAGCGCATTGGCCACTTATCTGCCACCGCAGCCATGTCGGCAACGGGGCGTTTGCTAACTCGCCGGTTTTGGTGGAAGCTTCACCGTAACTCAAACTTGCCGCCAGGCCCTACTGCCCGGTTCAGGCATTGCCACGACCCAGTCGAGCACGTCGGTGCACGATTCCTCCGCTGAGCGTGACGCCGGCAGGATCAAGGCATCCTCGTCTGCACCCGGCCGTTCCAGCGCGGCGAACTGGCTGTCGAGCAAGGTCGCTGGCATGTAATGCGCGGTGCGGGTGGCGAGCCGCGCGGCGATCTCGTCGTGGGTGCCGTCGAGCAGCACGAACCGCAGCGGGACGCCGGCCGCCGCCGCCAGACGCTCGCGATAGCTGCGTTTGAGCGCGGAACAGGCGGCCACCGCGATCCCGTCGCGCGCCACCGCCGCGCCGATCGTGCCCCCGAGGCGATAGAGCCAGGGCCAGCGGTCGGCATCGTCGAGTGGATGGCCGGCGCGCATCTTGGCGATGCTGGCGGCGGCATGGTAATCGTCGCCCTCGATCGCCGGGCAGCCGAGCCGCTTGGCAAGGCAGGCGGCGAGCGTCGATTTGCCGCTGCCGCTGACCCCCATGGCGATGATCGCGGCGGGCGGCAGTGCGTTCCGGTCGTGTGCGTGCACCGCGCATCCTTGCGTGTCGGGACGGTCTCCGACGAGACCGAATGGTCGGCTGCTATCGGGCGTGCATCGTGGCCTGACCATTACGACCTTTGTCGCGGTCGTGCCGGGTGTCGCCCAGCGTCTATTCGGCATAGCATGGACATGATCCGGCATTTATCGACCTGGGCGAGGGCAGCATGATGGCACGACGGGCGCAGCGTATCGGGTGGGGCATCGCGGCGCTGACGGCCATGGCCATCGCGGCACCGGCCTGGGCAGGGCCATCGGCCTTGGCCGCGATGCCTTCCGATCCCAGTGCGATCGTCGCCAAGGGCGTCGGCGATGGCGTGGCGGACGATACCGCCGCGATCCAGGCGGCGATCGACGCTGCGGGCAAGCCGGGTGGCGGGATCGTGTTCCTGCCGGCGGGGCGTTATCGATTGAGCCGGACGCTGTACATGTGGCCCGGCGTGCGGCTGTTCGGGGTGGGCAAGACGCGCCCGGTGTTCGTCCTAGCACCCGCGACCAGCGGCTTTCAGCAGGGCGTGGGCAGCATGATCTTCTTCACCGGCAACCGGCCCGGCGGCGCCGCGCTGGGGCCGGGCGGGAAGGTTGCCGCGCCACGCGTGCCGGTCCCGCCGCCGACCAGCGTGCCGTTCGACGCCAACATCGCCGACGCCAATTCCGGCACCTTCTATTCAGCCATGTCAAACGTCGATTTCGAGATTGGCGCGGGCAATCCCGCCGCGACCGCCGTGCGCTTCCATGTCGCGCAGCATGCCTATCTCAGCCATATCGACTTCCGCTTGGGATCGGCGCTGGCCGGGATCTACCAGGTCGGTAATATCGGCATGGACCTGCGCTTTTATGGCGGCCGCTATGGCATCCTGACCGAGAAGACCTCGCCCGCCTGGCAATACACCTTGCTCGATTCCACGTTCGACGGGCAGCGCGATGCCGCGATCCGCGAGCATGAGGCGGGGCTGACCTTGGTCAATACCGTGATCCGCAACGTACCGGTCGGGATCGAGATCGACCGCGGCTATGGCGACTGGCTGTGGGGCAGCCGGGTGAGGTTCGAGAACGTGTCGCAGGCCGGCGTGATCATCAGCAACGAAGGCAACAGCTACACGCAGATCGGTTTCCAGGATGCGACGGCAAGCGGCACGCCAGTGTTCGCGCGCTTTCGCGACAGCGGAAAGACCATCGCCGGAATGGGCCCGCGCTACCGCGTGAAGGAGTTCACCTACGGCCTGACGCTGCCCTCGCCCGGCGCGAGCGGCACGTTCGCGACGCGCATGGATGCCGCGCCATTGGCGGCGTTGCCGCGCCCCGCGGCGCCGGCGATCCGCGCGTTTCCGACCGTATCAGCGTGGCGCGACGTGCGCTCGCTCGGGGTCAAGGGCGACAATGTCAGCGATGATACGGCGGCGATCCAGCGCGCGATCGATACGCACCGCGTGCTCTATTTTCCGGCCGGCTTCTACCGCGTGACCGACACGTTGAAGCTCAGGCCCGACAGCGTGCTGATCGGCCTGCATCCGAGCCTGACGCAGATCGTGCTGGCGGACGACACGCCTGCTTACCGCGGCGTCGGCGCGGCCAAGGCGCTGATCGAGAGCGCCAAGGGCAGCGATGCGATCGTCACCGGGCTGGGGCTGTTCACCGGCGGGATCAATCCGCGCGCGACCGGGATGCTGTGGCGCGCCGGTGCCGCCTCCCTGGTCGACGACGTCAAATTCCAGGGCGGGCATGGCACCAGCCTGGCCGATGGCAGCCGCTTCGACCCATACAACGCGAACCACACGGCAGATGTCGATCCGAAGAAGCGCTGGGACGGGCAGTATCCCAGCCTGTGGGTCACCGATGGTGGTGGTGGCACGTTCAACGGGCTGTGGACGCCCAACACCTATGCCCAGGCCGGGCTGTACGTGTCGAACACCAGCACGCCGGGGCACGTCTACCAGATGTCGGCGGAGCACCATGTGCGCGCCGAGATCGTGCTGGACGGGGTGCGCAATTGGGAGTTCCTGGCGCCGCAGACCGAGGAGGAAGCGGGCGAGAGCCGCGCGACCGTGGCGCTGGAGGTGCGCAACTCACACGACATCCTGTTCGCCAATTTCCATGGCTACCGGGTCACCCGCTCGCTCCAGCCGGCGCCGGCGGCGATCAAGCTGTATAATTCGAGCGGGATCCGGTTCCGCAACGTGCATGTGAATGCCGAGAGCGGCTTTTCCACCTGCGACGACAGCGGCTGCGACACCTATCTGCGGGCCAGCAAATACCCGTACGAAAATGCGATCCAGGACGTGACGCGCGGCGCCGAGGTGCGCGAGCGGGAGTTTGCGGTGCTCGACATCGGCGATGCGTCGGCGACTGTCACACCGTCTCTGGCCCCGGTGCGCAAGCTTTCCGACGGCTTCTATTCGATCGGGGGCGGGGCAGTGGATGCGGCAGGCAAGCTGTACTTCATCGATCGACAATTCCACCGCATTCATGGCTGGTCGGACAAGGACGGTCTGTCGATCGTCGCCGACGCGCCGCTCGACCCGGTGAACCTGGCGGTCGATCGTTCGGGCAAATTGCTCGTCCTGTCGTCGGCCGGGTCAGAAGCCACCGTCTACAGCATCGATCCCGGCAAGCCGCAGGAGGTGCGGCTGATCGCGCCGACGCCGACCGCCGAGCGGCGCGGCGCGCGGGTGGCGCTGCCCGGCAGCTTCTGGAACAATGGTGAGTTCCGCGACCAATACGATCCCGCCGCCGACCGCTTCACGACGCTCAACGAAATGATCGCGCGCGACATGAGCGCGGCAAAGTCGCGCGAATATGTCTCCCCCGATGGCAGCCTCGTGCTCCCGGCCTACCGCGTCTGGCAACAAGGCCCGACCGATCATCTCGGCTGGCGTTTTTCCGATACGCTCGACACGTACGGCTTCGTTACCGGTACGTTGGGCGAGCGGGTCTATCTCGCCAACGGGTCGGAGAACCGCACCTATAGCGGCCTGCTCGGCGCGGGTGGCGTGGTGACCGACCTGAAGCCGTTCGCTGCGCGCGGTGGCGAGAGCGTCGCGGTCGGGCCGGACGGGCGCGTGTACGTCGCCAATGGGCAGGTGTTCGTCTACGGCGCGGACGGGCGCGAACAGGGGCGGATCGACGTACCGGAGCGCCCGTTGCAACTGCTGTTCGGCGGCGCGGATGGGCGCACCTTGTTCATCCTCGCGCACCATGCGCTGTATGCGGCCCAACCATAGGCCTTCCCCCGCGACCATGGTCGTAGATGATGGCGCGTGCGCGATCCGGTAGAGACACGAGAATCAACGGCGCAGCGGCTCGCAAGAAGACGCACGCGCCATCAGGAAGGGATGATGATGGGTATCGTATCGACCGATCGCCGGCTGCTGGCGGCTTTGCGCGGTAGCGCTATCAGTTCCGCAGCACTGGCCACTGCCTTGATGGTCACGCCGGCGGCTGCACAGACAGCGCCCAGCCAGACCGCAGGCGTGCCCGACTCCACGCGCTCCGCCGATCTCGCCGCGCCAGATCAGTCGATCAATCCGCAGACCACGGTCGACGGCAATGCCGATCCGGAGCCGGAGCCGACGAGCAGCGCCGAAGTGGTGGTCACCGGCACGCGCATCCGCACCAGCGGGTTTGCCGCACCCACGCCGACGACGGTCATCGGCGAGGACCAGATCCTGAAGAACGCGCAGCCCAACATCTTCAACACGATCGCGCAATTGCCCTCGCTGCAGGGCTCAACTGGCGCTGCCACCGGCACGTTCAGCACGTCGAGCGGCACGCAGGGGTTGAGTTCCTTCTCGCTGCGCGGTCTGGGGGCGATCCGCACGCTGACCCTGCTCGACGGCCAGCGTGTCGTCGGCGCGAACGTGACGGGGGTGCCCGATATCAGCATGTTCCCGCAATTGCTGGTCAAGCGGGTCGACGTGGTGACCGGTGGTGCATCTGCCTCCTACGGTTCGGATGCGGTCGGCGGCGTGGTCAACTTCATCACCGATACGCGGTTCGAAGGCTTCAAGGGCAATGTCCAGGGCGGCATCACCAATTATGGCGACGACGAACAAGCGCTCGTTCAGGCGGCGGTGGGCAAATCCTTCTTCGACGATCGTCTGCACGTCATCGTAAGCGGCGAATACGATCATGAAGACGGCGTCGGCCCGGGCGACTTCGGCACCGATCTGGCCAAGGGCCGCGACTGGTATCGCGCCAGTACGCTGATCAACACCGGGCAGCTTTCCAGCGGCTCGCCGCAATATCTCTACCGCGATTTTGCGCAGCCCTACCAATATTCACGCTTCGGCCTGATCAACAACGGGCCGCTGCAGGGCATCGCCTTCGACCAGAACGGGACGCCGTTCAATTTCAGTTATGGATCAGGCGGGCAGCCGACGGGCACCGGCACGGTGACCGGTTGCTACTCGTCGGCCGCTTTCTGCATCGGTGGCGATCTGTCGGGCGCCCCGGGCTCCGGCGCGTCGCTCAAATCCTCGCTCGAACGGATCAACGGCTTCGGGCGGATCGGCTTCGACTTCGCCGAGAATAACGAGCTCTATTTCACCGCCAACATCGCGCAGGTGAAGACCGCCAACAATCCCAGCCCGGGCTATAACCGACCAAGCCTGACCGTGCAGTGCGCCAACCCGTATCTGCCCCAGCTGGTGCGGGACCGCTGCACCACCGCTGGCATTACCTCGTTCAGTTTCGGCACGAGCAACGCGAACTTCCCCGATCCCCGGGTGCAGACCGATCGCCGGCAATATCGCTTCGTCGTCGGCGCGGCGGGCAAGTTCGATGCCGCGGGGACCGACTGGACCTACGACACTTATTATCAGCACGGCGTCACGCTGTCGGACATCGATGTCGACGATATCGTGTTGCAGAACCGTTATGTGGCCGCGACCAACGCGATCACGCTGAACGGCGCGATCGTCTGCGCGGACGCCGCGGCGCGCGCGGCGGGATGCCAGCCGATCAACATCTTCGGTGGCGCAGCACCCTCATCGGCGGCGCTGGCCTATGTCACGCCCGAGAACGGTCCGTTCCAGCGTACCAAGCTGAAGCAGGACGTGGTCAGCCTGAACTTCTCGGGCGAGCCGCTCAACCTGTGGGCAGGGCCGCTCTCCGTGGCGTTCGGCGGCGAGTACCGCCGGGAGTTCTACCGCGTGACCGGCGATCCCTATGGTGCCGGCGTGACCGCCGTCAGCCCTAACAGCGCCGACTATCCGGCCGATCCCCTGCTCAACGCCACGCAGGGCAGCAACTGGGCGGCGGGCAATTACAAGAACGGCAGCGGCAAGTATGACGTGTACGAAGGCTTTCTCGAGCTCAACCTGCCGTTGTTCAAGGGCGATGGGGTGGGTACCGCGAACCTGAACGGCGCGGCGCGCATGACGCATTACAGCACGTCGGGCACGGTGTGGGCGTGGAAGGTCGGCGGCACCTGGGAAACGCCGCTCGACGGCGTGCGACTGCGCGTCGTCACCTCGCGCGACGTGCGTGCGCCGAACCTGTCGGAGTTGTTCGCCGCGCCGACCGTCACCACGCTGCCGAACTTCAACAATCCGTTCGCCAATGGTGGCACTGGCGGCGCCGTGCAGGCGTTCCAAAACACGATCGGCAATGCCGATCTGAAGCCCGAAATCGCCCGCAACACCGAAGTGGGTATCGTCTGGGCCCGGCCGTCCTTCCTGCCGGGGCTGAGCCTGTCGCTGGACTATTACAACATCAAGCTGAGCGGCGTGATCTCGACCTTGTCGGCGCAGCAGATCGTGCAATTCTGCAAGGACGGGCTGCAGGAGTTCTGCGGCGGCTTCGTGCTGGACAGCCCGACCCAGGGCGGCAATTTCATCAACGTGCAGCCGTTCAACCTCGCTTCGTGGAAGACCGATGGGTTCGACATCGAAGCGAGCTATCAATGGAACCAGCCGCTCGGCCTGCCGGGCAATTTCACCGTCCGGGCGCTTGGCACGCATGTGCGCAAATTCCTCGTCAATGCCGGGATCGCCGGTGTCGCCACGGTGGATCAGGCCGGCGCCAATACCGGCAACACGCCGGACTGGAAGTGGCTGGCGACGCAGAGCTACGACAATGACGCGTTCAGCTTCACGCTGCAGGAGCGCTGGTTCTCCAACGGCGTGTTCGGCAACCAATATGTCGTCTGCACATCATCCTGCCCGGTCTCGGACGGCCAGCACCCGACGATCGACTATAACAAGATGAAGGGTGCCTTCTATCTCGACGTCAGCGGATCGGTGAACATCACCAAGGGGGTCAGCCTGTACGGCAAGGTGGACAATGTGTTCGATCACGATCCGGCACCGGCACCGCAGACCAATACCGGGCTCGACGTCAACCCGGCGCTCTACGATACGCTGGGGCGGATCTATCGTGTGGGCGTCCGCGCGCGGTTCTAGGGTTTTGGGGGCGGGGAGCGGTCGCTACCTTCATACCCGTCACCCCGAACTTGTTCGGCAACTATCTCTTTCAGACATGGTTCGTCATCCCCGCGAAGGCGGGGATCCATAGTGGCGGGCTTAGCGAATGAAATGCAGACGTTCGAGTATATGGGTCCCCGCCTACGCGGGGATGACGGCGAATTACTTGTTCGAAGGGTATAACCGCCAACTTGTTCCGGGGTCCTGCCGCACGCTCTGCGTCCCAAGCGCATCGGCATGGCAAGCCGCCTGGTGGACCCCGGAACAAGTCCGGGGTGACGGCTTGGTTGATGCATGCCTCATGTTTTCCCGCTTTCGCGGGGGAACTGGAGGAGGCAATGCAACGCGTCTTTCAGCGTCGGTGCAGCGCACCTGAATTCGAACCACCCTCTCACCCGTCGCCACAGCGGTGCTCGCCATGACGCGGCGGCACGCTATGGTGACGTATCGGCGCCTATCGCCGGCCAAGATCCGTCAGGGGAAAGATATGCCGCCCATAGTCCACGCTCTACTTGCCGGAGCCTCGGCGCTGCTCCTCACCGCCGCGGCGGATGTGCCGGTCCCGGCCGCCGCTCCGGTCGTCAAGATAGCGTCCGGCAGCCTGCGCGGGCAAAGCAGGGACGGCGTCACTGCCTTCAAGGGCATTCCGTTCGCGGCGCCGCCAGTCGGGCCGTTGCGCTGGCGCGCGCCGCAGCCGGCCGCGCGCTGGGCAGGGGTGCGTGATGCGCGTGCTTACGGCCCGGATTGCATGCAATTGCCTTTCCCAAGCGACGCGGCGCCGCTCGGCACCGCGCCGGCCGAGGATTGCCTCTATGCCAATGTCTGGCGACCGGCGGGTGCGGCGCGGAAATTGCCGGTGATGGTGTGGATCTATGGCGGCGGCTTCGTCAACGGCGGCGCCTCGCCGCCCACCTATGCTGGTGCGGCGTTGGCGAAGCAGGGCATCATGGTGGTCAGTTTCAATTACCGCATCGGCCGCTTCGGCGCCTTCGGGCACCCGCAATTGACGGCCGCCGATGCCGATCGCGGGCAGCTGGCAAACTATGGCTATATGGACCAAATCGCTGCCTTGCGCTGGGTGCAGGGCAATATTGCGGCGTTTGGCGGTGATCCGGCCAACGTGACGATCATCGGCGAGAGCGCTGGCGGCATGTCGGTGCACGCGCTCGTCACCTCGCCGCTGACCAAGGGGCTGTTCCAGCGCGCCGTTGTGCAGTCCGGTGGGAATGCCGCATCGGGTGGCAAGACGCTGGCGACGGCGGAGGCCGCGGGTGTCGCCTTCGCGCAGGCGCGCGGCATCCAGCCGGACGATCCGCAGGCGCTGGCGAAGCTTCGCGCACTGACCGGAGCGCAGGTGGTGGACGGGCTGAACCTCGCATCGATGGGGCAGGCGGGTGGCAGCTATAGCGGCCCGGTGGCCGACGGGCGGATCGCGGTCGATGCACGCGCGGCGTACGAGGCGGATCGCTTCGCGCACGTGCCGGTGATGATCGGCGCGACCAGCGACGATATCGGCGGCGCGGACGGCTATATGATCACCGGCGCGCGCGACGTCGCCGACCTGCTGGTGCGCAAGAACGTGCCGGTCTTCTACTATCGCTTCGATTATGTCGCCGGATCGGTGCGCACGCCCGCAACCAAGGGTGCGTCGCATGCCAGCGACATACCGTTCTTCTTCGATACGGCAGCGATCAAATATGGCGCACAGACGACGGCGGCGGACTTGGCCGCCGGGCGGACGGCGAGCGGCTATCTGGTCAATTTCGTGAAGACGGGCAATGCGAACGGCGCCGGCCTGCCGACGTGGGCGGACCATGCGAGCGCAGGCCATCCGATGCTGACGCTGACGGCTGCGGGCGGCGCCAGCCTGGCACCCGCGCCCGCGATCGCGACCACCAAGTAAATGAGGATGGACCGAATGGACGATGCTGTGAGTGCGCGGTTCGCGCCGAGCCGGCGGACGGTGCTGGGGGCAGGGCTGGCGCTGGCCGGCAGCGGTGCCTGGGCAGCGTCGCCCGTCGTGCCGCGTATCCGCCGCATCGCGTCGGCGTTCGACCGCATGGTCGCGCCCGGCGCACGGATCGAGGTGATCGCGACCGGCATACGCTGGGCCGAGGGGCCGGTATGGGTCGAGAACGGGCAGTATCTGTTGTTCTCGGATCCGCCCGCCAACATCGTGCGCCGGTGGCGCAAGGGCGCGGCGGCGGCGCCGTTCCTGTCGCCGTCGGGCGCGGGCGGCACCGATCCCAAGTTGATCCGCGAGCCTGGCGCTAATGGCCTGTCCCTGGATGCCGGGGGCAAGCTGTTGATCGCCAATAGCGGTGGGCGGTCGCTCGACCGTCTCGATCTCCGCACTCGCCGACGCGAGGTGCTGGCAGATCGCTATCAGGGCAAGCGCTTCAACAGTCCCAACGACATGCATGTCGCGCGCAGCGGCGCGATCTACTTCACCGATCCGCCCTACGGCCTGGAAGGGGGCGATGCCTCGTCGCTCAAGGAACAGCCGGTCAACGGCGTCTATCGCCGGCTGCCGGATGGCACCGTCGAATTGCTCGAGGGGACCCTGACGCGCCCGAACGGCATCGCTTTGTCGCCCGACGAGCGGCGGCTGTACGTGTCGGTATCCGACGAAGTGTCGCCGCGCATCATGGTCTATGATCTCGACGCCGCGGGCCGGCCGCTTGGTGGCCGTGTATGGCTCGACGCCAAGCCGATGCAGGCCGGCGGCGCGCCGGGCCTGCCCGACGGCATGAAGGTCGCGCGCGACGGGACGCTCGTCTGTTCGGTGCCCGGCGGCATGATGTTCCTGTCGCCCGAGGCCGAACCGCTGGGGTTGATCTCGACCGGCGCGCCGATCGCCAATTGCGCGTTCGGGGAGGGCGGCCGCGCGCTGTTCATGACCGCCAACGACCGTATCCTGCGCCTGCCATTACGCCCCGGCTGGCAGGGCTGAGCTCAGCGTGCGGGCAGCTTGGTGCCGAGCAGCACCAGCCGCTCGCCGCTGATGCCGAACCAGTGCGGCACGCCCGCCGGGATCAGCATGACGTCGCCCGGCCCGAGCGCTCGCGTGGTGCCGCCGGTGATCCGCGCACCCTCGGTCAGGTCCGGCTTGGTCACGGTCGGCTCGACCAACGTCCCGCCCGAGACCAGCGTGCCGCGCCCGGCAATGACGATGGCATATTCCGCCTGGTCCGGATGCACCGCCGGGCGCCCCCGCTTCTTCCAATATTCGAGCGCGGCGACCGTCTTGCCGTCGCGCACCAGCGGCTGCCACGCAAAGCCCTGGCCCGGCTTCATGCCCTTGGCCATGGCGGCAACCTGCGCCGTCACCTCGGCACTGCCGGCAAAGCTGGTGGGATCCGCGACGGTCTGCGCCTGTACCGGCGCCACGACGGGCACCAGCAGCGCGAGTGCCAGCACCCGGCTCATGTGCGCCGGTCCAGCCGGATCGTGCGCCCCTCCCGTGCGGAGCGGTAGATCGCCTCGACGATGCGCATGTCGCGCAGGCCTTCCTTGCCCGACACGATCGGCTCGCGCCCGGTGCGCACCGATTGCGCCATGTGGTCGAGCTGCCCGGCGAACTGCGTCTTGGCGGGCCCGGGCGGCGGGGTCACTTCGCGCTCGCGCCCGTCCTTGCCCAGCCACATGTGATTGCCGTCATAGCGCGTCGCCGGCTCGAGCTCGATGCGGCCCTTGTCGCCCATCAGCAGGATATGGTTCTGGTTGGCGCTGTACATCGACTGGCAACTGGCGATCGCGCCCGACGGGAATTCCAGCGTCCAATCGATTATGTCCTCGACCTCGGTGAAGCGCGGATCGCGGCGATCGGTGGATTCCCGCGCGGTGACCGCGATCGGCTCCTCATTGGTCATGTAGCGCGCCGCCTGCAGGCTGTAGACGCCCATGTCCATCAGCGATCCGCCACCCGACAGCGCGCGCTTCAGCCGCCACACCGACGGATCGCGCTGGACGAAGCCGTGTTCGGAGCGGACATAGCGGATCTTGCCCGCTTCCCCGGCGCGCGCCAGCCGCATCGCCTCCAGGTTGAACGGCTCGAAATGGCAGCGATAGCCGATCATCAGCTTGCGGTTGGCTGCCCTGCACGCCGCGATCATCGTCTCGCATTCCGCCACCGACACGGCCATCGGCTTTTCGCACAGCACGTGTTTGCCGGCGCGAGCGGCACGTACGGTATATTCGGCGTGCATCGAATTCGGCAGGCAGACATAGACGATGTCGACGTCCGGATTGTCGCGGATCGTGTCGAACGTATCGTACGAGTAGATCGAGCGTTCGGGCAGGCCATGCTCGGCGGCGACTCGCCTGGCCTTGGCGGGATCGCCGCTGACCACCGCCGCCAGCCGGCTGTGCGTGCAATTGGCGAATTGCGGGATGATCACCTTCAGCCCGTAGCCGCCCAGGCCGACGATGGCATAGCCGAGCGGGCGATCCGGCGTGGCGCGTGCGAGCGCGCTCGATCCCACCACCATCGAGGCCGCGGAAATCAGGATATCGCGTCGTCCAAATTCCATGACAATCCTCCCTTGTTTATCCTGTGACCGCTGCCGCGGTCGGTATGGCAAAGCGTCAGGTTGCCGAGACGTATCGATCGACGAAGGCCTGATGCGCGGGCAGGCGCCGAACCTGGCCGGCAATGCCCTTCGCCAGATCGCCCAGCGCACCCGCCAGCTGCGCCGGCGGCATCAGCCGCGCCACCGCATGGAAACGCGCCGGCGTCACACCCTGGCCGAGCATCACTTGCAGCCAGGAACTCACCCGGAACAGCTCGTCCGCGCCCTGATAGGCATGCGCATCCTCCTCGAACAAAGCGATGCGCGCCTTCAACGTGTCGGGGATCTGCATCTCGCGGCATGCGCGCCAGAACGGTTCGTCGCGCGCGTTGAGGTGGTAATGCATGACGATGAAGTCGCGCACATCCTCCAGCTCGTGGCGGGCCATGGCGTTGAACCGCGCGGAGATGGCGGGCGTGCTGCCGCCGAACGGAAAGAGCTGCACCAGGCGGGTCAGCGCGGTCATGACGAGATGGATGCTGGTCGATTCGAGCGGCTCGACAAAGCCCGAGGCGAGGCTGAGCGCGACGCAATTCTTCTCCCACGCGCGCATCCGGCGCCCGGTGGCGAAGCGGATCAGCCGCGGCTCGACCAACGTCTCGCCTTCGACCGAGCCGAGCAGCAATGCCTGCGCCGCATCGTCGGACAGGTAATCGGCGCTGTAGACGATGCCGTTGCCCATCCGGTGCTGCAACGGGATGCGCCATTGCCAGCCGGCCTGGTGCGCGATCGCACGGGTATAGGGCAAAGCGGGGCCGGTCGAGCGGGTCTGAACCGCGAGCGCGCGGTTGCTGGGCAGCCAGTGGCTCCAATCTTCGTAGCCGATGCCCAGCGTCTCGCCGATCAACAGCGCGCGAAAGCCGGTGCAATCGATGAACAGGTCACCTGCGACGCGCTCGGCCGATGCCAGTTCCAGGGCGACGATCTCGCCGCTCTCGCCATCCTGTTCGACCCGTGCGATCCGGCCTTCGATGCGCTTCAGGCCCGAGGCTTCGCAGCGCTCGCGCAGGTAGCGGGCATAGCGTCCGGCATCGAAATGATAGGCGTAATTGACCTGCGCATCGCCCCCGATCGCGAAGCGCCCGGCCTCGGCGGCTTGCGCCTCGTAGCAATAGGCGTCGATTGGGGAGGCACTGCCGTCTTGCCGCGCGGCGAGCCAGAAATGCTGAAAGTCGCCCATCCAGGTCGATTTGCCGACATCGCCGAACGAGTGGATGTAACGCGAGCCGGGTCGTGTCCAGTTCTCGAAGGCGATGCCGAGCTTGAACGTCGCGCCGGTCGCGCGCACGAAATCGCGCTCGTCGAGCCCGATCAGCGCGTGAAAGGCGCGGATCGTCGGGATCGTCGCCTCGCCCACGCCGACCGTGCCGATCTCCTCGGACTCGACCAGGGTGACATCGACCAGCTTGCCCAATTGCCGCGTCAGCAGCGCCGCGGCGAGCCACCCCGCCGTGCCGCCGCCGGCGATCACCACGCGAGTCTTGGGTGTGTCCATGGCTTGTTCCCTCCTCACCGATTGAGCCGCTGCAGCAGTTTGGCGCGCAACCGGCGCGCGGCGATTGTGTCGAGCGGTGCCAGCTCGCCGCGGGCCTGGGGTGGCAGGTGCTCGGCTGCGCGCGCGGCATCGCCAAACACGTAATAGTCGAACAGCGCCTGCCATCCTGCTTTCTCGTGCGCCGGGCGGTCGCGCAGGCTGAGCAAGGCGTGCAGCAAGGTGTTTTGCGGCGTGTCCATGAAGCTTGGCGACGTGTTCCACCAATAATTGATCATCGCATTGAACGGATCCAATGCTTCCACTTGATGCCACCACAAAGCGGGGTAGATCAGCGCGTCGCCGGGTTCCATCTCCGCCACCTCGGCCGCTGCCAGCGCCTCGGCGAAGCGGGGATGGCGTGCGAGATCGGGCGCGTTGAAATCGACGGTGGAGACGACTTGGCCGGCCGGCGTCGGATCAAGCGGGCCGGGATACAGATTGGCGACCTGATCGGGCGGGAACAAGGTAAAGCGCCGACGCCCGACCAGGGTGACGGCGATGTTGTTCGACATGTCGTAATGGGCCGCCGCGGTCGTGCGGTTGCCAATCCAGATGCTGACCAGCGGGGGATGATCCTGCAATTCGGCATCACCGAACGGCAACGCCGCTTGCTCCCTGAGACCGGGCAGATACTGGTCGATATCGGTCGAGCCGATATAGATGGAGGGGGACGCTGCATCGTCCAGGCTGGCCAGAAGGCGATCGAGATAGCCCGACAGCGATCCGCGTTCCCTGGTGAAGTTGAGCGCGGTGAAATCGTCGGCATAGCCGAACCGCCCGCCGATCGCCGGATCACCGACATAGGCGGTGACCGGGCGGCCGCCATCGAACTGCTTGAGCCAGGTGATCGCCGACTGCGCGCTTTCCATTCCCGCCGCGACGAGCGGCACGTCGCGAGCGATCCCGCGCAGAATGGCGGGGCGGCCGTCGGCGATCAACTCGCCCACCGGCAGGGTGCTTGCGTCCGCCGCCTCGATCACGCGCGTCCGGCGATTGATGGCGGGCATCGGGATCAGCCGCTTGTGCTCAGCAGCTGTTGCTTGCGGGCAATCAGCTGCTGAATGTTGCCGAGCGAGGCCGCGACGAGGATCGCGAGGCGCAAGATGCCCGAACGGTGCAGCCGTTCGAGCGGCTCGCCCGCCAGCGCGGCGAGTTGCTCGACATCAACCACCAGCACGTCGGGCACGGTATAGCGGCGCTCCTCGCTGACATCGATGGTGAGCGTGACCGTGGCAAGCAGCCCCGCGTCATCGAGCGCGGCATAGGCCGCCGGCGCACGCGCCATTTCGTCGTACAGCAGCCGCAGCACGCCCGTGATATGCTCGAGGTAAGGCGTGTTGCCGCCATGCTCCAGGAACATCGGCAAGCCCGCGTCGTCCCCGACGCGCGGATCGTCCATATCGACATGGAGCATTGGCTCGCCGGGCTCGTTGTCCTCGCCCCGTGCGATGCCGATGGAGAAGGGGCCGCGGCGGTGGCTTGCGGGGACATAGCGGCTTGTCCAGCGATCGCCGGACAGAAACAAATTCTCGTCGCTGTCCAGGCCCAGCAGGGCATAAGCCTGCAGTCCGGTTTCACGGCGGCGGAAGACGATGGCGAACTCGCGCTGCAATTCCTCGAATTCGGCCGGGAAGACCAGCGCCTGGTTGGCGGCGTCGCCGAATGCAGCGCCGGCCCGCGGGCTGACCCGCAGATCGGCATGGTCGATATTGTTGATCTGTACGGGGTTCATCCGCTCCGGTCCTGTTTCTGCTCAGGTCTAGCAGCGCGATGGCGACGACAAAAGAAAAAGGCCGCTACACCAGCGCGTCGCGGCCTTTTCTCAACCTTGGTCGGGAGTGGGGCAAGCCCCACTCCCGGAGCCGATCAGAACCGGAACCGCGCACCCAGCCAGTAACGCGGCTTCAACTCCTGCACGAACACCAGGTTGGTCTTCGTGCGCGCATATTGACGGAACGACTCGCTCGTCAGATTTACGGCCTCGAGCGACAGCGAGATGTTATCGGTGATGTCGTAGCTGATGTTCGCATCCAGCGTCCCGAACGCCGCAGTGAACAGCGGGTTGCGGTTATCGCCCTGGTTTGTAGCCGCGAGATATTTGTCACGCCAATTGTACGAGACGCGCGCCGAAAGGCCGTTCTTTTCGTAGATGCCGGTCAAGTTGGCGCTATCACCCAGACCTGTCAGTGCGAAGATGTTGACGCTCGGATCAGCATAGGGATCCACATTCACATCGCCGTCGACCTTGGTGTACGAGACTGCGAATCCGAAGCCGGATCGACCGAAGAAGTTGGTCCAGGCGAGTTCGAAGCCGTGCAGGTTGGCCTCGCGATTGTTGATCGGCTCACTGATCGCGAAGTTGACGAGCGGGTCGTTGGCATCACCGACGAGGTTAACGGCCAGCGCGAGGTCGTTGTAGAAGGTTCCGCGGAACTGACCCGTGGCGGGGTCGAATGCATTCTGGAACGCTGCCGTCGCTGCCGCCTGGTTGCCGCCATTCTGCTGCAACAGCGCGGAATAGGCGAACAGATTCTCGTCGGTCGTGGCGATGTTGTTGGTTCGCAGATAGTCCAGCGCGATGCCGGACCGCGACCCTGGGGCACCCGCTCCCGGATCTCGCAACCCGAACAGGTTGCCGTTGGTCACCTGGTTGCCGACGAAGTTGCGCACGTTCTTGTTGAAGAACCCGACCGAGACGAAGCTCGTGGGCTTGTAGTACCACTCGAGCGACACGTCGAAATTGTCCGACACCAGTGGCAACAGCGCCGGATTGTGACGCGATGCGGGCGCAGTACCCGAGCCCAGCACGGTCGGGCGGTTCGGCTGGTTGGCCGTCACGGAGGCAAACAGGTCACTATATTCCGCGCGGGCCAGGGTCCGGCTGAACGACGCGCGCGCCACGACGCTGTCCACTACTTCGATATTGAAGTCGAGCGAGGGTAGCAGATTGTCGTACTTCGACTTCACGTTCACCGCTCCACCGGCTGCGCCGCCGAGGACGGCGAAATCGTTATCCGACTGCCATTCCAACGCCGCCGGGATCGTCTGTAGAGCGAGCGAGTTGACTCTGGTCTGCTCGTAGCGAACGCCGATCAGGGCGTTGGCGTTTCGCCCGCCGATGTCGCCGTGCCAGGCCATCTGCCCGTAGACCGCCCAAGTCTTCTCGTTCACCGTGTCATCCGACGAACCCTGCACGACTCTGCTACGCCCTGGCACGTTTGCATAATAAGGCGAGAAGATGTTGAGCAGGTTGACCGCGTCCCCCCGGAACGCGACCAGCGCGGACCCGGTCGAGTTCGGGTTGTATTTGTCGAACTTGCACGTCAGGCAAAACGTGCTGACAAGATCGCCGGCCTGGGTCGCGACCAGACCGGTGTCGGTGATGCCCCAGTCACCC
Organism: Sphingomonas endolithica; assembly: GCF_025231525.1. Classification (NCBI taxonomy): domain Bacteria; kingdom Pseudomonadati; phylum Pseudomonadota; class Alphaproteobacteria; order Sphingomonadales; family Sphingomonadaceae; genus Sphingomonas; species Sphingomonas endolithica. The sequence goes on from NZ_CP103057.1 coordinate 3,804,613, forward strand.
AACAATTGCTGCGTGTTGGAAGTGGCCGAACGGGTCTTCGAATCCACGTAATTGCCGCCGAACACGAAACGGCTCTCGTTACCCAGGTCCCAGCCCAATTCCGCGTTGAACTGATTGACCCTCGCTTCCTGGCGGGAGAAAATCTCGCGTGCGATCTGCGTACCAAGATCGCCGAGGTCGAGCTGGTTGTTGCAATTGCCACCCCGGCCGCCGTTCGTCGCATTGCAATCGTTCAACGTTTCAGACTGCTGCGGGAAGCCGTTCGAGAAGTCGACGCGGTGGGTCGCACGGACGGGCGCGCCGATCGAGATCGTCGTTGCAGAGGTGCCGTTCGAATTGTCGGGATCGGTGGTCGACTTCGAATGGTTCGCGTCGAGCTTCAGCGATAGTGCGTCGGTGAAGTTCCACTTCACATTGCCGCCGACCGAGTACAATTCCGTCTTCGTGGCGAACCGCTGCTGCTCGTACCCCTTGTCCGCTTGCTTGGCCTCGGCGAGGATGATGGCGGTTTGCATCTGCTTGTTGTCGTCGAACGTGACGTCGGTGAACGGCCGCTGGAACCAGTTGGTCTGCTCGCTGCGCTCGTCGCTCAGCTTGTTGCGCGCATACAAACCATCGATCGTGATCTCCAGCTGGTCGGTCGGCTTGAACTGAATGTTGGCCTGACCATTGATGCGCTCGCGGCGGTTCTCGGAGAATTGATATCGGCTGTCGTTCGGAATCTGCACATAAGGCGTGGTCGGACGATTGGTGATGTTCGTGGTGGGCGTAATGTACGTGGTCGAGTTCAGGAAAGTCGCCAGCGGTACGATGTTCCAATAGTTCGGGTTGGACTGGACCGAGGCGGACTCACGTAGCTGATAGCTGCCGAAGACATTGACGCCGAAGGTCTGGTCGGCATTCTTCCAGTTGACCAGGCCCGAGAATTCCGGGGTGATCTTCTTCAGATCAGACTCCGCATCCTCCACCGAGCTGTCGTAGAGCGCCTTGCCGCCGATCGATCCGGACAGGCCGTCTTCGCGCGCGTCGAGCGGGCGGCGCGTGACCACGTTGATCGAGGCACCGATGCCGCCCGATGGGATGTTCGCACGGCCGGTCTTGTACACCTCCAGCGTGGAAACGCCCTCCGACGCCAGATTCTGGAAGTCGAACGAGCGGCCGGTGCCGACCGCGAATGCGTTGCCGGTGCTGAGGTCGATGTTGGTCGAGGCCAGTTGGCGACCGTTCAGCGTCACCAGATTGTAGTTGCCGCTGAAGCCGCGAACGGCAACCGTCGAGCCTTCGCCGTTGGAGCGGCTGATCGACACGCCGGTGATGCGCTGCAAGGACTCGGCCAGGTTGGTGTCGGGGAACTTGCCGATATCTTCGGCGGAGATCGCATCAACGACGCCGGCAGAATTACGCTTGATGTCGATCGCGCGATTGAGGCTGGCACGAATGCCGGTGACGACGATGTCGTTCTCAACACCGGCATCCTGCTCTTGACTGGAAGGCTCCAGGGTCGAGACGTTGCCGGCTTGGCTGGAGCCCGGCTGCGCGTTGCTGGGCGACTCAGCTGGCGCGACTTGTGCGGCGGCGGGCAGCGCCAGTCCAGCGACCAGTGCCAGACCGGAAGTCGAACGCGCGAGCGCAGCGATGAGCGTGGTAGCCTTCATGATATCCCCTCCTGATGTCGACGATCGTTGTCGTCGCTCGGGCCGTTACGGTCCGAATCTGCTTAGGTGATAACGCTACCAAATTGTCTTTCGATGTCAACGGGACCACCAATACTTAATTCATAGTTTCTCCCAACTAGGTCGATCCGTTGCCAAAATAGCACGCAGCTAGACCACCAGGAATAAGGTGCGTATGTCAACGTGGTCAGTCGACGAGAAAGTTGCATGTGCCTTGACCATCCATAAGCGACGCACGACGATCATCGACGTGGCGCGGTTGGCTGCCGTGTCGAGCAAGACCGTGTCGCGGGTGATGAACGGCGAGCCGCATGTCACCGATGATGTGAAGCGTCGGGTCAGAGCGGCGGCCGATTCACTCAATTACTATCCCAACATCATGGCTCAGGCGTTGGTCAATCGGCGCTCGCATCTCATTGGATTGGTGTACGAAAATCCGTCGCCGAGTTATGTCGTCGAATTGCAGATGGGCGTGTTGCAGCGCTTGCGCGACGAACGATACCGCATGGTGGTGGTGCCGGTGATGTCGATCTCGGAGCGCGCGCGCGACGTGGTGCAGCTGTTGCGCTCGGCGGCGCTCGACGGCGTGGTGCTGGCCCCGCCGGCCTCCGACCATCCCGAACTGCTCGCCGATCTGGCCGCCGCCGGCATCCGCTGCGCGCGGATCGCGCCGACCCGCGCGCTGGATGCCGCGCCCAGCAACGTCGTCGACGATGTCACCGCAGCGCGCGAGATCGCGCAATATGTGATCGGGCTCGGCCACCGCGACATCGCGATCATCAAGGGCGACCCGACGCATGCCGCGACCGAGGCACGCCTGCTCGGCTACACACAGGCGCTGCATGCCGCCGGTGTGCCGATCCGTCTGGACTGGATCGAGGGCGGCATGTTCACGCGCGCGAGCGGGGAGGCGGCTGGACGTCGGCTGTTGTCGCAGCAGGACCGGCCGACCGCGATCCTGGCGCAGAATGACGACATGGCCGTCGGCGCGCTGATGGCCGCGCGCGTGCTGGGCTTGCGCGTGCCCGAAGACGTGTCGATCGTCGGCTTCGACGATTCCGAAGTCGCGCAGATCAGCTGGCCACGCATCACCACGGTGCGTCAGCCGGTGTTCGAGATGGCCGTCGCCGCGACCGACATGGTGCTGGCGCAGCTGAACGGTGGCACCGTGACCATGCGGCGTAACCATGCGCACGAACTGATCATCCGCGAATCAGCCGCGGAACCGCTGCGCTGAGCTGGCTTGTTCGTTGACAACGTTGACATAAACGAAGCATGGATTGGCTGAGAAAAGACGTCACCGGAGAGGACCCAAAGATGCGCCAGAAACACGACAGGCTTCGTACGCTCCTGCTGAGCGCCGCCACGGTGTCGGCAGCGCTTGCCGCCCCTGCACTGACATGGGCGCAGGTCGCGCCCGCGCCGCAGAGCGCGACGCCGGCAGTGGTGCCGCCAAGGCCGTCGTCATCGGTGGTGCATCCCGCGATCTGGCCGAAGGTATCCTGGCCGATCAAGCGCGACGCCAAGATCGAGGCGCGCATCGCCGATCTGCTGCGCCGCATGACGATCGAGGAGAAGGTCGGCCAGGTGATCCAGGCCGACATCGCCAGCGTCACGCCCGAGGACGTCAAGCGCTACCATCTGGGGTCGGTGCTGAACGGCGGCAGCTCGGGGCCAGGCAATGACGATCTGGCACCGGCGCAGAAATGGCTGGAACTGGCCGATGCCTTCTATGCCGCCTCGACCGATCGCAGCGCGGGCGGCGTGGGCGTGCCTGTCATCTGGGGCACCGATGCGGTGCACGGCCACAGCAACATCGTCGGCGCGACGCTGTTTCCGCACAATGTCGGGCTGGGCGCGGCGAACGATCCCGACATGATCGAGCGCATCGGCGCTGCGACGGCGGCCGAGATCCGCGTGACCGGGCAGGAATGGACCTTCGCGCCGACCATCACCGTGCCGCAGGATGCGCGCTGGGGGCGGACCTATGAGGGGTATTCGTCCGATCCCGCGCTGGTCGCCAGCTATGCCGGGCGGATGATCCTTGGTTTGCAGGGCGCGCCGGGCAATCGCATCCTGGCGGGTCCCCACGTGCTCGCCAGCACCAAGCATTTCATCGCCGATGGCGGCACATTCGAAGGTCGCGACCAGGGCGATGCGCGGATCAGCGAGGAGACGCTGCGCGACGTGCATGGCGCGCCTTATGTGCCGGCGATCGGCGCGGGCGTGGGCACGGTGATGACCAGTTTCTCGAGCTGGAACGGCACCAAGATCGCCGGGCATCATGGCCTCGTTACCGACGTGCTGAAGGGACGGATGGATTTCGGCGGCTTCGTGGTGACCGATTGGAACGCGCATGGCCAGGTTGCCGGCTGCACCAATGCCAGCTGCCCGCAGGCGATCAATGCCGGGATCGACATGTACATGGCGCCGGACAGCTGGCGCGCGCTGTACGGATCGCTGCTGGCGCAGGCCAAGGACGGCACGGTGCCGGCGGCGCGGTTGAACGATGCAGTGGCGCGGATCCTACGCGTGAAGCTGCAGATCGGGCTGTTCGAGGCGGGCAAGCCATCGTCGCGGCCGCTGTCGGGGCAGTGGCAGTTGCTGGGATCGGCCGAGCATCGCGCCTTGGCGCGCGACGCAGTGGCGAAGTCGCTGGTGCTGTTGAAGAATACCGGCGTGCTGCCGCTCAAGCGCGGGGCGAACATCCTGGTCGCGGGCGATGCGGCGGACGATATCGCGCGCCAATCGGGCGGCTGGACCTTGAGCTGGCAGGGCACGGGGCTGACCAACGCCAACTTCCCTGGTGCGACATCAATCTGGAGCGGCATCCGCCAGGCAGCCGCGCAGAGTGGCGGCTCGGCCGAGCTGTCGCCCGGCGGTACGTTCGCCAAGAAGCCGGATGCGGCGATCGTGGTGTTCGGCGAAACGCCGTATGCCGAGTTCCAGGGCGACATCAAGGCGCTGCAACTGCGCCCCGAATTGCGCGCGCCGCTGGCGACGATGCGGCGGTTGAAGGCGCAGGGCATTCCAGTGGTGGCGGTCATGCTGACCGGACGACCGCTGTTCGTGGGACCCGAACTCAACACGGCGGATGCGTTCGTCGTCGGCTGGTTGCCGGGCAGCGAAGGGGCAGGGATTGCCGACCGGCTGTTCGCGCGCGCCGATGGCAGCGCGCCGGGCTTCACCGGGCGGCTGTCGATGGCGTGGCCGGCTACCGCGCGGCCGGGCGGGCCGACCTTGTTCCCGTTGCGCTATGGCCTGAGCGGCACCGAGGCGCCGATGCCGTGGAAGCCGGTCGGCGAGGATGCCGGCGTTGCTGACGATGATACCGGCGGCATCTATTTCGCCGATGGCGTGCCTGCCGCGGGCTGGTCGCTGTCGGTCGGCAATGGCGAGAGCGACACGACGCGGATCACCACCGTGCCGGCGCAGGCGCTCGCCGGCCGCGTGCGGGTGACGGCGATCGACGCGCGCGTGCAGGAAGGCGGTCGCGCGTTCGACCTGCGCGGCGGCGGCCCGCAGGTGGTGTCGCTGAGCCCGGCGGCGTCGCTGGATTTGTCACGCGAGGCCAATGGCGACGTGATGGTGGTGGCGACGATGCGCTTCGACAGCGCGCCGGCGAGCGATGCGCGCATCGTGGCGCGATGCGGCGCGACCTGCGGTGGCGCAGCGATCCCGCGCGATGTGGCGCAGGGCAAGTGGCTGACGGTGGGCGTGCCGCTGCGTTGTTATGGTGCGGCGGGCGCGATCGCGCAGGTGGCCACCCCGTTTGCGATCAGCACGCGCGGCGCAATGAAGGTCGCGGTGGCGCGCGTGGCGCTGGGGACGGCGGCTGACCGGGTGCTGAAATGCGACTGAGGGTGGGTTGCTACTGGTTTGCTGGTAGCGGCTGAGCCGACAGCAATGCTGTTCCCCGGCGGACGCCGGGGTCCAGGCGGACAGGTGGTGGTAACGAAGCGCGGCGCGCTTCATTGACGTTTCGCTCCTGGGCCCCGGCCTTCGCCGGGGAACAGCGATGCTTGCTGAGCTCAGCCTTTCCCTTCGTGTCGGGCGAAGTCGAGACACTGCGCTCCGAGCGGTGTCTCGACTTCGCTCGACACAAACGGCGGGGGTTGGTCGCGCGGGTCGTGCTCATCACGTGGGCCGGCGATCCACCGTGTAATCAATCAGCTTTTTGCTGCCAAGGTATGTGCGACCAAGGCGTTGGCGTGTCCGTGACCCATGCCGTGGTCGTTCTTCAGCATCGCGACCAGATTCATGTGCTTTGCCGGCAAGTGCCTGCGGATGAGATCCTGCCATTCCGCGATCGGCCTGCCGTATTTCTTTTCGATAGAGGGAAAGTAGGATGTAGGTCCTTTGGTCGGTTCATCGGCCATGGTCGCTCATTCCCCATCTTGTGCACCGCCAAAGCATCTTTGCTTTCCACCGGCAGGATCGCAAGAGCAACGCCGCGGGATCACAATCCGGTCTTCGGCTGGCGATCGATCAGGACCGCCTGTTGCCATCGGCCGGGCGCCTTGTCGGTGCGGTGGATGCATCCGGGCCAGCAACAAGGGCGCTTCTTGCCCTCCCGCAATTCTTCGCAGGTGCGGTGGATGCGGCGTTGGCGAGTTGCCGGCTGTTTCGCATCATCGACCCAGCAAATGAACTCGTTGCGCCCGAGTGGCGTCAAGCTTTCCCAGAGCGTGAAGACTTGTGGGTCGGCGCGCACGGCCGCCTGTAGATCGTCGCTTGCTTCGTGGACGGTGCCTTGGGGGAATGCGCTTGCCACGAGACCTCCGGGTGCTGGTGGTTGAGCTTGCTATCCTAGGCTGTGATTGTTCTACATCAACCCGTTCGGGTCGACGGGCATCCGGGTACTACAGGAGGACTTTACCTAATATCCGTTCGTGCTGATTAGAGACCGAGTAGGCCGTAGGCCGTATCGAGGGCTCCTATCGAAGCACTTTGGAGCGCGGTATCGCGTGTCCTTCGATACGCCCTCTCGATACGCGCTTCGCGCTACTCGATGGCTACTCAGGACGAACGGGGAGGGGAGAGGTTAGGTAACGCTCGTCACCGCGCAGGTATCTCGACTTCGCTCTATACGAATGGGAGGGTGATCACGTCCGGGTCGTCATGCTGTAATGCGCTGTAGCAGGATTGCTGCCAGCCGCTATCTGTTCGTCGAGCCCGGTGCCCGCCCTCGTTCCACATGCTTGCGCGCCTCCAGCCAGCCGCCATCGGCCAGCCAGTCGGCTAGGCGATCGGGCCAGTGCAGGATCGAGATCCGGTTGCTCTCGTCGAGATTGAAGGCGTGGTCGGCCTCGGCATACATGTGGAGTTCGGCCGAGACGCCGGCTTTGCGCAACTGCTCGTAGAGCGTCACCGCGGGGGCGGCGCAGCAGGCGTCCAGCGAGCCGGCGGTGATGAAGGCGGGGGGTGCGCTCGCCGCGGCCTTGGCGGGGATGCCGAGCGGTCCGGGGAAGACGAGCACCTGGAAGTCGGGACGTGCACTCAGGGCGTCGATCGCATCGGGTTTGTAGGCGGCGCGAGTACGCGGCGGCGGGGCGGGATTGTCGGCGACCAGCGAGACGAGTTCGCCGCCGGCGGAGAAGCCCATGATGCCGACGCGTGCCGGATCGATGCCGTAGCGTGTGGCATTGGCGCGCACCCAGCGGATCGCGCGGCGTGCATCGTCAACCGCGTCGCCCTCGATCGAGTAAGGCGTGCCGGGTTCGCGCGCGAGGCGGTATTTGAGCACGAAGGCGCTGACGCCGTAGCGGTTGAGCGCGGTGGCGACGCGGGTGCCTTCGTTGGTCCAAACCAGCAGGCGGTGCCCGCCGCCGGGCACGATGACGATCGCCGCGCCATTGTTGTGCTCGGGGGCCGCGGGGAAGGCGAGTAGCGAGGGGGCGTGCACGTTGCGCACCCAGTAATCGCGGCCGATCTCCGCCTCCTTGGCGCGGGCGGCGCTGCCGGGGGCGCCGCCCGGCCACAACGCGATCGCGTCATAGCGGGGCGGCGGCACGGGGGCGGGGTCGTCCGCCGCGCCGATCAGGACAAAGGGCAGCGCCAGCACCAGGCGTGTCCACCACGCGCGCGGGCGCGCCCAGGTCATATCAGAGGAACCGGTTGATGAGGTTCTCGATGCGCTCCTGCTGGCCGGAACGGGGCTTTGGATCGATGTTCCGCTCGACCGCGAGATCGGCGATTTCCGCCAGGCTGCGGCTGCCGATATCGGTGCCGAAGCCGCTGTCCCAGCCGGCGTAGCGATCGGCGCGGATGCTATCGAGGCGACCGTCCTCGATGATCGCGGCGGCGTTGAGCAGGCCCTTGGCGACGACATCGATGCCGCCGACATGCCCGTAGAACAGATCGGCCGGATCCATGCTCTGGCGCCGTACCTTGGCATCGAAATTGAAGCCGCCGGTGGTGAAGCCGCCAGCGCGGATGATCTCGATCATCGCCAGCGTCAGTTCCTCGACCGAATTGGGGAATTGATCGGTGTCCCAGCCATTCTGCGGATCGCCGCGATTGGCGTCGATCGAGCCGAAGATGCCGAGCGCGCGGGCGGTGGCGATTTCGTGTTCGAACGTGTGGCCGGACAACGTGGCGTGGTTGGCCTCGATGTTGACCTTGACCTCGTTCTCCAGGCCGTAGCGTTTGAGGAAGCCGTACACGGTCGCGGTGTCGAAATCGTATTGGTGCTTGGTCGGTTCGTGCGGCTTGGGTTCGATCAGGATCGTGCCGGTGAAGCCGATCTTGTGCTTGTGCTCGACCACGAGGCTCAGGAAGCGGCCGAAATTATCGAGCTCGCGCTTCATGTCGGTGTTGAGCAGCGTCTCGTACCCCTCGCGACCGCCCCACAGCACGTAATTCTCGCCGCCCAGGCGGTGCGTGGCTTCGAGCGCGTCGCGGACCTGCAATGCGCCGAACGCGAACACTTCCGGATCGGGGTTGGTGGCGCCGCCGGCGGCAAAGCGCGGGTGGCTGAACAGGTTGGCGGTGCCCCACAGGAGCTTGCGGCCGGAGGAGGCCTGGAGCTGTTCGAGATGGTCGACCGCCTCGGCGAAGAAGCGGCGATGCTCGGTGATGTTGGCGGCGTCGGCCATGACGTCAACGTCGTGGAAGCAGTAGAAGGGCACGTCGAGCTTCTGGAAGAAGTCGAACGCGACCTCGCGCTTCTCGGCGGCCGCCGCGCTGTCGTTCGCGCCGCGATGCCATGGGCGATCGAAGGTGCCGCCGCCGAACACGTCGCTGCCGGGCCAGCAGAAGGTGTGCCAGAAGCAGGCGGCGAAGCGCAGATGCTCCTCCATCGTCTTGCCGAGCACGACGCGCTTCTTGTCGTAGAAGCGATACGCCAGCTCGTTGCGGCTGTCGGGGCCTTCATAGGCGATCGGGGCGATATCGGCGAAGAAATCGGACATTTACGCGTTCCTTGGGGAGATTTTGGGGGTGATGCGGGAATAGGCCTGGCGAAAGGCGGCTTTCTTGGCGGCGAGCGCCGAGATCAGCGCCGGATCGGGCGATACGGTGTGCGAGACGGGCGGGGCGACGCAAACGGTGGTGGGGTCGCCGCGGTCGACCGCCAGCTGTGCAAGGCGGGCGGCGCCGAGCGCGGGGCCGACTTCGCCGCCCTGCAGATAGACGAGTTCGACCTCCATCGCGGCGGCAATGACGCGGCCCCAATAGCTGGAGCGCGCACCGCCGCCGATCACCGACAGGCGATCGACCACGGTGCCGGCCTCGCGCAGCACGTCGAGCCCGTCGGCGAGCGCGAAGGCGACGCCTTCGAGCACCGCCTCGGCCAGGCGGCCGGCATCGGTATCATTGTCGAGATTGAGGAAGGCGCCGCGCACGTCGGCATCGTTGTGCGGCGTGCGCTCGCCCGAGAGATAGGGGAGGAACAGTTCCGGGCCGCTTGCGGGGCCAGCGGCTTCGGCGCGGGCGAACAGGTCGGCGGCACCTGTCGCACCGGTGATCCGCGCGACCCAGTCGATGCACGAAGCCGCCGAAAGGTGGACCGACATCTGGTGCCACATGCCCGGCAGCGCGTGGCAGAAAGCGTGCACCGCGCGCGCCGGATTGGGGCGGAAGTCGTCGGTGGCGACGAAGATGACGCCCGACGTGCCGAGCGACAGCAGGGCATCGCCATCGCGCACCACGCCGACGCCGATCGCGCCTGCGGCATTGTCGCCGCCACCCGCCGCGACGGGTACCTGGGGCATACCCCACAGTTCCGCGATGTCGGCGCTCAAGGTGCCGGTGATCTCGGAGCCCTCGAAAAGCTTCGGCATCTGCGCTTGCGTGAGCCCGCAGGCGCCAAGCAGCACGTCGCTCCAGCGGCGCGCGCCAACGTCGAGCCACAGCGTGCCGGCGCTGTCCGACAGATCGGAGGCCTTGTCGCCGGTCATGCGCAGGCGGACATAATCCTTGGGCAGCAGCACGGTCGCTACCTGCGCGAAGATCTCCGGTTCATGCGCGCGCACCCAGAGCAATTTGGGCGCCGTGAAACCGGGCATGGCGATGTTGCCGGCGATCGCGCGCAGATCGGGCACGGCCTGTTCCAGCGCGGCGCATTCGGCAAAGCTGCGGCCGTCGTTCCACAGGATTGCGGGCCTGAGCGGCCGGTCATCGGCGTCGAGCAGGGTCGCGCCGTGCATCTGCCCGGCAAGGCCGATGCCGCGCACTGCCCGGCGCACGCCCGGATCGATCGCCTGCACCGCGGCGATCGTCGCGCGCCACCACGCCTCCGGATCCTGTTCAGACCAGGAAGGATGCGGCCGTTGCACGGTGAGTGCGGCAACGCCTTGCCCAGCAACGCCGCCCGCTTCGTCGAGCACGACGGCCTTCACGCCGGACGTGCCGATATCGATCCCCAGGAACATGCCGATCAGTCTTTGAAGGGGTTGATCGGCCGGATCGTACCGTCGGCATTGAAGAACATCTCGGTCATCTTGGCCGAGCGCAGGTGGTTCTTATTCGACAACTGCGTGTCGTGGTAGAACAGCCACCAGCGGTTCTGGAACTCGATGATCGAATGGTGCGTGGTCCAGCCCTGCACCGGCGCCATGATGTGGCCGGTGTAGCGGAACGGGCCGTACGGATTGTCGCCGATCGCGTAGTTGACGAAGTGCGTGTCGCCGGTCGAGTAGGTGTAATAATATTTGCCGCCGCGCTTGAACATGAACGAGGCTTCGAAGAAGCGCCGGTCATGGTCGCCGCCGAGCACGGGCTTGCCGGCTTCGTCGAGGATCTGCACGTCGCGCGGTGCCTCGGCGAACTGCTTCATGTCGGCGGTCAGGCGCGCGACCTTGCCTGATAGCGCTGGCTTGTCGTCCTGGCGGAGGTCGGTGTCACCGGCGTCCGCATCGAACTTTCCGGTCGCCCAACGCTGCAACTGGCCACCCCAGATGCCGCCGAAAAACATGTAGCTCTGGCCGTCGGTGTCGGTGAACACCGCGGGGTCGATCGAGAAGCTGCCGCGGATCGGTGCGGCCTCGGCCTTGAACGGGCCGGTCGGCGACTTGGAGGTGGCCACGCCGATGCGGAACACGCCCTGTTTGTCGCGCGCCGGCATGTAGAGATAATAGGTGCCGTTCTTGTAGGCGGCGTCCGGCGCCCAGGTCTGCTTGGAGGCCCAGGGAATGTCCTTCACGTCGATCGCCACCGGATGCACGGTGACCGGACCGCCCGGGCGCGCCATACTGAGTACGCGGTAATCGTGCATGGCATATTGGTTGCCGAGATCGTCGTCGGGAATGCCGGCATCGACATCGTGGCTGGGATAGACGTAGATCCGGCCGTTGAAGACATGCGCGGATGGATCGGCGACGAAGATGTCCTTGACCAGAGGCTGCGCGAGATAGCGCTTGCCCTCCGGGCTGCGCTGTTCGGCGGTCTTGGTTTGCGCGAGCACGAGCGTGCCCGCCAACGCGAGCGGCAGAGCCAGGAGCTTGGCGATGGTGTAGCGCATAATCTTCGGGTCCATCCTAATGGCGATCTTCTGCGAGATCTGTCGTGGGCATCAGATAGCGCTACCATATCGGCCGATCCCGACCGGAGCAAGGGGCGAGGGCAGGCGGCGCCATACCGGTTCAGGAATTACCGTCTGCGTACGCGAGCGGGCATTTCACCTCCGACACTTGCGGGAGGCGATGGTTGCGCTACTCGTGCGGCATGGAACCCGGTCAAACCAACACCAGAACATCACGTCGCGCCGGTGGGGCACCGACGATCGGCGATGTCGCCAAGCGCGCGGGCGTATCGCCGATGACCGTCTCCCGCGTGATCAACGGCGAAAGCAATGTCCGGCCGGCGACGCGCGACGCGGTGAATGCAGCGATCTCGGCGATGAATTACGCGCCCAATCCGGCGGCCCGCAGCCTGGCCGGCGCCGGGCAGACGCGCATCGGCCTGCTATACAGCAATCCCAGTGCCGGCTTCCTGAGCGAATTCCTGCTCGGCAGCCTCGACCAGGCGGCGCGCAGCGACGTGCAGATCATCGTCGAGAAGTGCGAATTGGGCGAGCACGAAATCGAGGTGACCAAGCATCTGATCGATGGCGGGATCGACGGCATCGTCCTGCCGCCCCCCTTGTGCGAGGCAGAGGCAGTGCTCGAGCTGCTGGCCGCGGCGCGCGTGCCGACCGTCACCGTGGCGAGCGGTTGCCCGTCGAAGAACGTGCTGGCGATCCGCATCGACGACCGCACGGCGGCATTGACGATGACGCGACACATCATCGCGCTTGGCCATCGCCGCATCGGCTTCATCACCGGCAACCCCAATCTGTCGGCGAGTGCGCAGCGGCTGGAAGGCTATGGCGCGGCGCTGGAGGAGGTCGGGGTGGAGATCGATCCCGATCTGATCACGCATGGCCTGTACACCTATCGATCTGGGTTGGATGCGGCCGAACAATTGCTCGACCTGGAAGAAGCGCCGACCGCGATCTTTGCCTCCAACGACGACATGGCGGCGGCGACGGTGGCGGTGGCGCATCGCCGCGGGCTGGACGTGCCCGGTGACCTCACGGTGTGCGGGTTCGACGATACGACCCTGTCGACCGCGATCTGGCCGGAACTCACCACGATTCATCAGCCGATCGCCGACATGTCGCGTGCCGCGGTCGAATTGCTCGTCTCGACGATCCGGCAGTCGAAGGGGGGCGGGCGAGCCGAACCGCACCGGCTGCTCGATTTCACGCTGATCCGCCGCCAATCCGATGCCGCGCCGCGGCGGCGGCCGGCGGTGCGGCGCACTTGACCACATGATATTTCGTGGTAGCGATAACAGCGGTGCTGCGCCGAACTAAACGGTCACGTGCCTGAGGGAGAGTGAAACGTGTCTCGCGTACCGGTCCGTCCCTTCCGCTCGCGCGACTGGTTTGCCGATCCGGCACGGTCGGACATGACGGCGCTCTACCTCGAACGGTTCATGAATTACGGGCTGACCGCCGACGAGCTGCGATCGGGCCGCCCGATCATCGGCATCGCCCAGACCGGCAGCGATCTGTCACCGTGCAACCGCATCCATCTCGATCTGGCGCGCCGGGTGCGCGACGGCATCCGCGATGCAGGCGGGATTGCGATGGAATTTCCAGTGCACCCGATCTTCGAGAATTGCCGCCGCCCGACCGCCGCGCTCGACCGCAACCTGGCCTATCTCGGGTTAGTCGAGACGCTGTACGGCTATCCGATCGATGCGGTGGTGCTGACCACCGGGTGCGACAAGACCACGCCATCGGGGATCATGGCGGCATCGACCGTCGATATCCCGGCGATCGTGCTGTCCGGCGGGCCGATGCTCGACGGCTGGCACGAGGGTGAGCTGGTCGGATCGGGCACGGTCATCTGGCGCTCGCGGCGCAAGCTGGCGGCAGGCGAGATCGACGAAGAGGAATTCCTGCGCCGCGCGACGGACAGTGCGCCATCGGCCGGGCATTGCAACACGATGGGCACGGCGTCGACGATGAACGCCGTGGCCGAGGCGCTCGGCCTGTCGCTGACGGGATGCGCGGCGATCCCCGCGCCGTACCGCGAGCGCGGTCAGTTCGCGTATGAGACCGGGCGCCGCATCGTCGAGATGGCGTATGAGGACCTGCGCCCATCGCATATCCTAACGCGCGACAGCTTCCTGAATGCGATCCGCGTGGTGACGGCGATCGGCGGATCGTCCAACGCGCAGCCACACATCCACGCCATGGCGCGGCATGCCGGGGTGGAGATCAGCGCAGCGGACTGGTCGGAACACGGCTACGACCTTCCGCTGCTGGTCGACGTGCAGCCGGCCGGGCGCTTCCTGGGTGAACGGTTCCACCGCGCCGGCGGCGTGCCGGCGGTGATGAACGAGCTGTTGGGCGCGGGGAAGCTGGATGGGGCATGCCTGACGGTGACCGGGCGGACGCTGGCGGAGAATCTCACCGGCCGCATGGCGAGCGACCGCGAGGTCATCCGCGCGTTCGACCAACCGCTGAAGGAGCAGGCCGGGTTCCTGGTGCTGTCGGGCAATCTGTTCGACGTGGCGATCATGAAGACGAGCGTGATCTCGCCGGCATTCCGCGAACGCTATCTGCAGCGCGAGGGCGGGCCCGACATGTTCGAGGCGCGTGCGATCGTGTTCGACGGTTCGGACGATTATCACCACCGGATCAACGATCCAGCGCTGGATATCGACGAGCATTGCATCCTGGTGATCCGCGGGGCGGGGCCGATCGGCTGGCCGGGATCGGCCGAGGTCGTCAACATGCAGCCGCCCGATCACCTGATCCAGCGCGGCATCATGGCGCTGCCGACGCTGGGCGACGGGCGGCAATCGGGGACATCGGACAGCCCGTCGATCCTGAACGCCAGTCCGGAAAGTGCGGTCGGCGGTGGATTGTCGTGGCTGCGAACCGGTGACATGATCCGCATCGATCTGAGGGCCGGGCGCTGCGATGCGCTGGTCGACGAGGACGAGATCGCGCGGCGGCGGACGGGACCGGCGCCGCCGGTGCCGGAGAGCCATACGCCGTGGGAGGAATTGTACCGCGAGAAGACAGGGCAGCTCGGCGATGGCGCGGTGCTTGATTTCGCGGTCAAATATCGTGGTATTTCGGCCAGGACACCACGGCACAATCATTAGCATCAGACCGGCACGGCCGGCCAAGGGGAGAGGATTATGACGGATACGGCAAGGGGCGATGCGGCAGCGGCGGCGGTAAACCACCGCTTCATCGCCGGGATCGTCGCGGCGGCGACGATCGGCGGGTTCATGTTCGGATATGATTCGGGCGTGATCAACGGCACGCAAAAGGGGCTGGAATCGGCATTCGACCTCGGCAAGTTTGGGATCGGGGTTAATGTCGGTGCTATCCTGGTCGGGTCGGCGATCGGCGCGTTCGGGGCGGGGCGGCTGGCCGATGCGATCGGGCGGCGCAACGTGATGATGATCGCGGCGGTGCTGTTCCTGTTCAGCGCGATCCTGGCCGGGGCGGCTAACGGTTCCGAAGTGTTCATCTTCGCGCGCATCGTGGGGGGCCTGGGCGTCGGCGCGGCGAGCGTGATCTCGCCGGTGTACATCTCGGAAGTCACACCGGCATCGATCCGCGGGCGCCTGTCGAGCGTGCAGCAGGTGATGATCATCACCGGGCTGACCGGCGCGTTCGTCGCCAATTACGTCGTTGCGCGCTATGCCGGCGGCTCGACCGCGGAATTCTGGCTGGGCTATACCGCCTGGCGCTGGATGTTCTGGCTGCAGGCGATCCCGGCGGCGATCTATCTGCTCGCTTTACTGGGCATTCCGGAGAGCCCGCGCTTCCTGGTCGCCAAGGGCCGGGACGACCAGGCGCATGTCGTCCTAACGCGGCTGTTCGGGCGGGTCGAGGCCGATCATAAGGTGGTCGAGATCCGCAACTCGCTGGCGGCGGACCATCACAAGCCCAAGCTCAGCGACCTGATCGACAAGAGCACCGGCAAGGTCCGCCCGATCCTGTGGGCGGGCATTGGGCTGGCCGTGTTCCAGCAGTTCGTCGGCATCAACGTGGTGTTCTATTACGGCGCAGTGCTGTGGGAAGCGGTCGGCTTTACCGAGAACGATGCGCTGCAGATCAACATCCTGTCGGGTGTGCTGTCGATCGCGGCGTGCATCTTCACGATTGCGACGGTCGATCGGATCGGGCGCAAGCCGCTGCTGCTGGTGGGGTCCGCCGGCATGGCGGTGACGCTGGCGACGGTGGCCTATGCCTTCTCCACCGCGGTGACCGCAGCAGACGGCTCGGTATCGCTGCCGGGCAATAGCGGGCTGATCGCACTGGTGGCGGCGAACCTGTACGTGATCTTCTTCAACGCCAGCTGGGGCCCGGTGATGTGGGTGATGCTGGGCGAGATGTTCCCCAACCAGATCCGCGGATCGGGGCTGGCGGTATCGGGCTTTGCGCAGTGGATCGCCAATGCCGCGATCTCGGTCAGCTTCCCGTCGCTGGCCGTGTCGCCGGGGCTGGCGATCACCTATGCCGGCTATGCGACGTTTGCGGCGATCTCGTTCTTCTTCGTGAAGGCGATGGTCAACGAGACGCGCGGGCGCGAATTGGAGGACATGGCGGGCTGATCGATCCCGGTCTGGTCGCACGAAAAGGGGCGCCGCAACATTGTTGCGGTGCCCCTTTTCATTTCCACGAGTGATGACCGCTTAGATCAGGATGGCTTCACATCGGAGCGGATGGATCAATCCGCCGTCATCAAGCTCCAGGCGCTCAGGACAAGCGCCAGCGCGCTGGACGGTGCTTCGATACGAGCCCTCGGTACGGCCTTCGGCCTACTCGGTCTCTACTCAGCACGACGGGCGGTAAGCTGACCGGGCTCTAGCGCCAGCCGGCATCGACCCAGTAATTGTGGCCGGTGCACATGCGGGCATCGTCGGAGGCGAGGAACAGCGCCATCGCGGCGATGTCGGAGGGCTGGATGCGGCCGTCCAGGCATTGTGCGGCGACGATCTCGGCCTCGCCTTCGGGCGTGTACCATTTTTCCTGGCGCGGGGTCTGGACGTTGCCGGGGATGATCGCGTTGACGCGAATGCCGTCGCGGCCGAGATCGCGTGCCAGGCTGCGCGTCATGCCCTCGATCGCGGCCTTGGCGGTCTGGTAGAGGATCAGGTCATTCAGCGCGAGGTGCCAGCTGATCGACCCGAAATTGACGATCACGCCGCGGCCGGCCGCCTTCATCGCGGGCACCACGGCCTGCGCGGCGAAGAACAGGTGGCGCAGATTGACGTTCATGCGCTGGTCCCAATAGGCCGGCGTCACGTCCTCGATGCTGTGGCGATCATCGTTGGCCGCATTGTTGATCAGCACGTCGATACCGTCCAGCTGGTCCATCAGCCGCGCGAAGGTGACGTCCAGCGCGGCCAGATCGGTCAGGTCGAGGTGGTGGAAGATCGGTGCGTGCGCGGCGTGCGGGGTGAGGCGGGCGACGAGCGCCTGGCTGTCCGCCTCCGCCACGTCGACGAAAGCGACCCGCGCGCCCTGTGCCACGAACGCCTCGACCAGCCCGGCGCCGATGCCGGAGCCGCCGCCGGTGATGATGACGCGCTTGTCGCGGAGCGAAGGGTAATGTGCGCTGCGGTGGGTATCGGCATTGTGGGACACGTGGATTTCCTAGCTAGATCAGGCGGAGAGCAGGCCGCGGCCGGCGAGATTGCGCATCAGCGCGGTGGCGCCGAATGCCCATGGCGGAGCGGCCTTGGAGGTGGTGACGACATTGATCAGCCGTCCGAGCCCCGGCGTGGCGATCGAGACGGTGTCGCCGATCTTGTGCGTGAAGCCGCGGCCGGGTTCGTCGCGGTCCTTGGTCGGCGCGAACAGGGTGCCGAGGAACAGCACGAAGCCATCGGGATATTGATGCTCGCTCAGCGCCTGGCGGACGAGTTCGAGCGGATCGCGGCTGATCTGGTCCATCGAGCTGACCCCGTCCAGCACATAGCCGTCGGTGCCTTCGATGCGCAGCGTCACCTGCGCGCGGCGGACATCGTCGATCGTGAACGCATCGTCGAACAGGCGGACGAACGCGCCCAGCGCGCAGGACGCATTATTGTCCTTGGCCTTGCCCAGCAGCAGCGCGGAGCGGCCCTCGAAATCGCGCAGGTTGACGTCGTTGCCGATCGTCGCGCCGACCACAGTGCCGTCCGCGGCGACGAGCAGCACGATTTCGGGCTCCGGGTTGTTCCAGGTGGAATCCGAACGCACGCCGATCTCGGCACCCCAGCCGACCGTCGACAGCGGCGGCCCCTTGGTGAAGATCTCCGCATCGGGGCCGATCGCGACCTCCAGATATTGCGACCACAGGCCTTCCTCGATCAGCACGGTCTTGAGTTCGGCGGCTTCGGGCGTACCCGGCGCGACGCGGGCCAGCCCGCCGCCGATGCGATCCTCCAGCCGGCCACGCACCGCGGCAGCGGCGCTGGCATCGCCGCGCGCGCGTTCCTCGATCACGCGTTCCAGCGCCGAGGTGGCAAAGGTGACACCCGCTGCCTTCACGCATTGAAAGTCGATCGGGCTGAGCAGGCGCGGCGAGCCGCCCGGCGACAGGCCGAGCGTGGCGAGATCGCCGAGGGGTTCGCCGGCGCCCGGATCGAACGCGCGCAGGGCGACGAGTTCGGCCACGGTGGGCGCGACCATCGCCATGTCGTGCGCGATGCCGTCCGCGACGAGGATCGGGGTCGGCCCGTCACCACGGTCGATACGGCCAAGCCAGCGCCCGGTGCGCCAATCGGGACCGAGCGCGTCGGCAGGATCGAAAGCGAAGGTCATGGGAAACTCCGGTCAGCTGCACAGGCCGGCGGGCGGGCCGGCAAGCGCGGGGGTGGCAGGCGGCCCGGCCAACGACGGCGTCGTGCCGGGCAACGACAGATCGACTGCCGCGGCATAATAGGGATCGGCCTCGGCCTCCGCCAGCGTGATGAAGCGAAAGCCCATCTCGCGGTAGAGGTCGAGCAGGCGCGGCAGCATGTGCGCATCGAACGCGCCGACATGCATCAACAGCACGTAGGGTATGTCTCGGCCGACCTGCGCCTTGGCGCGGGCGCGCGAGGCCAAGGCGGCGGCACGGGCATCGGCGAGGAAGCCTGCCTCCAGCCGCGCGATCGCCGCCGCGTCGCGCTTGGCGACGCAGGCGGTGTACGGCGCGTTCCAGGCGAAGTCGCCGAAGCTCATTGTCACGGCCGCCGCGCGGTAGCCGCGCGCCTTCAAGTCGGCGCGTGCGGCATCGCGGACGGCAGGCGTGCCGCCTTCTGACAGGAACGGACAGCGGAACCAGTGCCAGTCCGTGCCCTTGGCTGCGGCAGCAAGGGGGGCCTCGTTGCGCGCGACGTCCGCGGCGAAGGTGGCAGCGCCGATCTGGTCGAGATTGCCGTGCGTATAGCTGTGGTTGCCAAGCGGCAGCCCGGCGGCGCGCCACGCGGCAGTCGCCTGCGCCGCATCGGCCGGATCGTCCAGCCCGAAGCCGGCATTGAGGAAGCCGAACGCCGGTGCCTTTGCTGCGGCGAGCGCGGTAGCGATGCGGCCGATCACGTCCTTGCGCGTCTCGCCGGGAAGTAACGGGCCGTGTGCGGGTATGTCGTCGAAGGTGAAGGCAATGGCGGGCCGCTGATCGGTGGCCGGGCCGACCGGCTGGCGGGCGACGGCGCCCAGCATCGGTGCGGTGGTGCGTGACTTGAACAGGTCGAGCGGTACGGCGGCGCCCATCACGCGATAGCCCGCCTCCGAGGGGTGGAGGTGGTCGCCCGAATCCAGAGCGGGTGCGAGGCGATCGGGGCGGACGGGATCGCGCATCACCGCGTCGAAATCGATCACAGCATCGAACGCGCCGGAGCTGCGGATGAAGCGGTTGATCGCCTGGCGATCGGCTTCCGAAGCGGGGCCGGCATGGTAATAATCGTTGCCGACGAACGGCATCACCGTGCCGCCGATCACCTTGATGCCGTGCGCATGCGCGCGGGCGACGATCTGGCGGTAGCCGGCGGTGACCTGCGCGACGATCGCCGCGTGCTGCGCGGGCGTGGCGGGTGCGTCGCGGGTGAGCACGCCGAGATCGTTGATGCCCTCCAGCACGATCGCCCAGCGCACGCCGCTGCGCGCGATCACGTCGCGATCGAACCGCGCGAGCAGGTTTGGCCCGACTCCGTCGAGCAGCACGCGGTTGCCGCCGATGCCGGTATTGACCAATCCGATGCCGCGCGTGGCGGCGTTGCTGCGCAAGCGGGCGGCGAGGATGTCGGGCCAGCGCGTATTGCGATCGGGCGTTACGCCGTAGCCGTCGGTGATCGAATCACCGATCGTCACGACCGTGCCGGTGCTGCCTGGACCGGAAACTTCGACATCAGCCAGCGCATACCAATGCGTGGTCGGCACGGCGCCAGTGAGCGCCGCATCGGCGACGTGATCGCCGGCGAGCGTGAAGCCGGTCGCTCGGGCGCCGGGATGACCGGTCTGCGGCACTGCCGCTTCGGGCAGGTACAGGCTGACCGCGAGATCTAATCCCGGCGCGATTGGCATGGCGACCGGATCGGCATAGAGTTCAGCGCCGGCCGGGATCACCGCGGTTGGACGGCCGGCAAAGGTCATGCGGGCGCCCGCGGCGATACGCGCCGTGCCCGGCGCCACGGCGCGGGCGACATGCGCCCCGCCGATGACGAGCGGGCGGGTGCCGAAGGCGTTGGAGAGCCGGATGCGCACCGTGTCGCCACCGGCAGAAAGCCGCACGATTTGTCGCAACGTCACGGCCCCGGCGCGATCGGGTGCAAGCGCATTATCGCCATCGGCGATCATCTGCGCCGATCCCCAGCTCGCGATCCAATGGGCCGGGCGCGCGTTCGTAGTGCGTGCATCGGCGCCGCCCGCTAGCAAGGCCAGGCCGATCAGCGCGGAGTGCCACAGCCGCATCGTTCATCCACTCCTGGTTTTCGTTAGCGCTATCACTACCGTCATTGCCGGACCGATCGCAAGCGCTCTTGGTGGCTGGCTGATCACGTGTGGGGGGCGGGTGCGCATCGGACCAGAGCCGCGTTGATGCGTGCGCTTAAATTGGTTCTCGCCGTGGAAATCACGTTGGTGTGTTCGGTGAATCCGCCTGTCATTGATTCCACGCATAGGGGCCGATGATGGTGCCGACGAAACCGCCGGCGCGTTCGGTGCTGAGGAAGCTCGCGTCGAGGTCCGCCTTTAGCGTGCGGCGCTGCTGGCCGATGCGGTAGTCGAACGCCATGGTGCCGCCATCGGCGCGGATGGTGAGTGTTACCGGGCCTCGAACCGGGAGCGGTGCCGAGGCGACCAGCGTGTCGGTCTTTGTCTTGTCGCGTGTGTAGAGGGCGATTCGCGGCGCTCCGGCGGTGCGGGTGACGCCGAAGAACAGGAACGAGTCGTCGCTTTGCATCGCGGCCAGGCCGGCACGGTCGCCGTCCTGGTCGGGCACGTAATCGAGCAATGTCGTGATGGTCGCGACATGGTGTTGCTGGCGGCGCCCGACAAACGCCGGCACGCCGGTGAGATCGCCGAGCGGTGCGCCACGCTCAAGGATGAGCGCGCCCTTTTCGAGCCGGTAGACGGGCGCATGCGGGGTGCGCACGCCGATCCACGCGAGCCCGAGCCGCGCGCCATCGAAGCTGTCGGTGTAGCGCAGGTCGCCACGCGCCGCTTCCGCGGAGCGTGGCTGGGGCGGCAGTTTGGGGCGCGGCGCGACGAACGGGATCGGCGTGCCGGCGGGCAGGATATGCGGCCAGCCATCGCGCCAGGTGACCGGCAGCAGGAAGGTTTCCCGCCCGATATTGTACTGGCCGCCGCGATAGGGGCGGGTGGCGAGGAAGGTCGCCCACCAATCGCCGGCCTGCGTCTGCACGAACTTGGCGTGGCCGGCCGAGGTAACGGGGTGGGGGCGAGTGGCGGCGAGGCTACGCTGGCTGAGGATCGGATTGCCGGGGTAGGGCACGAACGGCCCGCGCGGGGAGGGGGCGCGGAACACGACTTCCGAATGGTTGTCGCCGGTGCCGCCTTCCGCCGCGATCAGGTAATAGAAGCCATCACGCTTGAGCAGGTGCGGTCCCTCGATCCAGGACGGCTTGGTGGAGATGTCGACGCCCCCATTGACGATCTGCGTACGCGGGCCGACCAGCTTCTTCGCGCGCCAGTCGAATTGCTGCACCCAGATCGCACGGTGCCCATCATAGCGCGGCGGTTCGTTCGGCGGACCGTTATTCACGATCCAGGCCGTGTCGCCCTCCCAGAAGATCGAGGGATCGATGCCGTCGAAATCCAGCCACACCGGGTCCGACCAGGGGCCGGCCGGGTTGGTCGCGGTGATCAGGAAATTGCCGCGGCAATCGACGCAGGTGTTGACGATGTAGAAGGTGCCGGCATGTGCGGAGATGTCGGGCGCGAACACGCCGCGCGACGTGCCGAGCCCGGAGAAGTCGAGCTGGCTCGGGCGGTTGATGGCGTTGCCGATCTGCGTCCAGCTGACCAGGTCCCTGGAGTGGAAGATCGGCAGACCGGGGAAGTGCGCGAAGGATGAATTGACGAGGTAATAATCGTCGCCAACGCGCGTGATCGAGGGATCGGGGTGATAGCCCGCCAGGATGGGGTTGCGATAGTCACCCGGGCCCGCCACCGCGCGTTCCTGCGCGCGGCCGTCATAATCGAAGCGCTCGAAGCGGGCGGGACCGCCTTGGGCCGCGCTTGCCACTGCGGCGGACAGGGCCGCGGCGAGCAGGCGCTGGCAGTACTTGGGATCCATGTGCTGTCCTTTCGTCATTGCGGGTTGCCGGGGGCGTCCGGGAAGCTCAGCGCCTTGTACCAGGCGAGATCATGCTCGGGCGGCGCGCTGCCCGGCGGGAGCGGAAGCTGGTTGAGCGACATCCAATAGGCCAGGCTGGCATCGCGCCACCAACGTGCTTCGCGCGCCTGCACCGCCAGCAGCGTGGCGGTCTTTTGCCAGCGTTCGGCATCGATGCGCGGCTCGAGCGCGGCCCAGCGGCGCTGCATGTCGGCGACGGTGGCGACGCCGCGATCGTAGCGCTGGACCAGTTCCTCCCACACCGTGCGCCCCGTCGACAGGCGGTAGTCCCAGCGCAGGTGGTGAAACCACAGCAATTCGGTAAGCGGCGTCTTTGCCGGATCGCTATAGGCGCGCGCCAGCCGCGGCGCGTACTGCGCGACGGCGTTGCTCCCGGTCTTCGTCCGGTCGAAGCCGATGCCCTCGTGGTCGCCGCGGTGATAATAGACGGGGTTCCATTCCGGACGTGCGAGGTCCGATACCCACGGGCCGGGCCCGTAATGATGCCCGGTGGCCATCAGGTGCGCGAGGCCCAGCGGGCCGGTGTAATCGACCACCGCCTCGCGCGATCCCGCCATAATCGGGATGATCGCATCGACGAGAGCGGGGTCGCTGCCGAAGGTCTGCTCCACCCATTCGCGGGCGATGTCCCGGGATGACAGCGCAGGATCCCACGCCAGGCGACCGAACGCGTACCAGTTTGCCTGGTTGAAGCTCGATCCGCTCCAGTCGCGATCGTCGCCGATATTGGCGACGCCGGCCATGCCGCTTATGCCGTGATGCTCGGCCGCCCCGCTGACGACGCTGCCGACCGTCTCGCCACGCCGCGCGCCGGTCTGGGCATCCAGCACTTCCTCGAACAGCGGGCCGAGATAGGCGAGGTGGCTGGCGAACCCGAGATATTCCTTGGTGATCTGGAATTCGATCATCAGCGGCGTCTTGGGAATCGCGCCGAACAGCGGGTGGAACGGCTCGCGCGGCTGGAAGTCGATCGCGCCGTTCTTTACCTGCACGATGACGTTGTCGGCGAACTTGCCGTCGAGCGGCTTGAACTCGGCATAAGCCTGCTTGGCGCGGTCTTGCGGATCGGTATCGGCATAGACGAAGGCGCGCCACATCACGATGCCGCCGTGCGGCTTCACAGCGGCGGCGAGCATGTTGGCGCCGTCCGCATGGCTGGCGCCGTAATCGCGCGGGCCCGGCTGGCCTTCGCTGTTCGCCTTGACCAGGAAGCCGCCAAAATCGGGGATAGCGCGGTAGATTTCGTCGGACTTGGCGCGCCACCAGGCGGCGACGGCGGGATCGCGCGGGTCGGCGGTCTTCAACCCACCAAGCTCGATCGGGGCGGAAAAGCGGGCCGAGAGGTAGACCTTGATGCCGTACGGTCGGAAGATATCGGCCAGTGCCGCGGCCTTGGCGATGTAGCGCGGGGTGAGGCTGATCGCCTTGGCGTTGACGTTGTTCAGCACCGTGCCGTTGATGCCGATCGACGCGTTGGCACGGGCATAATCGGTGTAGCGCGGGTCTTTCAGCTCGGGCAGCGACCACCAGTCCCATAGCGAGCGACCGGCATAGCCGCGCTCCACCACGCCATCCAGATTATCCCAATGATCGAGGATGCGCAGCTTCACGGCCGGGCTGGAGCTGAGCGAGACGCGCTCGATCGACGCGCCGGTGGCCAGATGGCGCAGCAAGGCGAACGTTCCGTACAGCAGGCCGCGATCGGTGTTGCCGGTAACCAAAGTAACAGAGCGGCCGGCTACGGTCGCACGACGCACCAGATAGCCTTCGTCCCCGAGCTGCGCGGTCGGCAGCCGCAATTCGGCGAGCCGGGGATCGCCGGCCGGCGCGAGCATCACCGGCCCGGCGCCGGCGGGCAAGCCGCGCCGTAGCTCCGCTGCCGCTGCTGCCAGCACCGGTGTCGCCGGCGCGGCGTCGATCTCGCTCGTGGCGGTGACCGCGGGATAGCGCATCCACAGCCGGTAGCCGTCTTCGGCCGAACCCGGCGCGGCGCAGGCCGCGATCGCGGTGGCGACAAGCATCGGCAACACATGCGCTCGCCACCGTCGTCCGCTCCTCATCCTGCCTCCTCCTCCCCGGTCGGCATTGACAAGCCTTTACCGTGTTTGCGAATGGTATCGCTATCACGGCGACGGCAACGGAAGCAATGTCGCGCCGCTCACGGCAGAGGAACGACGATGAACGATCACTCGGTAACCGACGATATGGTCGCGTCCATTTCCGCCAATCCATCGCGGCGCAATCTACTGCGCTGGTCGGGTGCCGCCTCGCTGCTGGCGTTCACGCCCGCCGCCGTGCGCGCCGCGGCACCGTCGCTGTACAAGGATCCGCGCGCGCCGGTCGACCTGCGCGTCCGCGACCTGATGGCGCGCATGACGCTGGACGAGAAGGTGGCGCAGCTGATCACACTGTCACAGCGCAAGCGCGACGTGATGAACGAGGCGCTCGCCTTCGATCCCGCGCGCGCCACCACGGCCTATCCCGATGGCATCGGCCAGATCGCGCGCCCGTCCGACCGCGGCGGGGCGGCGACCTTGGCCAATACCGGCACCGACGTCACCGGCCGCTGGCGCAAGCCCGCCGACACGATCGCCTTCGTCAATGCCGGCCAGGCTTGGTCGCGCACCACCCGGCTCGGCATCCCGATCCTGTTCCACGAGGAAGCGCTGCACGGCTATATGGCGCCCGAGGCGACGAGCTTTCCGCAGGCGATCGCCATCGCCGGATCGTTCGACCGCGACCTGGCGGAGCGGATCAACACGGTGATCGGGCGCGAGGTGCGCGCGCATGGCACGGTGCTGGCGCTGTCGCCGGTCGTCGATATCGCACGTGACCCGCGATGGGGACGGATCGAGGAGACGTTCGGCGAGGATCCCTATCTGTGTGGCGAGATGGGCGTGGCCGCGGTGCGCGGGCTGCAGGGGGAGGGCAAGACGCTGGCGCCCGGCAAGGTCTTCGCGACACTCAAACACATGACCGGGCACGGCCAGCCAGAAAGCGGCGAGAATGTCGCGCCCGCGCCGATCGCCGAACGCGAGCTGCGCGAACGCTTCTTCCCGCCGTTCCGCAAGGTCGTGGCGCAGACCGGGATCGGCGCGGTGATGCCGTCGTATAACGAGATCGACGGCGTGCCGAGCCATGCCAACCGCTGGCTGCTGGGCGATGTGCTGCGTGGCGAATGGGGCTTCGACGGCGCAATCGTCAGCGATTATGCCGCGATCGGCGAACTGGCGACGTTGCACCACATCGCCGCCGATCTGGATGGCGCAGCGCGGCTCGCTTTGCTCGCCGGCGTGGACAGCGACCTGCCCGATGGACAGGCATTTCGGGGGCTGGCCGATCAGGTGCGGGCAGGCAAGGTGGCACAAGCGGCGGTCGATGAAGCGTGCCGCCGCATGCTGACGATGAAGTTCCGCGCCGGTTTGTTCGAGGAAAAGCCGATCGACACGCGTGCCGCGGCGCGGCTGACCGCCAATGCCGAGGCGCTGTCGCTTGCCCGCGAGGCCGCGCACAAGTCGATCGCGCTGCTGGTCAACGACGGCATCCTCCCGCTGACGCCAGGGGCGCACAAGCGCGTTGCAGTGATCGGTCCCAATGCGGCCGTCGCACGGCTGGGCGGCTATTCGTCGCTGCCGAAGAACCCGGTGTCGTTGCTGGAGGGCGTGCGCGCCCATCTCGGCAGCAAGGCGGAGGTGGGGCATGCGCAAGGCGTGTTCATCACCCAGAGCGAGGATCGCTCGGCCAACGAAGTGTTGCTGGCCGATGCCGAGAAGAACCGCGCGCTGATTGCCGAGGCCGTGGACGTGGCGAAGACCGCCGACGTGATCCTGCTGGCGATCGGCGATACGGAACAGACCAGCCGCGAGGGCTATGCCAAGAACCATCTCGGCGACCGCACGGGGCTCGATCTGCTCGGCGAGCAGAACGATCTGTTCCGCGCGATGAAGGCGACGGGCAAGCCGGTCGTCGTGGTCGCGATCAACGGCCGGCCGCCGTCCTGGCCGACCGTCGCAGCCGGCGCCAATGCGCTGCTCGAATGCTGGTATGCGGGGCAGGAGGGCGGTCATGCCATCGCCGACGTCCTGTTCGGGGCGGTCAATCCGGGCGCCAAGCTGCCGGTGACCGTGGCACGCCATGTCGGGCAGCTGCCGGTCTTCTACGATGCCAAGCCCTCCGCACGGCGCGGCTATCTGTTCGATACTACCGACCCGTTGTTCCCGTTCGGCTTCGGGCTCAGCTATACCAGCTTCACGCTGTCCGCCCCGCGCCTGTCGGCGCCGCGGATCGGCGCGGGTGCGTCGGTCACGGTGGAGGTGGATGTCACCAATACCGGCCAGCGCAGCGGCGACGAGGTGGTGCAAGTGTACGTCCATGATCGCGTCGCATCGGTCACGCAGCCGATCAAGGCGTTAAAAGGCTTCGAGCGCGTGACCTTGAAGCCCGGCGAGCGGCGCACGGTAAGGCTGACACTCGGCCCGGATGCGTTCACGCTGTGGAACATCGACATGAAGGAAGTGGTCGAACCCGGCATGTTCGACATCACGACCGGGCCGAACAGCCGCGACCTGCAGACCGTTCAGCTGGAGATCGCCTGAGCGGATGCCGCGTTGACATGACGGGCGCGAGATGGGCAACCGGCCGCTACAGTGCGGCCGATGCCGCACGCCCCGGAGATCGACGATGACCCTGCCCACCCGCCAGATCGGCCCGTTCACCGTCTCCGCGATCGGGCTCGGCTGCATGAACCTCAGCCACGCTTATGGCGTGCCGCCGGGCGAGGCCGAGGGCATCGCCTTGCTCAACCGCGCGCTCGATCTCGGCTGCACCTTCCTCGATACCGCGGCGTTGTACGGGCAGGGCAATAACGAACGGCTGCTGGGCAAGGCAGTCATGCATCGCCGCAGCGCGTTCACGCTCGCCAGCAAGTGCGTGCTCGACATGATCGACGGCAAGCGCGCGCTGGATGGCAGCCCGGCCGCAATCGCGCGGACGCTGGATGCCGCGCTGCAGCGTCTGGGCACCGATCATATCGATCTCTATTACCTCCACCGGCTCGACCGGGGCGTGCCGATCGAGGAGTCGATCGGGGCGCTGGTCCGCGCCAAGGAAGCGGGCAAGATCGGCGCGCTGGGCGTGAGCGAAATGTCCGCCGCCACGATCCGGCGCGCGCATGCGGTGCATCGGCTCGCCGCGGTGCAGACCGAATATTCGCCCTGGGTGCGCAATGCGGAAATCGCCGTGCTCGACGCCTGCCGCGATCTGGGCATCGGCTTCGTCGCCTTCTCGCCCGTCGCGCGGGGTTTCCTCGCCGGCGCAGTACGGTCGGCAGATTATGCCGCGGGCGACATCCGCGCGCTGATGCCGCGTTTCGTGGAGCCGGCCTTGTCGCGCAATCTGGCGCTGGCGGCGCGCTTCGATGCGGTCGCCGCCGAGCTCGGCTGCACGCCGGCGCAATTGTCGCTCGGCTGGGTGCTGTCGCGCGGCGACGATGTCGTGCCGATTCCCGGCACCGGCAATATCGCGCATCTCGAGGAGAACCTGGCCGCGGCGACGATGTCGTTCGATGCCGGCGCGCTGGTGACGGTGGATGCGATCTTTGCCGAGGGGGCGGTGGCGGGAAACCGCTATCCCCCTGCCATGCAGGCGCAGATCGATACCGAGACCTATGCGGATGAAATCGCCCCCTGATCCGGCCGCAGGGGTTTATTTCCGGGGCGGCGCACACGATAGAGACTGGCATGTCCACTGTCCTTTCGCCGGCTCTCAGCCGCGCCGCCGTTCACGCCGCCTATCGCATGGACGAGGAACTGTGCGTCGCGGAGCGGCTCACCGAAGCCGCCGCATCACCGGCGGAACTCGTCGCCACCGAGATGCTGGCGCGTACCCTGGTCCAGGGCGTGCGGGCGCGGGGCGAGGGCAATGCCGTCGACAGCCTGCTGCAAAGCTATGCCCTGTCGACCGAGGAAGGCATCGCGCTGATGTGCCTGGCCGAGGCCTTGTTGCGCATTCCCGATGCGGCGACGCGCGACCGGCTAATCGCGGACAAGATCGGCGGCAAGGAATGGAGCGCCAATCTCGGCCGCTCGCAATCCTTGTTCGTCAATGCCTCGACCTTCGGGTTGATGCTGACCGGCAGCGTGGTGACGCTGAACGATGTGGACGATTGGGCGTCGATCGCGCGCCGTGCCGTCACCCGGCTGGGCAAGCCGGTGATTCGTCGTGCCCTGTTCGAGGGCATGCGCATCCTGGGTCATCACTTCGTGTTCGGGCGGACGATCGGCGAGGGCCTGAAGCGCGGCGCGAGCGGGCGCGAGACGCATTCGTTCGACATGCTGGGCGAAGCGGCGCGCACGCAGGCCGATGCCGACTTCTATTTTGCGGCCTATAAGGGCGCGATCGCCGCTGTCGGCCAGGCACGGCGGCCGGGCGAGGTCGAGTCGGTCGATGGCGTGTCGGTCAAGCTTTCCGCGCTGCATCCGCGCTACGAATGGGCGCAGCGCGACCGCGTGATGGCGGAGATGCTGCCGCGGCTGCGCGAACTGACCGCGGCGGCGAGTGCCGCCGACATCTGCCTCGCGATCGATGCGGAGGAGGCCGACCGGCTCGATCTGTCGATGGACCTGATCGAGGCGCTGGTGGCGGACGATGCGCTGTTCGGGAATGGCTGGCGTGGCTTCGGCATCGTCATTCAGGCGTATCAGAAGCGCGCCGTGCCGATGGTCGACTGGACCGTGGCGCTGGCGCGGGCGCACGGCCGGCGGATCATGGTGCGGCTGGTGAAGGGCGCCTATTGGGACAGCGAGATCAAGGCGACGCAGGTCGGCGGCTATACCGACTATCCGGTGTTCACGCGTAAATCGTCGACCGACGTCTCCTATCTTGCGGCGGCACGGCGCCTGCTGGCGGCGAACGATACGATCTATTCGGGCTTCGCTACGCACAATGCCGCGAGCATCGCCGCGATCAAGGCGATGGCCGGCGACACGCCGTTCGAATTCCAGCGCCTGCACGGCATGGGCGAGGAATTGTACGACGTCCTACGCGGCACGGAAGGCAATGCGCCGACTTCGGTGCGCATCTACGCGCCGGTCGGGGGGCACAAGGAATTGCTCGCTTATCTCGTACGCCGCCTGCTGGAAAACGGCGCCAATGCCTCGTTCGTCAACCGGCTGGCCGATGCCGATCTGCCGGTCAAGGCGTTGATCGATCATCCGGTCGAGACGACCGCGGCGCTGGCGCTGCGGCGTAACCCGCGCATCCCGTTGCCGCGCGATCTGTTCGCACCGTCGCGGGAGAATTCCGCCGGCATCGACCTGTCCGATCCGCTGGTGCGCGAGCCGCTGATGCAGCGGCTGTCGGCGCTCGATCAGCGTCATTCCAGTGCCGTGCCGATGATCGGGGAGCGGCGGATGGGGGGCAAGGTGGTGCCGGTGACGGCGCCGTTCCACCGCAGCATCACCGTCGGATCGGTGGCCGAGGCGACGCCCGAGGCAGTAGACGCGGCAGTCGAACTGGCGCGTGCCGCGCAACCCGAGTGGAACCAGAGCGGCGTCGAGCGGCGGGCGACGGCGCTCGACGCCGCGGCCGACCTGTACGAAGCGCACACCGACGAACTGCTGTCGCTGTGCATTCGCGAGGCGGGCAAGACCTTGCCGGATGCGATCGCGGAAGTCCGCGAGGCGGTCGATTTCCTGCGTTACTATGCCGCCGAAGCGCGCCGGCAATTCGCCCCGGCCGAGCCGCTGCCGGGCCCCACGGGCGAGGCGAACACGCTGACGCTGCACGGGCGCGGCATCATCGCGGCGATCAGCCCGTGGAACTTCCCGCTCGCCATCTTCACCGGTCAGGTTGCCGCTGCGCTGGCCGCCGGCAATGCGGTGATCGCCAAGCCGGCGGGCCAGACGCCGCTGATCGCCGCGCGCGCGGTGGAACTGATGCGCGAGGGCGGGGTGCCCGCCGATATCCTGCATCTAATGCCCGGCGGGGGTGAGATCGGCGCGGCGCTGGTCGCGCATACCGGCATCGCCGGCGTGGTGTTCACCGGATCGACGCGCACCGCACGCGCGATCAACCTGACGCTGGCGCAGCGCGACGGGCCGATCGTGCCGCTGATCGCCGAAACCGGCGGCCAGAATGCGATGATCGTCGATAGCTCGGCCTTGCCGGAGCAGGTCACCCGCGACGTGGTGCAATCGGCGTTCCAGAGCGCCGGGCAGCGCTGCTCGGCGCTCCGCGTGCTGTTCGTGCAGGAGGATGTCGCGGACTCGACGCTGGAGATGATCGCCGGCGCGATGCGCGCGCTGACCGTCGGCGATCCGCGGCTGCTGTCGACCGATATCGGGCCGGTGATCGATGCAGCCGCGCGCCAGTCGCTCGAGGAACATGCGACCGCGCTGGCGGATGCCAGGCTGTACACGCTGCCGATCCCCGAAATCGGCGATTTCGTCGCGCCAGCGGCGTTCGCCATCCCGGCCATCTCGGTGCTCGACAAGGAGAATTTCGGGCCGCAGCTGCACGTGGTGCGCTTCCCGGCTGATGGGCTGGACGATGTGATCGATGCGATCAACGCCACCGGCTTCGGGCTGACGCTGGGCATCCACAGCCGCATCGACACGACCATCGATCGCGTCGTGGCGCGTGCGCGGGTCGGCAACATCTATGTCAACCGGAACCAGATCGGTGCCGTGGTGGGCAGCCAGCCGTTCGGCGGCGAAGGGCTGTCGGGCACCGGACCGAAGGCGGGCGGGCCGCATTATCTCGCGCGGTTTGCGACGGAGCGGACGTTGTGCGTGGATACGACTGCCGCTGGCGGGAATGCGACCTTGCTGGCGAGTTAAGACGGGGCTGCGGTAAAGGTATCGGCGCAAGCCAAGCCGTCACCCGGACTTGTTCCGGGGTCCACCAAGCGGCTTGCTGTGCGGATCGTGCCTTGAGCGCAGAGCGTGCGGCACGGTGGACCCCGGAACAAGTCCGGGGTGACGGTCAGGGGCTGCAGGCGTACGCCAAGGGGCGGGATGCGCCCGCCTTATGTCACCGCCGCGCGTTTGCGGAACTCCGGGGCGTCCCAGGCGCCGCTCGCCAGCACGTCGGCCAGGATGTCGACGGCGCGCCATACGTCTTCATAGCCGACATAGAGCGGCGTGAAGCCAAAGCGCAGGATATCGGGGGCGCGGAAATCGCCGATTAGGCCGCGGGCGATCAGCGCCTGCATTACCGGATAGCCGTCCGCATGCTCGAACGACACGTGGCTGCCGCGGGCCTCCGCATCGCGTGGTGTCGCGAGCGTCAAGCCGTGGCCGGCGCAGCGCGTCTCAACCAGGTCGATGAACAGCGTGGCGAGCGCGCGCGACTTGGCGAACAGCGCCGGGCGGTCGGCTTCGAGAAACAGGTCGATGCCGGTCTCCAGCGCCGCCATGCCGATCACCGGGGGCGTGCCGCACAGGAAGCGGTTCATGCCCTGTCCGGCGGCATAATCGTCGCCGAAGTCGAACGGGGCGGCATGGCCCATCCAGCCGGTCAGCGGCGAGTGCAAGGCCGCCTGGTGGCGATCGGCGACGAACAGGAAGGCGGGCGCGCCGGGGCCGCCGTTCAGATATTTGTAGCCGCACCCGATCGCGAGGTCGGCGCCGCAACCGTTCAGGTCGAGCTCGACCGCGCCCACGCTGTGGCTGAGATCCCAGAGCATTAGCGCGCCCGCGGCCTGCGCCGCCGCGGTCATCGCCGCCATGTCGAACCGCGCACCGCTCTTGTAGTGCACGTGCGTCAGCACCACGACCGCGACATCCGCATCGATCGCCGCGGCGATGTCGTCACGGGGTACGGTGCGCAGTTCCACGTCGGGCAGCAGGGCGGCGACGCCTTGCGCGACGTACAGGTCGGTCGGGAAATTGCCCGGCTCGGACAGGATCACGCGCCGGCCGGGCCGCGCCTGGCATGCCGCCACCAGCAGCTTGAACAGGTTGACCGACGTCGAATCCGCCACCACGACTTCGTGCGGTGCGGCGCCGACGATCTGCGCGATCTTGCCGCCAACGCGCTGTGGCGCGCCGATCCAGTCGGCATCGTTCCAGCTGCGGATCAGCCCGCGGCCCCATTCGCCTGTGATCGTCTCGGCGATGCGGGCGGCGGTTGCTTTCGGCAGCGCGCCGAGCGAGTTGCCGTCGAGATAGATCGTGCCGTCCGGCAGCACGAAGCGGTCGCGGAAGTCACGCAACGGATCTGCCGCGTCGAGGCGCTGTGCCTCGGCCAGGGTAAGCGCCTGCGATTGGCTATGCGGCAACGTTGACCACCAGCTTCCCGATCGCCGCGCGGGCGGCCATCTTAGCGATCGCGTGGCCGCCGTCTTCGAACGCAAAGGTTTCGGTCACGCGGGGGGCTATCTTGCCCTCGGCCCATAGCCGGAAGAGATGATCGATGTGCGCGGCGTTGGCGCGGGGATCGCGCGCGGCGAAGGCGCCCCAGAACACGCCGCACACGTCGCACGACTTGAGCAAGGTGAGGTTGAGCGGCAGCTTGGGGATGCCGGCAGGGAAGCCGACGACGAGGTAGCGGCCTTCCCAGCCGATCGACCGGACCGCCGGTTCGGCATAGTCGCCGCCGACCGGATCGTAGATCACGTCGTACCCGGCCTTGCCGCCAGCTGACTTGAACTGTTCGGCCAGCGCCTTGCTCTGGTCGCGGTCGAACGGCGCGCGGGCGTAGAGGATCGTGTCGTCGGCGCCTGCTTGCTTGGCCGCGGCGGCTTTCTCGTCGGAGGAGACTGCCGCAACGACGCGTGCGCCGAAGGCCTTGCCGAGTTCGATCGCGGCCAGGCCGACGCCGCCGGCGGCACCGAGCACGAGCATGGTGTGGCCCTGTTTCAGGTGGCCGCGGTCGAGCAATGCGTGGATCGTGGTGGCGTAGGTCAGCAGCAATGCCGCGCCTTCGGCGAAGCTGCGGCCGTCGGGCAGCTTGTAGAGCTTGGCTGCCTCGACGACGACTTTCTCAACCAGCCCGCCATGCCCGACCATGCCGATCACCCGGTCGCCGACCTGCCATTCAGTCACGCCGTCGCCGACGCTGTCGACCACACCGGCGATCTCGCCGCCCGGCGCAAACGGGCGCTGCGGCTTGAACTGGTATTTGTCCTCGATGATCAGCACATCGGGATAGTTGATCGCGCAGGCCTTTACCGCCACCACCACCTGGCCCGCGCCAGCCATCGGATCGGGCAGTTCGTCAAGGACTAGAGTTTCAGGTCCGCCCGGCGCCGTCGACAAAAGTGCTCGCATGTGCCCGTTCTCCGCTCATCCACGGCCGGTGCTCGTTCACGCCGGCTTCGTAATTCGAAATCTGGGTATCTCTTGCCAGCGTCAGGCCGATCTCGTCCAGCCCTTCCATCAGGCATTGGCGGCGGAACGCGTCGAGCTCGAAGGGAAAGCGGTCCTGGAACGGGGTGGTGACCGTCAACATCTCGAGATCGACGGTGACCGTCTCGGTGCTGGCCACTTCGAGCAGCCGGTCGATCGCCGCCTGCGGCAGCACGACGGGGATGATGCCGTTCTTGAATGCGTTGCCCGAGAAGATGTCGGAGAAGCTGGGCGCGAGCACGGCGGCGATGCCCATGTCGCCAAGCGCCCAGGCGGCATGTTCGCGGCTGGAACCGCAGCCGAAATTGTCGCCGGCAATCAGGATCGGCGCGCCAGCATAACGGGGATCGTCGAAGATGTTGCCGGGATCGGCGCGCACCGTCTCGAACGCGCCCTTGCCCAGGCCATTGCGGGTGATCGTCTTCAGCCAGTGCGCCGGGATGATCACGTCGGTATCGATGTTCTTTGCGCCCCATGGATAGGCGCGGCCGGACACCTGCTTGACGGGGTTCATAACCGGGACCTTTTCGCGCTTGAAGTCTTCACCAATATCCGTTCGTCCTGAGTAGCGGCTGAGCCTGTCGAAGACCGCTACTCAGCAAGAACGGTTGAGTACATTACCGGGATCAGCGTCGCGCCGGGTGGCCCACCGCCGGAACACGTGCGGTCGCAGCGTAAGCGGCGATGCCGCTGATGATGGTGCTGGCGATCAACAGAGCCAAGACGCGTTTCATGCAACATTCCCCATCAAGTCACGGACATCGCTCAACCGACCGGTCACCGCAGCGGCGGCGGCCATGGCAGGCGAGACCAGGTGCGTGCGTGCACCTGGCCCCTGGCGCCCTACGAAGTTCCGGTTGGATGTGGAAGCGCAACGAAGGCCGGGCGGTACTTTATCGGGGTTCATCGCCAGGCACATCGAGCAACCGGGCTCACGCCATTCGAAGCCGGCGGCGGTGAAGATGCGGTCGAGCCCCTCGGCCTCGGCCTGGCGCTTGACCAGGCCCGAGCCGGGAACGACCAAGGCGCGGACCCCGTCTGCCACCGAGCGCCCGTGGGCGACCGCGGCGGCGGCGCGCATGTCCTCGATCCGGCTGTTGGTGCAGCTGCCGATGAACACATAGTCGACGCCGATATCCCGCATCGCGGTGCCCGGCGTCAGGCCCATATAATCGAGCGACTTCTGTGCGGCGATGCGCTTGGCGGGATCGGCGAAACTCTCAGGGTCGGGCACGTGCCCGGTGATCTGCACCACATCCTCGGGGCTGGTGCCCCAGGTGAGCGCCGGGGCGATGTCGCCGGCATCGAGCATGACGACCCTGTCGTAGATCGCGCCGGGATCGCTCGGCAGCGTCTTCCAATAGGCGACCGCCGCGTCCCAATCGGCGCCTTTGGGCGCCATCGGGCGGCCTTTCAGATAGGCGAAGGTCTTCTCGTCCGGCGCGATCAGGCCGGCGCGGGCGCCCGCCTCAATCGACATGTTGGCGATCGTCAGCCGGCCCTCGACCGACAGGCCACGGATCACCGATCCGGTGAATTCGATGACATGGCCGGTGCCGCCCGCCGCACCGATCTTGCCGATGATGCTGAGGATCACGTCCTTGGCGGAGACGCCGAAGCCGAGTTCGCCATCGACGCGTATTTCCATCGTCTTGGCCGGGGTGAGGAGCAGCGTCTGCGTAGCGAGGACATGCTCGACCTCGCTGGTGCCGATGCCGAACGCCAGCGCGCCGAGCGCGCCATGCGCCGAGGTGTGGCTGTCGCCGCAGACCAATGTCGTGCCGGGCAGGGTGAAGCCTTGTTCGGGCCCAACGACATGGACGATGCCCTGCGCGGCGGCGGTGGCGTCGATATAGTCGATGCCGAACTCGCTCGTGTTGCGGCGGAGCGCGTCGAGCTGCGCGGCGCTTTCCTTGTCGGCGATCGGCAATTCGCGACCGGCGGCATCCACCCGCGCGCTGGTCGGCAGATTGTGATCGGGCACGGCAAGCGTGAGATCGGGGCGGCGCACCTGGCGATTGGCGACGCGGAGGCCTTCGAACGCCTGCGGGCTGGTGACTTCGTGGACGAGGTGGCGATCGATATAAATCAGGCAGGTGCCATCGTCGCGACGTTCGACGACGTGCGACGCCCAGATCTTTTCGTACAGGGTGAGGGGTCTAGCGGCCATGATAGTTGCGCGCTTTACGCCTATTGCGGGGGCGTGCAAGGCTGGATGGTCCGCCTCCACCGTCACCCCGGACTTGGTCCGGGGTCCACTGTGCCGCTGCGCTCACGAAGCGTTGCGTTTGCGGGTCGGTGGACCCCGGAACAAGTGGGGGGTGACGGCTGGGAAGCGGGTCCCGTGCCTCATTCCTTGGGCGAGATGTAGGACGGGTCGTGCTCGGCGGGCAGCGGACGGCCGTCGCGCAAGGCGGCCAGCACGTCGCCGAAGCTCGTTTTGCAGCGGAAGCCCAGCACCCGATCGGCCAGGGCTGAGTCGTAGACGCGGTCGATGCTGGCCGGCAGCGTCCAACCCGCCTTCGCATACAAGGCTGCGGCGTCGGGGAAGTGGCGGGCGATCACCGCGGGCGCGTCGCGCTTCAGCGCTGTCGTCTCGTCGCGCGCGAACGGCGTGGTGGCGGAGACGATGAAGGTGCCGAACCCGATGGCCGGTGCGCGCTCCAGCGCCGCGAGATGCGCGGCGGCGGCATCGTGCACAGTCAGGCGGCGGTGGAGCAACTCATTGGCCTTCATGTTCTCGCCGGACGGCTCGGCATGCGTATCGTCATCCTCCGGGAAGAAGCGCGCGGTGCGCAGGATCACGATCGGCAGGCCGTGCTCGGCGTGGATCAGGCCGCACAATTGCTCGGCCGCCAGCTTGGTCACGCCATAGATGTTGCGGGGTTCGAGCGGGGCCATGGTCTCGTCGATCCACATCGCCGCGTCGCCCCGGCCCTCGCGAATGGCAGTGGAGATCATCAGCGAGGTGGTCGACGTGAACACGAAGCGGCTCGCCTTTGCCGCCACCGCGGCTTCGAGCAGGTTGAGCGTGCCGCTGGTGTTGACGTCGACGAACGCCTGATTGGGATAGCGCACGATGTCCGGCTTGTGCAGCGCGCCCGCATGGATCACCGCCTCGATGCCCCGCTCGCCGAACAGGCGGTCGACCAGCGGTCGATCGGCGACGCTGCCGATCACGTCGGTGTCCGCGCCGGCCGCCACGTCCAGCCCGGTCACCATATGCCCGGCCGCACGCAAGCGGGGTGCGAGGAAGCGGCCCAGCCAGCCGCTCGAGCCGGTGAGCAGGACGCGCATCAGTCGGCGCGGTGATCGGCGATGATCGTGCCGGCGGCGGCGAGTTCGGCCTCGTGGCTTTCCTCGCGCCACGCTTCGGTCAGCGCCGCCGCTTCCCAGTCGCGCATCGCCGGGTGGTGGAGCATGCGCTCGACCCACAAGCTGCCGACCGCGCCGACGTGCAGGTCATAGGTCCGCACGCGGTACACGACCGGGGCGAAGAAGGCGTCGACCGCGCTGAAGTCGGGGCCGGCCAGCCACGGCCCGCCGAAGCGTTCGATGCCCTCGGCCCACAATTCGGCCAGCCGCGCGACGTTGCGGTGGAGCGCGGTGGACGGCGGGCCGGTGCGCACGCGGACGCCGACGTTCATGGTGCATTCGTTCCTGAGCGCCGCAAAGCCGCCATGCATCTCGCACACCGCGCATATCGCCCAGGCGCGCGCCGCCTCGTCCTGCGGCCAGACGCCCGGAAAGCGCTCGGCGAGGTACAAGGTGATACCGAGCGAATCCCACACGACGCGGTCACCATCCAGCAGGATCGGCACCTGGCCGGTCGGCGAGAATTCCCGGAACGCGTCGTAATTGTCCGCCGCGGCGAACGGCTCGACCTTGTCCGCGAACGGGATGTCGAGCGCCTTCATCAGCACCCAGGGGCGCAGCGACCAGCTCGAATAGTTGCGGTTGGCGGTGATCAGGGTGAGGGTCATGCACTTGGTTCCTCGTCGTCACCCCGGACTTGTTCCGGGGTCCACTGCGCCGCACCGGCAGCGCTCAATAACCCGGCACGTCCGCAACCGCTTGGTGGACCCCGGAACAAGTCCGGGATGACGGTGGCTGTGGGGTGGGCGTCAGCTCACATAATGCCCGGTGGTCTTCGCCGCGACATCCTCGGGCGTGACGCCCGGCGCGCATTCGATCAGCTTGAACGGGCTGTCGTGATCCGGGCGCTGGAACACGGCGAGCTCGGTGATCACCATGTCGACGACATTCTTGCCGGTCAGCGGCAGCGTGCATTCGGGCACGAACTTCGGATCGCCACCCTTGGACGCATGCTCCATCACGACGATGATCTTCTTGACCCCGGCGACGAGATCCATCGCGCCACCCATGCCCTTGATCATCTTGCCGGGGATCATCCAATTGGCGATGTCTCCCTTCTCGCTGACTTCCATCGCGCCCAGCACCGTCAGGTCGATATGGCCGCCGCGGATCATCGCGAAGCTCTGGTCGGAGCCGAAATAGGCCGATTGCGGCAGCTCGCTGATCGTCTGCTTGCCGGCGTTGATCAGGTCGGCGTCTTCCTCCCCTTCATAGGGGAACGGGCCGATGCCGAGCATGCCGTTCTCCGACTGCAACGTCACCGTCACGCCCTCGGGAATGTGGTTGGCGACGAGCGTCGGGATGCCGATGCCGAGATTGACGTAGAAGCCGTCCTGCAATTCCTGCGCCGCGCGGGCGGCCATCTGGTCACGGGTCCAGGGCATCACTTATTCTCCTGCGGCGTATCGGGGGTCCAGCGTGTGGCCGGCGGGAAGACCTCGTCCACGCCGCCGCGCACGCCGGTGCCGTAGACGGGGTTGGGCAGGATGAACCAGCCATGCCCCCACATCGTCTGCACTTCGCGCGAGGTGATAAGGCGGCGGCGCTCGGCCAGGCTGGTGCCGTCGTTGAACAGGTCGCTGAAATCGCCGAGCTGATCGCCGACCATCGCGACGACGCAATATTTGGCGGCGATCGCCGCGCGGCGGGCATCCTTGCCAGAGCCCGTGCCGGCATCGCCCTGCAGCCACAACGTGTCGCCGTGCACCACTTTGCCAAAGCCGGCCGCGGCCAGCAACGCACTGGTCTGCGCGGCATAGGCGGCAGTGCGGTTGGAGTTGAACACCACGGCAATCCCTGCGCCACGCGCCACGTTCACCGCGCTGATCGCCCCCGGCACGGCCTCGACCTGGGCGGCGGTGGCGGAGCGTTCCCACGCTTCCCAGCGCTGCTGGTCGTAGGCGCCGCCCTGCGTCACCTGATCGCCCTCGAAACCGGTATTGAGGATCGCCGTCTCGTCGACGTCGAGCACCATGGCGAGCGGCTTCTTGCCGCACGGCATGAACTTGCCCTGGGCGAGCGTCGTGCCCGGTGCCAGCACGACCGACTGCACCGGATGGCCGACCGACCCGTCCGACGACGCGGCAAGCAGATAGTTCATCAGCTGCAGATACGCCTGCATGCTGACCGCGGCGGCCTCCCCCGAGGCGTAGAGATATTGCATCCCGCCGGGCACGGCCGATGCCGTGGGCTGTGCCGGCGTGGCCGACGGCACCACGTACGGCGCGCTGGCCGTGCCCTGCGCGCGCTTGCGCTCATCCTTGTCGCGCCGCCGCTGATCCTTCAGCTGCCGGCGTTCCGCCTTGCGGGCGCTCTTGTCGCTTGGGGCCTGCGCGGCGGCCTGGTTCCGGCCGAGCGCTTGCTTGCCCCCGATCGCGCCGGCCGCGGCGACCGGAACGATGGCGGCGATGCACCCGGGCAGCATCAGGCTGGCGCTGGCCAGCGCAATCGCGGCGATCCGCACGTTCATGCCGCCACTCGCTCGCGCGTGGTGCGGAATTCGATCTTCTTGTCGTAGGGGCTGCCGAGGATCAGCCGGTTCACATAGACGCCGGGCAAATGGATGCAGTCCGGATCGAGGCTGCCGACGGGGACGATCTCCTCGACCTCGGCGACGCAGATCTTGCCCGCCGTGGCCATCGGCGCGTTGAAATTGCGCGCGGTCTTGCGGAAGATCAGATTGCCGCTCTCGTCCGCCTTCCAGCCCTTGATGATCGCGAGATCGGCGCGGATGCCGCGTTCGAGGATATAGTCCTCGCCGTCGAAATTCTTCACTTCCTTGCCCTCCTCCACCAGCGTGCCGACGCCGGTCTTGGTGTAGAAGCCCGGAATACCCGCGCCGCCCGCGCGGCAGCGCTCGGCCAGCGTGCCCTGCGGGCAGAATTCCACCTCCAGCTCGCCGCTCAGATATTGCCGTTCGAATTCCTTGTTCTCGCCGACATAGGAGCTGATCATCTTCTTGACCTGGCGCGTGCGCAGCAGCTTGCCGAGACCCTCGCCGTCGATCCCGGCATTGTTCGAGGCGATCGTCAGGCCGGTGGTGCCGGCGGCCTGAATGGCGTCGATCAGCCGTTCGGGAATGCCCGACAGGCCGAACCCGCCGGCGCAGATCGTCATCCCGTCGAACAGCACGCCTTCCAGCGCGGCGGCGGCATCGGGAAAGATCTTCTTCATCGGCGCATCCTCGGGCGGTGGTGGCAAAGCGGATAGGCGGGGGGCGGGGTTTTGGTCAACGCCTGTCGCGGTGCGCGCTGTTGCTTGGGGCGTCGTTTGGAGCAGCCGTCACCTGTACGTCACAGCACCACCGCCGTCACCCCGGACTGTTCAGCGGCTAGCCCGTTCGAGCATGATTCGTCATCCCCGCGCAGGCGGGGATCCATAGACTCGGAGTCGGCACTTCAGGCGCGAAGACAGCCGGTATGGATCCCCGCCTGCGCGGGGATGACGAGGTGGACCATGTCCGGCGGTACGATGACCGACTTGTGGCGGGGTCTACCGCGCCACATCCTCAAAGCCATCGATTTTTCGGAGTGGTGGACTCCGGAACAAGTCCGGGGTGACGATCAGGGAGGGCTCCACCCATTCTGCAGCGTTTGCCCGCGTTAATGGGTCGGAAGAACGCTATTGACTACAAGCGTAGTTCTAGACGATTACACCCGTAGTCAGTACGGAGCGAGTCGATATGGCCGAGCGGATCAGCGACGCGGAACATGCCGTGATGGAGGTGCTGTGGGACGAAAGTCCCCTCACCGCCCAGGATGTCGCCGAACGCATCCCGGCGGGGCGCGATTGGTCGGCCAATACGGTGAAGACGTTGCTTGGGCGGCTGCTCGCCAAGAACGTCATCGCCCACCAGGAGGAGGGCAGGCGCTATCTGTACCGTCCGCTGGTCGAACGCGGCGATTACGTGACGGGCGAATCGCGCAAGCTGATGGACCGGCTGTTCGGCGGCAAGCTGACGCCGCTCGTCGCCCATCTGGCGGAACGCGACGAACTGACCGCCAGCGACATCGCCGAGATCGAGGCGTTGCTGAAGGGGTTAAAGGCATGATCGGCTGGCTGATCGAGGCGCTGGTCGCCTCTGCCGTGCTGATGGTGCTGGTCCTGCTGCTGCGCGCGCCGGTACGACGCGCCTTCGGGCCGGACGTCGCCTATGCATTGTGGGCGCTGCCGCTGCTGCGCCTGTTGCTGCCGCCGCTGCCCGCTTCGTGGCGCGAGGTCGCCACGGCGCCGATCGCCGCTGCCGGCCAGACGATCACGATCTATGTCGCCGAACCCCTGGGTCTCGCGTCCGCGACCACCGAAAGCGACAGTATCGCGCTGCTCGTGCCGATCCTGGTCGCCTTGTGGGTCGCCGGCGCGCTGGCCTTTCTCGCCTGGCACACCACGCAGCATCTGCGCTTCTGCCGGCGCATGCTGACCCATCAGATCCGCGGTAGCGAGATCGACGGCGGCATCCACCTGATCGAGACCGGGGCGGCCAACGGCCCGCTCGCCTTTGGCATCCTGCGCAAATATGTCGCCTTCCCGCGCGACTTCATCGAACGCTACGACCAGGAGGAGCGCGACCTGGCGCTGGCGCACGAGCTTGGCCACCATGCCCGCGGCGACCTGTTCGCCAACTGGCTGGCCCTCGGCGTGCTGGCGCTGCACTGGTTCAATCCGATCGCCTGGCGCGCGTTCCGCGCGTTCCGCGCCGACCAGGAGATCGCCAACGACGCCCGCGTGCTCGCCGGCCTCTCGGCCATCGCCCGCCACAGCTATGCCTGCGCGATCGTCAAATCGGCGCATGGCGGCGCCGTGTCCGCTGCCTGTCATCTGCACACGATCGACGACCTGAAAGGGAGATTGAAGATGTTGACCACCAACAAGACCAGCCGTGGCCGCATGATCGGCGGTGCGGCGGCAGTCGCTACACTGACGCTGACCGCGCTCGGCCTCACTGCGTCGGGCACGCAGGCCGCGG
The DNA here is from genome assembly GCF_025231525.1 of Sphingomonas endolithica. Taxonomy (NCBI): domain Bacteria; kingdom Pseudomonadati; phylum Pseudomonadota; class Alphaproteobacteria; order Sphingomonadales; family Sphingomonadaceae; genus Sphingomonas; species Sphingomonas endolithica. The sequence goes on from NZ_CP103057.1 coordinate 3,846,776, forward strand.
CATCGGTGCGTGATGGCGTCGAGCGGGCGACCGGCGTGAATTGGGCCAAGGACGTCGATTGGGCGGCACTCGACACTGCCCCGCCAACGCCGGCGGTAGGTGCGGCGGCACCCACGGCCGCGGAACTGCCGGTGCCGCCCCAGGCAGCCGAGCTGCCGGAACCGCCCATGCCGCCAGCGCTGCCGCAGCAGGTCGGCAAGGATCGTCAGGTGATGACGACCACGACGACCCACAGCGACGGCAAGCGGATCGACCGCCGCGAGGTGACGACCATCCGGACGACCGGCGGCGACGGCAAGACCGTCAGCAACGTCAAGATCGTGACGCGCGACAAGGACGGGAAGGAGCATGTGCAGAACTGGACCATGCCCGAAATCTCGTCGCGCGATTGCGCAGGGCAGGCTGGGGACAAGGAGGTGGTCATCAACGAGGTCACCGACGGCAAGCGCCGCATCGTCATCTGCAACAACCGCATCCAGGCCGCCGCCGCACGCGGCGCGGCACTCGCCGGGAACAGTGCCGAGATACGCCGCACGGCATTGGAAGGCGCGCTGTCCGGCCTGCGCGCGGCGCGCTCCACGATCCAGAACAATGCCGGAATGACGAACGATCAGCGTCGCGAGGCGCTGAAGGGCATCGAGCAGGGGCTTGCCGAGGTGCGCAGCCAGATGGACCGGGGTGATTGATCGATACGCCGCCGCCGGGGCAGGCCGGTAGCGGTTGGTCGGTCGTCAGCATCGGTAACGCCGGAAATGCGCCAGTGGCGGGCTGGGTGCCGTATCCGCACAAGGCTTGCGCCAGACTGGCGAAAACGCCATCTCGAATGGCATGAGCGATCAACAGCCCGGCGTGCCGCAGACGCTCGAACCCCTGGTCGCCCGGCTGCTGGCCCCAAATGCGTCGCCCTACACCTATACCGGCACGCAGACCTATCTCGTCGGGACTGCCGATCTGGCGGTGATCGATCCCGGCCCCGAGGACGCGAGCCACACCCAGGCGATCCTCGACGCGCTCGCCGGGCGCCCGCTGACCGCGATCGTCATCACGCACACGCACCGCGACCATAGCCCCGGCGCGCGCGCGCTGCAGGCGGCCACCGGTGCGCCAATCGTCGGGTGCGCCCCGCTTGCGATGGACGATGACGGCATCCGCGCCGACGCGGCGTTCGATCGTGATTATGCGCCCGACCGCGTGCTCGCCGATGGCGACAGCGTCGCCGGGCAGGGCTGGACGCTCACCGCGATTGCCACGCCGGGTCATACTTCCAATCACCTGTGCTTCGCGCTGCCGGAAACGGGTGCCTCGTTCAGCGGCGATCATGTGATGGGCTGGTCGACCAGCATCGTCTCGCCGCCCGACGGCAATATGGGCGATTACCTGCGCAGCCTGGAAAAGCTGCAGACGCGCGACGACCGCATCTATTATCCCGGGCATGGCGATCCGGTCGACAATCCCAAGCGCCTGGTGCGCGGCATGATCGGCCACCGCAAGCAGCGCGAGGGCCAGATCTTGTGCCTGTTGGCGCAAGAACCGCGCACGATCCCGCAGATGGTGGCGGCGATGTATGTCGGCATCGACCGGCGGCTCTTCCCGGCCGCCGAGCGATCCGTGCTGGCGCACCTGATCGACCTCGCCGATCGCGGGCTGACGGTGCATGGCGGCGATCTCTGGTCGCTGCCGGTGGGGGCGAGCGTCTGATGGCCGAGCCGCAGCCCAATCGCCCGATCGCGACGTTGGTGGCGGCGATCATCGCGATCGTCTTCGCGGTGGTGATCGCCAAGGTCGGCTATGACAAATACAGCGAGAAATATGTCGTCGAGCGCCGCGACGATGGCGTGGCGATCGACCGCATCGTCCGCGCGACCTTCACCGGCGCCAGCGCGCTGAAGGTCGGGTCGCTCTCCGGCACCGTGCAGAGCACGGCCAGCGACGTGCGGGGCTTTGGCATGCTGGCATCGGACAAGGTGGTGAAGGCGCCGTTCAGCGTCGACTATTTCGTCGATCTGGCGCGCATGGACGCCAGCAAGTACCGCTGGAACCAAGCCGATCGCGTGCTGACGATCATGGCGCCGGACGTCACCGTCGGCGCACCCAACGTCGATGAGAGCGTGACGAGCATCAGCGAAACGCGCGGCCTGTTCGTCACCCGCGCCGCCGCCGAAGCATTGGCGCGCCAGGTGTCGGTCGGTGCGCGGCGCACCGCCACGAGCGAGGCGCGCAAGCCCGAGCGCATCGCGGCGGCGCGCGAGAATGCCCAGCGTGCGCTTGCCAAATTGCTTGGCGCTCCGTTGGAAGCGGCGGGCATCGGCAACGTGCGCGTGGCGATCGTCTTTCCCTTCGAACGTGCGGGACCGGACGACCGCTGGGACATCAGCACCGCCCCTGAAGACGTGATCGCCAACCGCTTCTGACGTGGATTTGCCGCCGCTTCCGTGATACTGTCCGGCCTCGGGTATGAGTGTCATCGGGGGATGAACATTGGCCACGATCGTCGCACCGGCGCGGGGTGCCGTGCAGCGGGACCGCTTCTTTCTCACCACCAGCTTTGCGATGGCATTCGTCGTCCTCGCCGGCTTCTCGCTTCAATTCGTCATGGGACGCTCGACCTTCGCCGCGCCCGTAGTGGTCCATGTCCATGCCGTGGTCTTCATGGGCTGGGTGGCGATCTACGTGCTGCAGAACGTGTTCGCGGCGAGCGGATCGCTGCGTCTGCATCAGCGGCTGGGCTGGATCGCTGCGGGCTGGACCATCGCGATGGTGGTGATGGGCATCTTCGTCACCGTGCGGCTGGTGCGGCTGGGGCATGCGCCGTTCTTCTTCACGCCGCTGCAGTTCGTCGTGCTCAACCCGGTCAACATTTTCGCCTTTGCCGGGCTGACCGCGGCGGCGATCGTCAAGCGCCGCCAGACGGAATGGCACCGGCGGCTGCACTTTTGCGGCATGGCGTTGTTGCTTGGGCCGGCCTTTGGTCGGCTGCTGCCGATGCCCCTCCTGATACCCTATGCCTTCGAGGTGACGTTCCTTGCGGTGATGATCTTTCCGCTGCTCGGCGTGGTGCACGATTGGCGCCGACGCGGCGCGGTGCATCCGGCGTTCGTCTGGGGCATCGGCGTGGTAGTCGGCTCGACCGCGCTGACCGACGCAATCACATATTCGCCGGTCGGCGCGGCGCTTTATCGCGTCGTCACGGCCGGCTCGCCCGGCGCCGACGTCGCGCCGCTGGCCTATCCGCCATTTCCCGACGCTCCCTTGATCGCGGGGCGGCCCGCGTCCATGTGACCGGCAACGGTCGCACAAGGATGGCACGATGGACGCACGGAACGGTATCGGCGGCACGCTGACGGGGCTCGACCTGCGTGCCGAGATCGATCGGCTGCGCACGGAAAAGAACGCGGTCATTCTCGCGCATTATTACCAGAAGCCTGAAATCCAGGATTTGGCCGATTTCGTCGGCGACAGCCTCGATCTGTCGAAGAAGGCCGCGGCGACCGATGCCGACGTGATCGCCTTCTGCGGCGTACGCTTCATGGCCGAGACGGCGAAGATCCTGAGCCCCGACAAGATCGTCGTGCTGCCCGACATGAATGCCGGGTGCAGCCTGGAAGACAGCTGCCCGCCCGACCAGTTCAAGGCGTTCCGCGAGGCGCATCCCGACCACATCGCGCTGACCTATATCAACTGCTCGACCGAGGTGAAGGCGCTCTCCGACGTGATCGTCACCAGCTCGTCAGCGGAGAAGATCCTGAGTCAAATCCCGCTCGACCAGCCGATCATCTTCGGGCCGGACAAGAATCTCGGCGGCTACCTCGCGCGGAAGACCGGGCGCGACATGCTGTTGTGGCCGGGCGTGTGCATCGTGCACGAGGCGTTCAGCGAGACCGAATTGCTCAAGCTGCAGCTGCAGCATCCCGGCGCGCCGGTCGCGGCGCATCCCGAATGCCCGCCCTACATTCTCGACCATGCCGATTATGTCGGCTCGACCAGCGGCATCCTGGCCTATGCCGATACGATGCCGGGCGACACGCTGATCGTCGCGACCGAGCCGCACATCATCCACCAGATGGAGAAAGCCGCGCCGCTCAAGAACTTCATCGGCGCGCCCGGCGCTGATGGGAACTGCAACTGCAACATCTGCCCGTACATGGCGCTCAACACGCTGGAGAAACTGTACGTCGCGCTACGCGACCTGCAGCCGCGCATCGAGATCGAGGAAGGGCTGCGACTGCAGGCCAAGAAGAGCCTGGATGCGATGCTGGCGATGGCGAGCGGCACCGTCGGCATGGGCGACCTGGGGCCTCTTCGGGTGACGGGCGACTGAACCCGGCCACGGGCAGCGCGGCTTCCAACAATCGATCGGGCCGGGCCGCCACCGTCCTTGCCGGACACGCCTGACGTGCCGACCTTCTCCCTGGGCAGCAAGGGGAAGGTTCATGGTCAGCGCGCACGACATCGTCACTCGTTTCGCACCGAAGGCAGCCGCTTCATATGTGCGCGCCTTCGCCGATCGCGAGGGCCTGCTCGCCGGGGCGGGCGTCACGACGCCGCTCCGGCTGACGCATTTCATGACGCAGGCGCTGCACGAGACGGCGGCGTTGACGCTGAAGGTGGAAAGCGGCGCGTACAGCGCGCGTGCGCTGGGGCGGATGTGGGATAGCGGCAATTGTCACCGCTATTTCGCCAGCCGCGCGGACTGCGTGGCGATGGCCGCGCAATGCCGGATCGATGGCGGAGTCGCGTTGTTCAGCCTCGTCTACGGCAATCGCATGGGTAACGGCGCGCCCGAGACGCTGGACGGCTGGACATACCGCGGCCGCGGCATCCTGCAGACCACCGGGCGCGCCGCCTATCGCCGGTTCGGAGAGCGTTGCGGCGTGGCGTTCGAGGACGATCCCGATCTCGTCACCAGCGCGGAACATGCGCTGAAACCCGCACTGGCGGAATGGAGCGACAAGGCGTGTAACGCCGCCGCCGACCGCAACGATCTCGCGCTTGTCACGCGGCTGATCAATGGCGGGTCGGTCGGGCTGGAGGAGCGGCGGCAGTGGTTCGCCAGGCTGTGGCCATTCGTCGTCGGCAAGCCGCCGGTCGCGGGATCGCAGGCGTGGAAAGTGCAGGCCGCGCTCGTGCGGCGGGGGTACGACTGCGGCAATCCCGATGGCGTCGTCGGCAGCCGCACGCGGGCGGCGATCCTTGCGTTTCGCAAGGCGCAGGGGCTGCCAGTCACCGCGGCGATCACGCCCGATCTGCTGCTGGCGCTCGGGGTTCGGTAGAACAAGCTGTTCCCCGGCGGAGGCCGGGGTCCAGTCGTGGAACGGCAGTGGCGTGCGCACCGCGCCTCACCACCACCTTCCCACCTGGGCCCCGGCCTTCGCCGGGGAGCAAGTTATTCCGGGCTGCGTAACGCCGCCCCGAACGCTCAGCTGATCGGCAGGCCGAACATCAGCTGCCGCGCATAGCGCGCAGGCGGCGAGCCATGCGCCAGCACAGCGTCGTTATACGTCTTCAGGTCGAACGCCGCTCCCTGCCGCTTCCTCGCTTCCGCGCGCATCGCGACATGCTCGCTATAGCCGGTGAAATAGCTCAGCAACTGCGTCGACCCCAGGCTCGCGCGGACCCATTTGCCGGCCGCCTCGCGCTCCTGCTGGAACGCGCCCTGCATCATCATCGTCATCGCCTGCTCCCGCGTCAGCCCTTCGGTCTGGATGCCGATGTCGAGCAGCGAGTTGGTGATCGAGCGCAGTCGCATCTTGAGCACGGTCAGCTTGAACAGCGGATCGCCGTTCATGTAACCTTCGTCCATCATCATGCCTTCGGCATAGACAGCCCAGCCTTCGACGAACGGCCCCGACGACAGCACCGCCCGCAGCACCGACTTGTACTGGTTGCCATGCGCGATCTGCAGATAATGGCCCGGCATCGCCTCGTGGATGCTGAGATCCTGAATCATGTAATCGTTATATTCGCTGAGGAACGAGGTCGCCTGGGCGTCGGTCCATTCGTCCGGAATCGGCGAGATCGCGTAGAAGGTGTCGAGGCTGGTCTCGAGCGGGCCCGGGCTGTCGCAATAGGCCACTGCCACGCCCTGCTGGAACTTGGGCATGGTGATGATCTTCACGGGCGCATCGGGCATCGTCACCAAGTTCCGGGCGCGCACGAAATCGGTTGCCTGCGCCAGCGTCTGCTTGGCTTTGGCCATCAGCCCGTCGCGTGCCGGGCGCTGCGCGTAGCTGAGCTGCAACGCGGCCTCGATCGCGGCTTGCTGCTGCGCCGCGCTGGGCCGTTCGGGGAGGGCAGGCGCGTTCGGCTTGCCTGCCAATACCTGGCGGGCGAGGCCGTACATCTGCGCGCGGGTCTCGGCGAGTGCATTGGTGGCGCGGGCCTTGATCTCGGGCCGCGTCAGGTTGGAGACCAGCGCGTATTTCATCTTCTGGTCGTACAGCTTGGCGCCCAGTCGGAACTCGCCCTTGGCCTGTGGTACCAGCACGGTATCCAGCCACTGCTGATGTTCCGCGACCGCGGTCTTCAGCGTGATAAGCGCGGCGTCGAAGCGCTTGCGCTCGGCGGCGTTCAGTTCGTCGCGGTGGGGGCTGAGCATCCCCTCGGCGATCTCGACCATGCCGCCATTCTGCTTGGCGACGGTGGTGGCGAAGATCTGCGGCACCAGCGCCGGAACGATCTCCGCGCGCGCCTGGGCCAGGAAAGCGGGCATGCGCTCCATGCGCGCGGTCGCTGCCTTCAGCCGCTGCGGCCAGGGGGCGAAATCGCGTGCCGCCAGACTGTACAACGCACCCCCTGCGGTGTCGTTGTAGATCTGGATATCCCAGCGCCAGTTCTTCAGCACCTCGATCTGCCATAGATCGTAGCGCAACGCATTGTCGAGCAACGCCGCATCGACCTGCGCTTCGCGCCCGAGCTTGCGCCGATCGATCTTGGCGAGATCGGCGAGCAGCGCGCGGTCATGCGCCACCACCTGCGCGCGGCCGGCGGCGGAAACGTCGCCGATCTGGTCGTCGAAGCGGTGGTCGCCGAGCGATGTGCCATAGGTCGGCGCGAACTTGGCGATGCCGTCGATATAGCGCTGGGACAGCGCGGCAAAGCGCTGTTCGACTGCGCTGCTGGAGGCCGTCGTGACGGTCTGCGCCCTGGCGGCAACGGGGAGAATGGGCAGTGCAGCGGTGGCAAGCAGCAGGGCAGGGAGGCGCATCGGTGTCTCGCAATTGTTTCTCGGGCAGAGTCTTAGACAGGGTTTGCGCCAGATTAAACCAGTGATCCCCGGCGAAGCCGGGGCCCTGTCGCGGGCCAGGAGGTAACCGGCGCAGCGACTCAGTACCGCGACCTTCGCTACTGGCCCCCGGCCTCCGCCGGGGAGCAGTTCTCGGGCGCGCAAAACCCACTGTCCTACCGCCCGCCACCTGTGCCACAGCGCGCACCATGACATTCTCCCTCCCCGGCTTCGATCTCGACTCGTTCGTACAGGCGACGCTCGCCGAGGATCTCGGCGATGTCGGCGACATCACCTCGGCCGCCGTGATCCCGGCCGAGGCGCGCTTCACCGGCGTGATGGACAGCCGCGATGCGATCGTCGTGGCAGGGCTCGGCATTGCCGAGGCATTCTTCCGCGCACTCGATCCCGACGTGCGGATCGAGTTGCTGGTCGAGGACGGGCAGAAGGTCGCGGCCGGCACCGATCTGATGCGGCTGGAAGGCCGCGCGCGCGCGATGCTCACCGCGGAACGCTCGGCGCTCAATACCGTGCAGCATCTGTCCGGCATCGCCACGATGACGCGGGGCTATGTCGACAAGATCCTGGGCACCGGCGCCACCTTGCTCGACACGCGCAAGACCATCCCCGGCCTGCGCCTGCTGGAGAAATACGCCACGCGGATGGGCGGCGCGACCAATCACCGCATGGGGCTGTGGGATGCCGCGATGATCAAGGACAATCACGTCGCCGTGGCCGGCAACGTCGCGGCGGCGGTCGGCCGCGCCAAGGCGGCCGGCATTCAGCGCATCATCGTCGAGGTCGATTCGATCGACCAGATCGAACCGGCGCTGGCGGCGGGTGCGACGCACCTGCTGCTCGACAATATGGACCCGCCCAGCCTGCGCGGCGCGGTCACCCTCGTCGGCGGCCGCGTGCCGACCGAGGCCTCGGGCGGCGTGCGCCTCGACACGATCCGCGCGATTGCCGACACCGGGGTTACCTATGTCAGCGTCGGGCGACTGACGCAGTCCGCGCCGGCCGCCGATATCGGGCTGGATTTCGTCGCCACCCGCTGACGGCCGCCTCTTGCACCCTGCCGCCGACGCGGTAAGTTCCTGTCGTCACTAACGGGGGAAAGTTCATGGACAACCGGCCGATTTCGATCGTCAATTTCGAACGCTGCTATCTCGGCGCGTTCGCCATCGGTTTGGTCAACACGGCCATGTCGTGGCAGGCGACCACCGCCAAGCTTGCGCCGCAGGCGGCAATGTTCGGCACTTGGTATCTGCCCGCCGTCACCCTGATCGGGTTCGCGATCACGCTGGCTCTGTGGTATTTCATCGCCCGGCGCGGCAGTGCGGTCGCCAAGTGGATCGCCACCGTGTTCCTCGTGCTCGGCCTGCTCGGTTTGCTGATCACGCTGCCGATGGGCACCTATCCCAAGGGCATTGGCGGCATCCTCGGCATCGTATCGACGGTGCTGCAGGTGATCGCGATCTGGCTGCTGTTCCGTCCGGATACCAAGGTCTGGTTCGGCGAAACCAAGGCAGACGCTGCTTGAAGATCGCTTTTGCCGCCATGATCGTGGCGGCGGCACCGGGCGTGGCCCAGGCGCAGGCTTATAGCTGCGCCGTGCCACGCACGATCGCGACACCGCGCGCCGATCTGCCATCGGCCAGCCAGCCCAGGCGCATCCTGCCGATCGGCAGCTATACGCTCGCCATCACCTGGGCGCCGCAATATTGCCGCGACCATGTTGGCGATGCATCGTCCCGCTTCCAATGCGACACGGGGCGCTTCGGCTTCACGCTGCACGGGCTGTGGCCGGATGGCACCGGGGCCGAGTGGCCGCAATATTGCACCGCGACGGGCATCGTCCCGCGTCAGGTGATCCGCGCCACGATCTGCGCCACGCCGTCGCCGCAGTTGATCCAGCATGAATGGGCAAAGCACGGCACCTGCATGAAGACGACTCCGGCCACCTATTTCCGCTCTTCGACGCGCTTGTTCTCCAAGCTGCGCTATCCCGACATGGATGCGCTGTCACGCGGGCCGCTGACGGCAGGGGTATTCGCGCGCGCGCTGTCGCGGAGCAATCCGGGCCTGCCGGCCAGCGCGATCCGCGTCACGGCGACGCATCAGGGCTGGCTCGACGAGGTGTGGCTGTGCCTCGACAAGGCGTACCGTTATGAGCGTTGCCGGCCGAATTCGGGCGGCCTGTCGGCGGAAACGCCGCTGCAGATCTGGCGCGGTCGGCGATAAGGGGGCTACGCCTGCCTTGCACATGACGCGTCACCCCGGACCTGTTCCGGGGTGACGGCACCGGGGCGGGCGTCAGCCCTGATCGATCACCGCAGTCGCGGGATAATGCCGATCGAGATGCTTCTTGATGATCCGCAGGTTGCGCGTGTTCGATCGGAAAAAGAAGTCCGGCACGGCGCCGACGAACGGCACCAGCCCGAGCAGGAAGTCCACCCCGACATTGCCGAACATGCGGGTGATCTGTGTCTTGGATATGCCCAGATTGCGCGCTTCCCAGACCATCCAGGCGCCCATTGCGGCGGCCACCACATCGCCGCCCACCGGGATCACGTCCAGGATGACGTCCAGCCCGACCTTGCGGTTGGTGCCGGGAATGGTGAACAACCCCTCCAGCAGGCGTTCCATCGCGACGATCCGCTGGCGCACTGCTGCGGCATCGCGGCCGATCGGGATCATCGCGGCGATCTTGCCGGCGGGATCGGGGTGAAGTCGGGTCGCTTTGGCCATGTTGCTCAATTGGGGGCGTTACGGAGATGATTCAACGGGTGCCAGGCACGCGGGTTCCCCTGCCACGCCGTGAGCCGCCCGGCGACCAGCGACCAGCGTAGCGGCCGGGCGAGCGGGATGTACGCGGCATCGGCGTCCAGAGCGACATCGGCCTCGGCGATCCACTGCGCACGCGAGGCGCCGTCGGGGGCCGCGCGTGCCGCTTCGATCGCGGCGCTCGCCGCCTCGCCGCACGGCGCGCAGGCGGTGGCGAGATACCAGCGCGCGCTATCATACGGGGCCACCGCGTCGATCAGGCGGAGATCGGCCTGCGCGTCGGGCGCGACGCGCAGCGGCCGGATGCCGATCGCGATCAGGCTGCGCCCGATCGCTGCGTACAACAAGGTGCCGCCCGGACCCGCCGGCAATGCGATGCGCAGGGCAAGCGGTTCCGGATGTGCGGCGCGCCAGCTTGCCACCATGTCTCGCGCCGCCTGCACGCGCGCCGATGAAGCGGCAGGGGCCCAGGCGGGGATGGTCGGCGGCGCCGCGGAATCGAGTTGCTCCGGCAGCAACTGGGTAACCGACGACCAATCGGGCAGGATCGCGCCGGTCACCGCGCCGCGATCGATCGCCGCGGCGAGCGCGGCACGATTTGTCGGATCGGCCAGGAAGCCTTGCCGGTTCGCCACCACAAGCCCGAACAGCCCGGCTGCAGGATCGATGCGGCGGTTGGCAGGCGCAATCCGTGCCTGTGCCAGCAGCGGCCAATCGGCGACCGTGCCCCCGGCCACCAGATCGGATTTGCCCGCGGCAAAGCGCACGATCGCCATCGCTGCACGTTCGGCGATCAGGCGGACGTCGTCGTCGGGCGCATCGGCCTCGATCTCGTCCGGCGAGCGCGTCGGATCCACGCCGTGCCGGAGCAGGGCGCCGCTGCGTGTGCGGCTGACGATGCGCAAAGGGCCGCTGCCGCCGGGGGGGCGGGTACGGAAGATCGCCAGTTCGGGCTGCGCGAATAATTTCAGCAGATCGGGCCGTGGTCGGTTCAACCGCACCTCGATCACTTCGGGAGTCATCTCGACGATCTCGTCGATTGCGCTGAGGAACGGCCGCAACGGGTTGCGCGATGGCTGGGCGAGCTGTCGCTTGAGCACGGCCACGACCTGCGTCGCGGTCACCGGCTGCCCATCGGCCCATTCGGCGTCGCGCAGGCGAAAGATGTAGCTCATGCCATCGTCGATCACTGTCCAACGCTCGGCGATGCCCGGCTCGATCTGGCCGGCGGCATCGAAGCGCACCAGGCCCTGCGCGCTGGCATCCATCATCACGCGCGCGGCAAAGCCCTGCGGCCCCCGCGCCGGATCACGCAGCGTCAGATCGCCACCGATCGCGCTGACCACGACTTCGCCCGCATCGCGCCAGCGATCACAGGCCGTGGTGATCAGCAGCAAGGCGGCAAAAGATGCGGTACGGCGCCAGGGTAGGGAGCCGCGAGGGGCGCAGCGGATGCCGATCATCATCCGTCCACCCTGCCAGTCGCAAGGCCGGGGCGCCACCGGCATCGGCCGCCGACGGGATTGCTGTCGCATGGTGGTGCGGACGGCGGGACTCGAACCCGCACGCCTCGAAAGGCAGAAGATTTTAAGTCTCCGGCGTCTACCATTCCGCCACGTCCGCTTGAGCGCTCTCGTGGCGCGGAGAGTGCCTCGCCGTCAACCGCTACGACGCATCAATCGACGTTCAGGCGCGCGCGCATTTCCTTGCCGGGCTTGAAATAGGGCACGCGCTTGGCCTCGACATCCACCGTCTCGCCGGTGCGCGGGTTGCGGCCGGTGCGGGCATCGCGGGCGCGGGTGGAAAAGGCGCCGAAGCCGCGCAGCTCCACGCGACCATCCTGCGCCAGGCGCTTGCTGATCTCGTCGAAGAAGGTGCCGACGATCGCCTCGATGTCGCGCGCCGACAGATCTGGATTTTCCAGCGACAGCCGCTCGACGAGCTCGGATCGGATCATCTGGTTGCCCCCACAAGGCTGTTACGGCGCGGCCGCATCGTACATCCCCCACGGATGTTAGCCGCCTATATATTGATCTTGCTCAATATAACAGGGCGCGTGAGAGTTAATATTTGTTAGAAACGCAAATGGCGGAAGGGCATCGCCCTCCCGCCACCTGCTTCAGCCTGACAAGAGCTTACTTCTTGTCGGTGTTCTGTGCCTTGAGCGCTGCACCCAGGATGTCGCCCAGCGATGCGCCCGAGTCGGACGAACCGTACTGCGCCACGGCCTGCTTCTCTTCGGAGATCTGCATCGCCTTGATCGAGAAGGTCGGCTTCTTGGACCGGTCGAAACCGGTGACCATCGCGTCGAACTTCTGTGCGACCTGGAAACGCTCCGGACGCTGCTCGTCGCGGTCGCGGCCGAGATCGGTGCGCTTGATGAAGCCCGTCGCGCCGTCGTCGCCGACCTGCACTTCGAGGCCCGCATCGCGGACTTCCAGAACCGTGACCGTGACGATCTGGTTCTTGTTGAGGCCCGAACCCGCTGCCGTCGTGCCGCCTGCGGCAACGCCGCCGGCTGCCGGAGCGCCACGCTCGAGCTGCTTCATGCCAAGCGAGATGCGCTCCTTCTCGGCATCGATATCGAGCACGATGGCCTGAACCGTCTCACCCTTGCGATGCAGGTTGAGCGCGTCCTCGCCCGAAACGCCCCAGGCGATGTCGGACATGTGGACCATGCCGTCGACATCGTTGTCGAGGCCGATGAACAGGCCGAATTCGGTTGCGTTCTTGACTTCGCCTTCGACGGTCGAACCGATCGGATGCGCTTCGAGGAAGGCATCCCACGGATTGGCCTGCGCCTGCTTGAGGCCGAGGCTGATGCGGCGCTTGTCCGAATCGACTTCGAGCACGATGACTTCGACTTCCTGCGAGGTCGAGACGATCTTGCCCGGATGGACGTTCTTCTTGGTCCAGGACATTTCCGACACATGGACCAGGCCTTCGATGCCCGGCTCGAGCTCGACGAACGCACCATATTCGGTGATGTTCGTGACGCGGCCCGACAGCTTGGCGCCGATCGGGTACTTCGCCATCGCGCCATCCCACGGATCGCTCTCGAGCTGCTTCATGCCGAGCGAGATACGCTGCGTGTCCTTGTTGATGCGAATGATCTGCACCTTCACGACATCGCCGATGTTCAGCACTTCGCTCGGGTGACCGACGCGCTTGTAGCTGAGATCGGTGACGTGCAGCAGGCCGTCGATGCCGCCCAAGTCAACGAACGCACCGTAATCGGTGATGTTCTTGACCACGCCGTCGATGATCTGGCCTTCAGCGAGGCTCAGGATCAGGCCCGAACGCTGCTCGGCGCGCGTCTCTTCGAGGATCGCACGTCGCGACACGACGATGTTGCCGCGCTTGCGGTCCATCTTCAGGATCTGGAAGGGCTGCGGGATGTCCATCAGCGGGGTCACGTCGCGGACCGGGCGGATATCGACCTGCGAACCGGGCAGGAACGCCACGGCGCCGTTCAGGTCGACGGTGAAGCCACCCTTCACGCGGCCGAAGATCGTGCCTTCGACGCGGGCGGTCTTGGTGAATTCGGTTTCCAGCTTGTCCCAGGCGGCTTCGCGGCGAGCGCGGTCGCGCGACAGCATCGCTTCGCCGTGGATGTTCTCGACGCGGTCGACATAGACTTCGACTTCGTCACCGATCTTCAGATCGGCCTTCTGGCCCGGCGCTGCGAATTCGCGCAGCGGCACGCGGCCTTCCGACTTCAAGCCGACGTCGATGACGGCAAGGTCGTTCTCAATTCCGGTAACGGTACCCTTGACGACACGGCCTTCGAAGCTGTCGGCGCCGCCGAACTGCTCGTCGAGCATGGCTGCGAAATCGTCACGGGTGGGATGTGCCTGAGTGGCCATAAAGAGGGATCGTCCTAAGTCTAGTTTCCGGCCAGCCGGTTGTTTCCGGCGGTCTTGGCCAAAACGCCGCGGCGGCCGAGTGCCGGTCGCGGCATCCGTATCGGTACGATGACAAGAAGGGCCCCGCGAATGCGAAAAAGGCGCGAGAGCATACCTCCGCGCCGTCCCTCCGTTGAGCAAAGCCCGCCGGACGGAGACAGCATTAACGCAAGAAGGAGGAAATTGCAAGGTGAGAGCAGGGGGCTGAGAGTGCAGCCCGGCAATCAGGGCAGCTCCCCGGCGAAGGCCGGGGCCCAGTGGCGGAACATGCGTTGGCAGGCACGACGCCGGTTACATCGGCCATCCCGACTGGACCCCGGCCTCCGCCGGGGAACTGCTACGATGATGTGGAGCGATGCGCCTCCCGCTCAGCCTTCAACGAAACCTGCCGCTCCACCAATTCGATCGCGCGCTGCACCGATGCATCGATCGACAGGAAGCTGGTGTCCAGCAGCGCGGCGTCCTGCGCCGCCACCAGTGGCGCTGTGCTGCGCGTCGAGTCGCGCAAGTCGCGGGCGCCTATATCGGCGAGCACCTTGTCCAGGCTGACCGCTGATCCCTTGTCGCGCAGTTCGGCGTGGCGGCGCTTGGCGCGAATCGATGGCGTGGCGCGGATGAACAATTTGGCGTCGGCATCCGGCGCGATCACCGTGCCGATGTCGCGCCCATCGAGCACCGCACCCCCTGGCTGGTTGGCGAAGCGGCGCTGGCGGTGGAACAATGCCGCGCGCACCAGCGGGTGCGCCGACACGATCGAGGCGAGCTTGCCGACCTCGTCGGTGCGCAGCACGGGATCTTCGAGCAGCGCGTCGTCGAAATCACATGCCGCGACGGCATCGGCTTCGACGGCGTGGTCGAGCTCCATCCGGGTGACGCTTTCGGCCACCGCGCGGTACAGCAGCCCGGTGTCGAGCTGCGGCAGCTTGTAGTGGCGCGCCAGGGCGCGGGCGATGGTGCCCTTGCCCGATGCGGCGGGTCCGTCGACGGCGATGATCATGCCGCCACCATGTGACGGTGCGCGGGCAGGTCAACCCCAAAGGCGTGGCGGGCGGAGGCGATGTTCATGCGATGCTGGCGCCGAGCCGGGCCATCAGCGCGAGGAAATCCGGAAAGCTCGTCGCGATCGGCGCTGCATCGTCGATCCGCACGCCCTGCGTCGATACCAGCCCCGCGACGATGAAGCTCATCGCGATGCGGTGGTCGAGCGCGACGGCGACGGCCTCGGCACTGCCCGCGAGCGGCGCGCCGCCGCTGCCCTCGATCGTTAGGCCATCCTCATGTTCGGTGACCGTCACGCCGATCTGCGTCAGGCCGCGTTCCATCAGGGCGATACGGTCCGATTCCTTCACCCGCAATTCATGCGCACCGCGTGCCACCGTGCGCCCGGCGGCGCAGGCAGCGGCGACGAACAGCACCGGATATTCGTCGATCATGCTCGGCGCCAGCTCGGCCGGCACCTCGATCCCGGCCAGCGCCGCGTGCCGCACGCGCAGGTCGGCGACCGGCTCGCCACCGACGAGTCGCGGGTCGAGCTCGACGATGTCCGCGCCCATCATGCGCAGCGCCGTGTAGATGCCCGCCCGGGTCGGATTGAGACCGACATTGGTGACCACCACATCCGATCCCGGCACGATCGTGGCGGCGACGACCAGGAAGGCGGCGGAGGAGGGATCGCCCGGCACGACGATATGCTGCGGCCTGAGTTCGGCCTCGCCGGTCAGCGAGATGACCCGCCCGGCATCGCTTTCCTCGACCGTCAGGTGCGCGCCGAACCCGGCCAGCATCCGTTCGCTATGATCGCGCGTCGCTACCGGCTCGATCACGCGCGTGATTCCCGGCGTGTTGAGCCCGGCGAGCAGGATCGCCGACTTCACCTGCGCCGATGCGACCGGCAGCGTGTACTCGATCGGCACTGCCGGGCTGATGCCGCGCACCATCAGCGGCAGGCGCCCGCCCGGGCTGGCGGTGATGTCGGCGCCCATGCGCGACAGCGGCTCGATCACGCGCCCCATCGGCCGGCCCGACAAGGATGCGTCGCCGACGAACGTCGCGGTGATGTCGTGGCTCGCGACCAGCCCCATCAGCAGCCGTGTCGAGGTGCCCGAATTGCCCATGTCGAGCGCCTGGGCGGGCTGCATCAGACCACCCACGCCGACGCCGTGTACGCGCCACACGCCGTCCTCGCCGCGCTCGATCTGCGCGCCCATCGCCCGCATCGCAGCCGCCGTGGCGAGCACGTCCTCGCCCTCCAGCAGCCCCTCGACGCGGCTTTCGCCCACCGCCAGCGCCGACAGCATCAATGCGCGGTGGCTGATCGACTTGTCGCCCGGCACGGTCACCTGCCCCGAAAGGGGGCCAGAGGGCAGGACGTCGAGCGGGCGGGATGTTGGGTGCGACATGCGGCCGGGCTTTTGACAGTGCGCTTGTGCTATGGCAAGGCGCGCCCCACTTTGCAGGCATCCCCCGCAAAACCCCGATATGTTGAAAGGTTCAACCAAGGCTATGGTCAAGGCCGAATGGGGCACGAAGAGAACGTGCCCGAAATGCGCAACGCGCTTCTACGATCTGGGCAAGGAAGATCCGGTCACCTGCATCGAATGCAGCTCGACCTGGACGCCTGAGCCGATCCTGAAATCCAAGCAGCCCCTGCCGTTCGAGCAGGCCAAGCCCGATCTGGTCAAGAAGGACGACGATCTCGCCGGCGACGACGAGGATATCGACACCGGTGAAGACGAAGAGCCCTCGCCCGACGACGAGGTCGATCTGGGCGGTGACGACGATCTCGGCGTGGAAACGCCGGTCGACCAGGACGAGCATTGAGTTAATTGGCAGGCGGCCCTCGTGGCCGCTTGCCAAAGCGGCGGTGCCTCTTTAGGGGCAGCGCCTTGCCGGGGCCAACCAGCCCGGCAGATGGGGCCGTAGCTCAGCTGGGAGAGCGTTCGCATGGCATGCGAAAGGTCAGGGGTTCGATCCCCCTCGGCTCCACCATCATACCGTTGCTAAGTCGTTGTGACTACCCGACTAAACCGTTCGCCGGTAAAGCGGTGTCCCACACCATGTCCCACACCGGGAGTTGATCGACGGTGAACGTCGGCGGTCGTCAGCGATCATAGCTGCGGTGCGTAAGCAAATCGCCACTACGCCCAAGCGGCCCACTCGCCAGCAATCTCAGGTAGCCCTCGGTCGCTGGCAAGGCGCCCGATCCCCGCGCCGAAGCCTTGTGCTGTGAGTTCTCGCGCAGGGACGACAAGATGGATGTGGTTCGCTGCACGGCTGCCGGCATGCGCCGGAACATGGGCCACTAGAATCACGGCCAATCGTCTTTCGGTTGCGAAGCGCTGATGCGCGAAGCTCCTGACCCGCTCCCAATGAACATGCATCGGTTTGGGTCCGCGCAGCCGGATCGTGATCACGAGGGCCAGGTTCTTGAGGTCGGGTAACGCCGTCGCCTCGTAACGCTCGCACAGCACCCGCGGATCGTAAAGGTCGTCGACTGCTGACGGCGGCAACAGCACGTCATCTCTCCAGCATGACCGCTCCCACGCTTCGCCGGGGATCTCACGCTTCATGGGCTGCAGCTTGGTTTGCACGAAGGCCGGCAGACTGTTGGTCGTATCGTCGAGCTGTCTGCGCAGGACGCCCCAGCCGATGTCTGGGTGCGCCGGATCATGGACAGGGATGTAAGCGGTCCCACGGATTACTCTTCTTACGTTCTTCATTTCGGCTCTCCAGCCGACGCGTCGACCGCGCTTGCGTCGACACTATTTCATATCTTCGCGCGGTCCAGCCGCTGCCCTCCTTCGTAATCCTTAGCGGTGTGGACGCCGTCCACGAATCAGGCCCAGCATCGGCGCGCTGACTTTTGAACACCAAGCAAACGGTGTCGATGGAACGCAGCTCAAGAACATAACCAGACCGCAACTAGGACGGGAACTCGTGGCCTATTGGACCCCAATTTCGCCGAGGGAAGCCCGCCAGAGCGCCGATATGGCGGCTTGGGTCTTCAGGCAGCCAAATTAATGCAAAACGGCCCAGCGAGGCTCTATTGCGGAACAGGGTTAATTCGGCCATAACGCAAAAGCCGCGCAGGGGTGGTCTAGACCCCGCACGCGGCTTTTGGTGAAGCAACGATCCTGTCTGGAGGAGCGCTGCCGTGGTTCGCGAATCTTCTACTCGTAGTTGAATCGCCGGTCAAGGCTCCTCCCAACAGGGACATAAGGAAGCCGTTATATGACCATCCAGACCGTTCCCGATGCTGAAAAGTCAGCAGTCGATATCCAGAAATTCTTAAAGAAAATCCGTAAAGTGACGGCGGCCGCAAACGAAGCTGCACGTCAGATCGAGATGGAGCTTATGCGCTTCGATGGCGAGAACGCGTCCATCGACTTCAATGTCGACTGGTCACACGAAACGGTGTGGGCCAGCCAGAAGCAGATGGCTGATCTGTTTGGCAAGGAGGTGCCGACGATCAACGAGCACCTAGCCGGGCTGTATCAGTCGGGCGAGTTCGAGCGAGCGGCAACTGTTAGGAATTTCCGAATAGTTCGATTGGAGGGCGCTCGCTCGGTCGCGCGCGAAATCGAGCACTACAATCTCGACGTTATCCTGGTGGTCGGATACCGGGTTAACGGCGAGAAGGCCGCCCAATTCCGCAAATGGGCTAACGGCGTCCTCAAGCGCTACATCACCGATGGCTTCGCACTCGATGGCGAGCGCCTTCGTCAGGATGGGGCAGCACTAAAAGCGCTGGCCGCCGAAGTCCGCGCCCTACGGTCCGAAGAGATATCCATATACGAGGCGGTGCGAGACTGCTTCAAGATAGCATCTACCGACTACGACAAGGATGATCCGGCGGTGCGATCGTTCTACGCGAAACTGCAGGACAAGTTCCTGTTCGCGATCACGGGGAAGATTGCCTCCGAAATCATCTTGGATCGCGCCGATGCGACCAAATCCAACATGGGTGTAGTCGCGTGCAAAAAGGACGTGCCGACACTTCAGGAGGCGAAGATCGGCAAGAGCTATCTCGCGCGCGAAGAAATCTACGTCCTTCACATTCTGTGCGAACAATTCCTACTTTACGCGGAAAGCAAGGCCATCCGGGGACAATCCATGACCATGGCGGCGCTTTCCGCCAAGCTCGACCGGCTGCTCGAAACTAACGAGTATGCCGTGTTTCCCGGGTATGGTCGGGACTTTTTGAAAGACCGTGCCATGGAACATGCGGCGATCGAGTTCCGCCGTTGGGAAGCGAGCCGTCGAGCAAAGCGGCTCGCCGCGTAAGGCGTGGCGGGGAGTGCGACCCCGCCTAGCTCACGAACATCGCCTCGACGATCGCTTGCATCAGCACGCCCCGTGGCACCGGCACGCTGACTGACGTGTAGCCATGGTTCGCCGCGCGCCGAGTCCCATAGAGCCCGATCCACTGCCGACCGTGCTGGCGCCACGCCCGCTGCAACGACGGCACAGGCAGTAACACGCACGTTGCCGCGGGCGCATAGGCGTAAGCGATGAAGTCGCAGGCGAGGGGCTTCTGCACCCAGCCTGGGGATTGCCGGGCCTCGTCCGACCAGCGCTCCAGCAGCACGTCGGGCCAATCCTGAGTCCGGATCTTCTCGTCCACGGTGAAGGTGCGCCCACAAGCCAGCGTCAGCAGCCGATCGATCCCGGCGCGCTGCGCCCATCCATCTTGCTCGATCGCGACGGCCGACATCAATGTCGGGAAAACCTGGCGATAGATCGGTATCCACCAATCCGGTCCATACTCCGCGGACACGTCATGACTGTCCTGGAAGCGATGGACACGCGGCCAGCCTGCCGACCGCGACCTGCGAGCGACGGGCTGGTGCTGCTTGGGCTGGGGCAATGCCGCCGGCCATGTCGCTACGTTAGTCGTGGTGTTCCTCCTGCGGTTGGACGTATTCGCTCTGGTCATCGTCATGTCCATCGATGCCCGCGATCAATTCAGCGGTAAGGCGCACCAGCGCGGCTCGGGGCAATGACGGCATGGTTGCGAGCATCGACGTTGCCGCGTCCAGGTCGTTCGGCCGGGCCCACCGACGCCGTCGCGATCGACGCCAGCCGACGCGTGCCGGTTCGGGCATGCGCATCGTGAACGAAGCGTGCGCCATCACTGCGTCCTCCGATGCTGGTCGCGGTAATATGCTTCGGTGGCAGAAGCAGCGTTGGTGGGGCCTGCAGATTGATCCGCTTGATACACCGGCTTCGTTGTCAGCATCGGACTGCCGTCGTCGGAGGGGTGCTCCCCGTGATCGAGCGCGCTTCCACCAGGGTCTGCGATTGGGCAGCCGATTTGGTATCCGTGATCTAGCCAGTGCGGCCAGAACTCGTCTTCCGCGGCTCCGCTGCCGTCCAATTCGTCGCCGTTAAGCTCAACATCCGGGTCGGTATCGATCTGGTCGAGCGTCGCGATGAGCGCCTCAATCTGTTCGCCGATCTCCAGCGCCGCGGCGGGCCTACCGATCTTCATCACCAACTCTAGTGGTGATAGCGGTTGCCCATCCGCGATGATGCGAAGGTCAAGCATCAGGCGTGCCCTCCATTGCCGAGATGGAACAGCCGCCAGTGATTGGGGCCATGGCGCTCTCGCCAGTACGTAAGCGCCAAACGAATTTCGAGGATCGTGGCGCTGGACTCGACGCCGCCCATACCGGGGGCGTTTAGCTCAAGTAGGTTGGGAGAGGCGAGTGCTCCTCCCTGTTGATGCCGCCGGCTCATGACAGCGCCTCTCCGTTCTGGCGCCGCTCGATTGCCTCTCGGACGGCTTCAACCCGTCCAGGCTTGCCAACGAGTTGCGCCATCACCGGCGTCAGTTCGTCTGCTGGGCAGTCCTGCACGACCAGCCAGAGCTTGCGGCCAGACGCTAGGGCATAGCCCCCGCCGATCGCAACGAGCGCCTGCAGCCAGGCCGCGGGTTCGAAGGCTGGAGAGGCGGAAGCCTCTGCCGGATTTGCGGGGCCGGTCATGCCGCTGCCTCCTCAGACAGACGACGCAGGTCCGCTCGAACCCCGTCCCAGAGGTCGTCGATGTATCCGAAGCCTTCACACCGCTCTGCCGCAAAATCCGCCTTCGCCAACACGGCACGGATGTCCGGTGCCGGCACCTTGACGATCAGGTGGTCCTGAGCGGCGCACCATGCCTCGAGTGCAGCATCGGCGTTGTCGGCATCACATGGGGTAGCGTCAGATTGCGCTCGTTTCGCCTGGTAGTCGGAAAGGGCCGCGTCCCACACGGCGCGATTAGGCGCGCGTATCGGAGTGGGGCGAACGTCAGTTTGGCCTAGGCAGGCTATTACTTGGCGCACAAGGCGACCGACAGTCCCTTCGGAATGCGCGGCTAGTTCCCTCAGATTGAGATTGGCAAGATCAGCCGTATTGTCCGAGCCGGACCCGATAGCACGCGCTCGGATCGCCAGATAATCGGGCGTGTTGGGCAGTTCTTCCACTCGGGCCAGCAGCTCATATGCCGATGCGCACCACGCGTTCAGGTCGTCATCGGTCGGAGCGCCTAACGCCCAAGCATCGTGACGATCGAATTCGGCAAAGAGCGAGACGATGTCGGCACGATCATCTGACATGCGGACATCGATCAACGTGTTGCTCATTGCTCAAGCCTCCCGCTCTGAGAGGTGGGCGAGATCCGAGCGGACGAACTGAAGAACGTCGTCGCTGTCGCCCTCCTCGGTCGCGATTTCTATTTTGATCATCAGGGCGGCGAGGTTGGGTGCTGGCGTTGCGTATAGGGCGGCAGCGGCGGTCCATCGCGGCTCCGAGAACGCTACGGAGTATTCACCCTCCGCGGCCTTCATGTCCTCGAAGTATGCGTTCCACTGCACGGCATCAGCGGCGTCCTTGGCCTTGTGCATATGATTGCTGCCATACTTCTCGATCAGCGGCTTCGTGCGGCGATGGTACAGGTCATAGGCGGCTTTGAGCGCGCCACGGCTGGCATCGTGCTGGTCCGCATCGCGTGCGCGGTAGTAGGCCCTCGACGCAGCGTCGAAGTCAGATCGGGGTGCGGATACCGCCAATGCGGCAACGCTGCCGGTCGCTAACAGGGCAGGGGCGACGAATGCCGCGCTAAGGACGGCGCGGCGCGTCGTTGGGTTCTCCACGACTACGCCTCCATCGCTTCAGCCAGGCTATCGACGCGCGACAGGCCCAGATGCGGTTGGAACTGATAGAAGCGGTTGGTGGACGGCTGCCACAGGGCCCAAATGTCGGGGCGACCATCGCCAGGGGTCGCGACCCGCGCCTTGACAACCAGACCCTTGATGAAGCCGACGTTGACTACCTGACCCACTTCCCAGCGCTGCTTTGCGCGAGGCGTTGCATGGCCATTGTAGAGACCGCCGCCGCCGACACGCCCCACGCGATACATGGGGTTGGCCGGACGCACGGGTGCCGGTATGGAATTGAAAGCCATAATCGTTCCTCCAGAACGTTGGTGGTCAGGCCGGTGCAGGGAGGTTGGATGCCCCGCTCCGGCCGCTTACTTCTTAGCAAGTGATCATATTATGCTCACGCATGAAAGCTTGTGTCAAGCCGCCTATGATCATAAAGTGATCGGATGAATGGTGATCAATGCCGGATGGCTCGCGCAGCCTTAAATTGGTCCATCGACGATCTGGCCGCGGCGGCATCGGTAGGACGTGCAACAGTTACTAGGTTCGAGAACGGAACTGCCGCGCGACCGGAAACCATCAAGGCAATCAGTGACGCCATTCGCGAGGCCGGCGTCACCATCATTGCAACCGGAGAACGGTCCATGAACGGCGGCCTTGGGGTCCGTCTAACCGAGGGCTGACATCCCGCCAGTTGGCTCGATCAGCTTTCCTAGATGTCTGAATACCCCTTGCGCCACAGCGACTTCGTGAAACCTGTTTGCCCGACCTTGCGCTGACGGTGGTAACGCTGGCCGAGGACTGCCTCCTATCGGGATCCGTGATTTCAACGGAGACCGACATGCCCTGTCGATCGCACCCCCATTCACTCCGCATTCGGCGCAACCTGAGCCGCGCGCCGCAATGGGAAATTCCGGAAATTGATCATGATCGCCGCCGCCTTCCTCTGCCTCGTGACTCACGTTCACGACGGTGACGGTCCCTTGTGGTGCGCCAACGGCGTGAAGGTCCGCGTCGCCGGCATTCAGGCGCCTGACTTCGAGAGCGCGGAGCCGTGCCGCAAAGGCAAGGCTGCCTATGTCTGCTCAGACAAGCAGGCCAAGCGCAGCCGCGCGATCATGAAACGCCTGGTGGTGCGCAAGACGCTCACCTGCCAGCCGGTCGACAAGTCTTACGCCCGTATCGTCGCGCGCTGCACGCTGCCGGATGGCCGTAGCCTGTCCTGCGCAGCGATCGCTGCCGGGGCTGCGACGCGGTGGGACAGCTACTGGCGGCGGTATCGGATGGGCGGGTGCGCCTAGGCAGCGTGCGCGATCTGGACACCAAGCCCTTATCGTGGCCATCTTTGTGCATGGGTCGGAAAGCACAGCGTCAAACATGATTCGATACGCCGACGCCATCCGCTTCGATCGTCTAGCCGAGCGCGGACGAAACGAACCTCTTCGTGTTACGGCCGAAACCGATCAGGGTGACGAGATCGAGGTCTTCCTAAAACCCTCAGCGCGGCCGGAGATCGGCATTGAGGGAATGGCGAACGAGATTTTCGCAGCCTGTGTCGGCAGCCACGTGGGCGTTCCGGTCTGCGAACCGATCGCTGTCCGTATGTCCTCTGACTGGATAAGCTCCGTCCAAGACCCCTTGATCCGTGACGTCCTGTCTCGAAGCTCGCCGGTCGCTTTCGGCTCGCTGGCGGCTGGCAGTGGTTGGCGCAGGTGGACCAGCGATGAGCGACTGATCGGCGAGCGAAGGGGTGCGGCATTGTCGACTTTCGTATTCGACGCCTTCATCGAAAATAGAGATCGCGTCGTCAGCAATCCGAACCTGCTAATCCGCGGCGATAGCTTCCGCGTTATCGACCACGAACTGTGCTTCAGGATCCGCCTATGTTTATTCCCTCGCGCAGAGCCGTGGCGGATGGGCTACCTGCAAAATACGGTTTCGCCCGGGGCTACTGGGCACGTCTTCGGCGCGCTGTTGAAGGCCGATCGGTATGTCGATTTCACCCCTATCCGACCAGCATGGGCGGGCTTGTCGGATGATGCGCTGAGCGACTATGCGGCCTGTCTGCCCACTGAGTGGGTAGATGCCGCCAGCGCGATCGACGATGCCTTAACGCATTTGCGGACAGTTCGTGATAGGATCGACGAGTGCCTCATGGAGATTGAACGGGCTCTGGCATGAATAGCGGCCAAACATATACATACGTCCTTCTGCGGTATCGGCACGACCCACTTGCTGGTGAGATCGCGAACGTTGGCGTTGTCATGCATTGCGCCGGCGAGGGCTTTCTCGGCGCGAAAACGCGCAGGACGATCGGGCGGCTTTCCAAGATGTTTCCTGACATCGAAAAGGCAGATCTGGTCAGCGGCCTTCATGCGATCGAACGTGGTATCTCCCGCGTCCGGGACCGCGATCTTCCCGGCCTATTCGCGCCGAGCCGTGATGCCGCAGCTTTCGCGCGCGCAGTGCTTCCCGACGATGACTCGAGCCTGATCTGGGGAGATATGGGTTCCGGGATCACTCGCGACCCAGCAACGACGATGGACAAGCTGTATGCCCGGTTCGTTGCTCAGTATGACGAAGCCACTCGTTCCGGCCGCGACGACGCCGCCGTCTGGCAGCCCGTTAGGGAGCGCTTGGTCGCGCGCAATTTAGCAGATCGGTTAGTGCCGCGGACGATCGTATCGCCAATCGACAGGGTCGAGTTTGAGCACACGTGGAAAAATGGGGCATGGCATTGCTACCAACCCCTCTCTTTCGACTTAGCGTCGGCCGACGGGATCCGTGAAAAGGCTGCGCGCTGGTCCGGGCACATGACTGGCCTGTCTCGGGCAGCGGAACAGATCCGGCCCAACTTCATCGTCGGTGCGCCATCGGATCCAGCGCTAAATGCAGATTATCGGCGCGCGATCGACCTCCTGCGCGCGAGCGCACTCGACCCGCAGGTTTTCGACGAAACCGAGGTCGACGTGATGATTGATCAAATCGAGGACAAGATCGCAACCCACGACGCGGTTTGATCGGTCGCCGCCGGCTGAGATTGGGCACGAACTATGCCACTCGATGAAGAGGACGCCGCCGGCAAGTCCTGGGCTGAAATCCTTGAGCAACGATCCCCCGAAGGCCGCGCCGTAGTGCTCCGCTTGAGCCAGGCCGAGCAGGCCGCCATTGAGGCGCAACGCCGGGTGATGAAGGCGCTCGAGGCTCACCGGGATTGTGCCGCTGAAATCGAAGCGTTTGACGCGATGTCAGCTGAAGTCGATCGGATGCGGAAGGAAGTCTATCGCATGGCGCGGCAATGACGACTGATCCCGACAACAGTCACGTAATGCCTATGTTAGCTCTTCATCTGGGCGGGCTGATGATGGCGGTCATGGGCGCAGCGGGGCTCTACTTCACGGTATTTAAGGGAATGCGCGTCCTCGACCGAAACACGGGAGGCAATTGGCCCCTGTTGGAAACCCTGCTTCTGGAGATCGGCTTGCTGCTGGCCGGGGGTGTCGCTGCGTGGTGGGGGCAAAGACCACCGAGATGACCCTAAGCGGTCGGGTCGCGGAAGATCGTAGGCATATCGGTGTCGCTCTAGAGGCGCCAAACTAGTGCGTGAAAACGACGGTGTTGCATCAGCAATTGCGCGCCTGATAGCTGAGCGCAGAACCGGTCGGTTTGGGTGCACCATAGCACAAAGGCGCCGGATTGTTCAAACCAGGAGGATCTTGCACCATGTCGCGTTCCGCAGGCGAGATAGCCATGGGCATAATCCTGCAGCCACTCCCGCTTATAATGATGGCGGTGATGTTCTACATGCTCTTCATGGTGACCAGAGCGGCAACAGCGCGCGATGGTGGCAACCTCGGCGGCGTGACGCCCGACGGCGGCAAGGTGATCTCGGTCAAAGCGACCTTCGCGGGAGTTCGCGGCATGCCCGGGCTTTTTGCCGTCGCGACCAACAATGCGAGCCCGTTATTCGCCATTGGTCCGGCAGGCATCGAATACCGCGTAATCCGGAAGCGCAAGCGAGCCTTTGCGGAAATCGAGCAAGTCGATGTTCGAACGGCTTGGCGCACGGTGAACATTGAGGTGCTGTTCC
This sequence comes from Sphingomonas endolithica, assembly GCF_025231525.1. Lineage (NCBI taxonomy): Bacteria > Pseudomonadati > Pseudomonadota > Alphaproteobacteria > Sphingomonadales > Sphingomonadaceae > Sphingomonas > Sphingomonas endolithica. The sequence continues at coordinate 3,872,923 of NZ_CP103057.1, forward strand.
GCGGCGAGATCCTGACCTTTGCCGTTAACGTTGGCACCGAGGCGGCGGCGCGATCGACACTGGCCCTGTTCCCCGCGGCCACGCCTATGACCATGCGGGCGCGGGTGCTCTCCATCCCGAGTGAGCAGCTCTTCCCCGCGGGAGAGTGACAACGGGTTATCGGCGTGGTCGGCCAATCCGCTCCTGGGTTCTGCTTTGCCGTTCGCGAATGTCCGATTGTGGTGGGAAGCGGAACGGCGGCTTTCGGGCAGCTTGCTCCACTAAGCGGACTCTCCTTCCTGTGCGACGCACGCTGCTATAGCATTCGCGCATGGACGTTCTGGATTGGCTCGAGCGCTGGTATGAAGCGCAATGTGACGGAGACTGGGAGCACGGCTTCGGTCCGCAGATCGGCACGATCGACAACCCCGGCTGGTCAGTAAAGATCGGCCTGGCTGGCACCGATTGCGATGGCCGTGTTCTTGAGCGGATCACCCACAACTACGAGCACGAAACCGACTGGTGGACCTGCTGGACGCAAACGAATGAGTTTCATGGCGCAGGTGGCCCGTTCCACCTACGATCACTGCTTGAGGCATTTAGGGAATGGGTCACCCGCGGCCGTTGATGGTGGAAAGCGGCAATTTCGCACGAGGCGCTTCACCAATGTCCCCAATTCGGTTTAGCGATTGGTTTTAGATTTTTCACGCGAGACAAGACGAGGCGCTCAGGCGCTTGGGCATGACTCCCTTCGAGGTCAGAGCGATCCAACCTGACTGTTCCTTCCACGTCAGCAAGAAAAGCGCGATCCCAAGAATCTCCGATGGCTGGTCGATTAGCTCCTTCTCGAAGCAGTCGATCTCGGTAGCTGCCTTCAATCGCGAATGAGCCGTGTTCGCATCGAGTCGGCGAAGCCATGACCAACGGCGGAGCATCTGGGAAATCACGCGGCGGCAGCGTGACCAAGATGGTCACACGCCCAACAAGCCTTTGTCCATCACTAAAGGTTTGTGCGCTCCAACATTGGGCAAGCCGCTCGGGCGGCGTTCGCCCGCAGGAGCCCAGTTCGAGCATCAAAATTACAGGGACGAAGCAGCGCATTGGCCACTTATCTGCCACCGCAGCCATGTCGGCAACTGGGCGTTAGCTGCCATGGCCGGGATTGGTGGGAAGCGGACAGACCGCTCTTGAGAAAAAAGCGCACATAGCTGACATCGGTGAAATGATGCAGCCCGATGCCCTTCCTCAGGCCCCTCCTTATGGCCCTGCGATCCACCTCCCGGCGTTGCCGGCAGGCTGGCATGCCTTGCACTATCGCGTGCTCGCAAATGGTGAGCTTGCGGTTGTCATCGCCGATGTCGATTTTGCCGCTGAATGGGAACGCATCCGTTCTGCAAATGGCCTCGTCTACCCTCCCAGCCGCATTCTTGAGATGGCCGACGCTGGCACCGCACGTTTGCTCCTCTGTGCTGATGGCGAGTGGGAAGAAGGTCCAAGTTTCCCCCTTGAGTTTGCATATCCCAAGGTTGATCGATTTGCAGACGGGCGCTGGCTCGTGGTGGGATCGCGGACAAACAAAAAGTCGAATGCCCGAGTTATTGCCAGCGACGGCACCATTCTCGCTCGCTTCATGCTCGGCGACGGCATCGAGCATGTCTCGGTCGATGGAGCAGGCAACATCTGGGTCGGATGGTTTGACGAAGGCATTTACGGCAACAGTGACTGGCATGTCCCGGGAGAGGAATGGCCGCCTTCAAGTCGCGGTATCGGATGTTTCGACGATGGCGGTGTGATCTTGCCGCTGGCGGCGTTCCCTTCCGCGGCAGGTATGATAGCGGACTGTTACGCGCTTACGGCAGTTGATGATGGCGCTTGGGCTTGCCCGTATACCGACTTTCCCCTCATGCGGCTTCGCCTTAACCGTCCCGCTCTCTGGTGGGCAAATGATCTGGCCGGGCCAAAGGCGTTGGCCGTAGACGGTCGCCGCGTTCTTGCTGCGGGCGGCTACGGCGACAAGGCGAACCGGCTAGCGTTGCTTTTGTTGGAGGACGTTGAGCAAGGCGGTTCCGCGCACCAGTTGGCGGAGTGGGCTTTACCGCTTAGCCGGCTCGCGGCCCCGGCAAATGATTGGTCACCAATGTGGATCCATCCGACTCTTCTCACGGCATCGTACGACACCATCCATCTAATTAACGATGGAGTCTGGCATCGCTGGCGGGTCGGGGAATTAGCCGAATTGGCAGGTGACCCTCAGGGATGACTGCTTTCGGGCATGCCGATTCGAGCGATTAACGGCTCGGATTGGTCGATTTGTGCCGGTCCGCTTTCTCGCCCGATAGCTGCCGGTCGGCTTTCGGGTGACGCACGCGCTGGATCGAGGCTGGAACGGCGATATGTGGTGGAAAGCGGCCTGACCGCTTTTACCGCGCGCGGTTGAGGTTTGAGCCACAGCTCTACAGATCATTCTTCATTTTGCGGGGCCACGCGGGATCATAATCCGCTGGCTTCAAACGGCGGATAGCTAGCCATAGTCCGATTAGAAGTAGATCGATGGCGAGCATCAGCGGTGAGCGTCCGACCCACCATTCAAGGGTCGCAATAATGAAAACGGTCAGCGTCAGTATTTTGGCTACGGCCCAAGCAGGAACATATTCCAGCTCTTCATCCTTGGGTTTTACCGACACAGAATTACCCCTGCAACCTATCGACCGGCACGCTACGGATCGATAGCTGAAATTGAATGAACGACCGGTTATAGGCAGATCGTAAGCAGGGCTGAATGTCCGCGATTGGGCGTTAGCCTCCATGGCGGATACTGGTGGAAAGCTGCTGTAAAAGGTCGGTGGAAGGTCGATCCTGGGACGGTATATATAAGAGCATGCCAGCGGAATCTATCAGTAGGATCGTAGCTCAACTCGGGATGGAAGGAGCCATTCGGTTTCGAGACAAACTTGACTGCGCATATACGACAGGCACCGAGGTGTTGAAACTTTTCCTGCCTCGGCCGCTTCGGCGTGTCGGCGGAGTTTCCAGTGATCGCAAACTGGGTGGCTATATAGGCATCGTATTGCGGGAGGAGGTGCCAACGCCAAACAGTGCTCGTGCGATCATGAGACCTGCTTCCATGAGTTTGTGCCCGCTGATGAACATGCCTCGGTTGGTAGCTCTGTCCGTCCTCGTCGATGGCAACATATCTCCAGAATTTGCCGTTGAACTGCGCCATCACTTGGCGGCGTTGCCTGACACCATATGCGCGATCGAAAAAACCTTGGGGGCGGACTTTCTACAACGCTCAGCGTTTGATCGCGTCGTCCCCCTCGCGCAATTCCTCCGATCCGTGACGGAGTGCTGCCGCCCAATGGAAGTCTGAGGCTCATGTCCGCTATTGGGCGTTAGCTGCCATGGCCGAAACTGGTGGACAGCGGACGGTCCGCGTTCGACAGCGCATAGGTCAAAGCGGCCATTGTCCGAACCGCGCTGTTCTGCAAACCTCGGGTAATGACATTACAGCCAGCCGTCTTGTGCGCATTCATCGCCATATCTTCACTCTGCGCATGCCGACGTGCTGAGAACTTGCCGGAAGTAGGTTCCCGGTGGACCCGGCAAACCATTCAAATTGTTCACTATGGCGATGACGGTCCGCTAGCCCGCGTTGATGGCAAATCCGGCTTTTACGGTGTGGTTTTCGATCCTGATTGCCAAGGGTGCAGACTTGCCGAGGATGCCATTCAACCAGCATCCAGCACGGACACAAGCCTTTGTGAATTCGAGATGATCGTATCCGGCAATATTGAAAAGACGGACCGGCAGTTGAATGGAACGCTGAGGGTGAGCCGCGTCGATAGACAACCGAAGGTAGGGGCGGGCCATGATCGGGATATGCCTAATCGCCCTTGCGAACGGCCGCTTTCAGGAGCGTCGTGAAAAGACGGGACGTCTGAGATTGGGCGTTAGCGGTCGTTGAGGTTGGCGGGCGCGCGAATGGCCGGAAATGGTGGATTGCGGTCTGGGCGCTTCTGTCATGCCAAGCAGGAAAGCGGACATACCTGTCGTTGCGGCTATCGGGCGGTCGGCAATCTACTCGACGAGGGGAATACAGGTTTGTGTCAGCCAAGATGTATTCGTCTCATCGGAGCACCAGAAGCCCTCAAACAGCCGATTAATCTGTAGGCCGTGCCACCCTTCGTCCGTCCCAAATATCATAGTGTAAAAGCTGTCCCAGTGAACCCATGCGAAAAGCGAGCGATCGGGGGCGATCAAGCGCTTGATCCCATATTGCGGAAGCTCGGCCATACCGTCCCAGAGTTCGTCTCGCTCCATCAAACCGATGTCTACTAAGCGCTCGTCATCACCGAACTCATCTCCGACGAGAACGCTTTGAAAACCAGCTTGCCGAAAAACACTGGCTAAGCTGAATTGCATCAGCGGCTGGAAGCCTCCTTCGTTCGGCGGGAACATCCGATGCCGAGAGCAATATGAGGCAAGCCGATCCGACGCAGCATTATCTGCGAGATCGCGTCGAAGGCCACCGATGCTTGTTCGAAGCGCCCGATCAAGTTCGCAATGATTGGCGAAATTGTTCTGCTGACACACTGTCCGCCAACTAATCTGTTGGCCGAAACGCTTGGACAGACCATCGACTCCTTCTGGCGTGATCTCTTTGCCAGCCCGGCGCTTATCCGACTGTTCGTCCATCCACTTCAGCAAGCCGAGTTCTGGCGGGGCGTCTGAACGTTCGAGCACCAACGTCCCGTGTTCGCAGGTATTCGGGTCGAGCCCGTCCACGGTGAAAAAAGGATGGAGGGCAACAAACCCGTGCGAGTATGCGCCACCATACCAAGGCATGATCGGGGCGTCATCGGGCGGGCCAAACTTGGCACGATCAATCTTTTCCATGTCTCGCCCTACACTGTGACCTGGTGTGATGTCAGCTTTCGGGCTTTGATCCCTGCAGGGTGAAGGTCCGGGCTTGGGCGAAAGCGGCCGTTGTCCCTTTGCCGAAGTGGCGTCATGGTTCGAAGATGAAAACTTACGTCTGGAAGTCACCGGAGCGACGCGACCTGTATCTGGCCGGTCGCATCTTATCGGGCGAGAACGGCGACGGCGACGGCGATTGGGTGCAGTGGGCATCCGATACGCTGATCCAAGACTTGGAGCTATATGAAGACCCTCGGCAAGGCGTGGGTTCGTGGCTGGCTGTCGATGAAGCCGACATCGCAAATGAGCTGGGCGTATGTCTGTGGCGTGTTGTCGGGGCCGACCCATTCAGCGCTGCCGACAAAATAGCGGCGGACGGTGCCGCACTCCGATCGATTGCTTCGGAGCTCGTAGAGCGCATGGAGGTGAATGGGCGCGCAGTGGGTTGAATGTACGCAACTGGGCGTTAGCTGCCGGGGGGCAGGACTTGTCACGGCCCTGCGGGTAGCCAATCTTCGCCCCATGAACCGAGATCACGAACGATGGGCCGAAGCGCTCATGGTCGAGCGCCAGCACGGGGACGGGGCGCCAGCACTTATCGCTGAGCGGGTGACCGCACTCGCGTCCGCTGGCGACATGAAGGGCGTCGCAAGGTGGGAAGCTATAGCCGCGTGCTATGATCAGCTGAGGCAGGGCGGCCGACAATGAGGCCTGCGGTCCACTTCATCCGCTTCCGCGGCGAGGAATATCACAGTGCCTTGCGGGTCTGGGGCCGGCCCGACTTCATCCATCGGCTATGGGACGCGAACGCCAAGCGGGAGATCGCGCCGGGTGACATAGCCATTTTTGCCAGGGGCATCGATCAAGATCCGCTAGCGCCGTTCTCCTTCAACGACTCAGCCGTGCTGTGACGCGCCTGCGCTTGGCTCCTCGACACGCATGAACGTGCAGTATGTCGGGAACTCGCCATCCTCCGTGTTGCCCTGCAGGTAGGCGAGCGGCGCAGCCGGGTGCGGGTGAAAACGCATCGCGCCCAGCGTGATAGTGTTGATGATCAGGCAGTGAGCCTCAAAGGAGGCGCTGCCGACGTCTTCCCCAAGGTGGAAAACACGACCGTCCCGGAGCGTCCAACGCTGCTCCGGCGTGTGCTCCAGTTCCTCTTCCTCGATCAGCAGCCACCAATCGCCCTCGAAGGCCGCCAGATCGTGTGACGGGGTCTGTTCAGCATGATTCGTCATGCCCGGACGATAGGGGAACGCTGATGCCGAGGCCAAGCAACGTATGACACGTGCCGGCGAGAAGCTGTAGGCGGGCGAGCCGCTGGAGCCGACGTTCGGCCGGCGGGCACTTCACGGCGCGCTGATCACGCTGGTCGTACTTGCCGTGGCCATCCCCATCTTCGGCTTACTCTCGTAATGTGCAACCGCGCGCGCATGCTCGGTGAGGCGGAGACGATCATCGAGCATTTCAACGCCGGCTGGATCACTGAGAAGCCGATGGACAACCGGTTCGATCCTGTCGAGCTGCGCCCGAAGGGGCGAGCCTATGTGGTCCGGCAGCATGATGGTGTCCGCGGGCTCGACGTGATGGCCTGGGACGTGCTGGGCGGTGCGGCAGCATGGCCGATGACTAACGTGCGAAACCTCGCCCCGTCACAATGGAAAGCGCTGGCATCGAAGCCTGAGCAGCGCTGCCTAGTGCCGCTCACCGAGTTTTGCGAATGGACGCCGGGAACGCACGACCTGGACGATGGCAAGAAGCCGCTCAAGGGCGAGATGTGGTTCCAGGTGACCGACCAGCCGATCTTTGCGGTTGCCGGTTTCTGGCAGCACACCAAGGAAGGTGTCGGCTTCACGATGGTGACGTGCGATCCCAACGAGCTCGTGGCGCCGATCCATCCCAAGGCGATGATCACCGTGCTGCACCCGGACGATCACGAACGCTGGTTGACCGGGAGTTATGACGATGTGCGGGCGTTGCAGTGCCCATATCCGGCCGATCAGATGCGGTCCGGGGGCCGGTGTTTCCTACGCGCGAAAAGAACCCTGGTTTGTAAGAAGCCAGTAGGGCCGCATTACCTGAGCCTCTGCATTGCCTTACCAGACTACAGCATCTTACCATCTATTGGGCTTAAGAGCGTGGTGACTCACCCCGCTCTTGAGCCTCACGAAGTTTTTTCCGAGCGTTTACCAGAAAGTCGTCTAATGAATTAGACAACATCGCACGAATACGATTAGCCGTTTCGGTAGGCGCTTCTGGCACCGGGAGCTTGTCGATTGATTTCATAAGCTCGTCAGAAATGACTTCGAAATTCATGTCCGGATTTCGTTCGAAAAGCCACGTCCAAAGAGCCAGGATAAGCATCTCGTTCATTTGTTGATCCGGTGCGCGCCTCATCATTTCCTTTTCAAGGAAATTTATACGTGCCGTCAATTTAGCCAGTTCGTCTTTATCGGACATCATGCCTTACTCGCATTCTCAAATTGCAATTACACTTCGCTTTAGCCAACACCCGGGGCGATGAGGCCGCATACGGCGACTATTGACCGGAGCGTCCGTAGGCTCAAGCCCGAACCGTCGGCACCTCGGCAATGCTGGTGGTCCAGGCCGGCGAGCGCATCTCCGATCGCAGCTTCCATTCTCGCCGAAAGCCCTGTGAAGCCGTCACCGCCGTCCACTTGCCGAAGCGCCCGTTGATCTCGTCCAGCGCGCCCATCAACCGGTCCCGCTTGCCCGTATCGTCCTCGAACAACGTCCGCGGTCGCATATCTTCAGCAACCAGATCATCGAGCATGATGCCGGCCTTGGTATAGGCATACCCGTCCCGCCAAGCCGGTTCGGCCGCTCGCCGCGCCGCTGCGATCAGCTCAAGGCTATCGCTCGTCATCGGATGGAGTGAGACTGTCCGCGAACCGCCATATTGCGGCCGTTCGGGCTTATGCCGGTTCGTGTGGAAGAACGCCGTCAGCCGCGCCGCCACCAGCCCATGGTTTCGCAGCTTCTCGCCAGCCCGCATCGCGTATTGGCTGAGCGCGCCCATCATGCTGTCGAACGTTGTTACCGGCTTCCCGAACGATCTGGTCACCGCCATCCCCTTCCGCGGGGGTTCGATCTTTTCTACCGCGTTGGAGGGAACGCCGCGCAGCTCGGCCACCAGGCGCTCGAGCACGACCGTTCCCACCGCTCGTGCCTGCTTCATCGGCATGTCACGGAGGCCGCCAGCGGTGTCGATGCCCAACCCCTTCAGCTTAAGCGCGGTTGCGCCCCCGACGCCCCACACGTCCTCGACCGGAAACGCGTGCATCACCCGCTGCCGCGCCGCATCGTCACGCAGGTCAGCGACACCCTCGAACCGCGGATCCTTTTTCGCGGCGGCGTTGGCCAGCTTCGCCAGCGTTTTCGTTTCGGCAATGCCAACGCAGGTCGGAATGGTCGTCCACAGCCGCACCTGGTCGCGCATAGCGTGGGCGTGTGCCACCAAGTCCCGATCCTCAAACCCGCCAAGATCAAGGAACGTCTCGTCGATCGAGTATATCTCACTATCACGGGCGAACGCGGCGCAGGCGGCGACCACCCGGCGCTGCATGTCGCCATAGAGCGTGTAGTTGGATGACAGCACGCGAATACTGTGTTCGCGCACCTTGTCGCGCAGGTGGTGGATCGGATCGCCCATCTTGATCCCCAGCGCCTTTGCCTCGGCCGACCTGGCGATCGCACACCCGTCGTTGTTCGACAGGACGATGACGGGCACGCCGACCAGGGTAGAGTCGAAGGCTCGCTCGCAGGATACATAGTAGTTGTTGCAGTCGATCAGCGCTATCGGCGCGCTCACTTTACCTGCCGGGCGACACCGACCACGACGCCCCAGATCTCGACATCTTCGTCGACCAGAATTTGCGCGAAGCCCTCGGCTTCCGGCACGAGCCAATGGCGGCCATCGACAAACCGCAGCCGTTTTAGGGTTCGATCACCGTGGACAAGCGCGACGACGATGGCGCCGGAGCGGGGCTTCTTGGCCCGGTTCACGACAATCAGGTCGCCGTCGTTGATCCCGGCACCAGCCATCGACACGCCATCCACTCGCATGATGTAGCTGGCAGCGGGATGCTCGACCAGCCAAGCACCGAGATCGATCGGTTCCTCCATGTCGTCTTGAGCAGGGGAGGGGAAGCCGGCAGGTGTTCGGCACAGGAACAGCGGCACTTCCCGCGGCACCAGCTCATATGGGATCTCGTGGAGCTTCAGGCCATGCGACAAGCGAACATGTGCTGGGCGGGTCAGTTGGCGGCCATTAAGCGGATCCACCCTAGAGGATCGACGCGAATAGAAGCTGGTCGTGCTTTGCACTCAGCACGCTGCGTGCTTCCTGGGCAGCGCCGACGGCCTGCCGGTAATGCACCGTGCCGAACCGTTCAGCTTCATCGAAGCTCACGGGTGCCCGTTCCTCTGTCGGATAGCAGGCATCGTAAATCGCGCGCGCAGCGGCGCGCAGTTGCAGATCGTGCTGCATGTCATCCTCCAGCAATGTCGTATCACCGCGTCGGCGGCGCACCCCAGCTACGCGCATCGCCGTCCGATTCGCAAGAACATTGCGGGAACAGGCAAGCGGTGCGAAGGGAGCGCAGTGGATCAAAAAGGGCAATCTAATGACTGACAATGCAACCGATTCGGAGCCAACGGTAGCGTTCGGGCGATGGCTACTCGATCAACGAGACCGAGGTGACTGGGTCGATGGCCTAGCCGACGCTGCGCGGGCCGATCGCACGTTCCCAAAGAACGGTGACCCGGAAGCGGTGCGATCGCACCTGCGTAAGCAGCAGGCGGATGGCGACATCTTTCAGGCCGTGGAAGACGCCGAGAACGATTGGCAAAGCCAGGAACCGCGATGATCGACAACCAGCGGAGGAATACAAAGCGTTGGTTAAAGGTCGCAATTGGCGCCCTAGCTGTGACGATCGTTGGGGTGCTGGTCGCCAACTACCTGCAGATCCAACTAATCAGTAACGTAACCAACTGGATGGCAGGCTTGGTTGGCTAGCTCGGCTTCGCCGCTTGATCTGCCTAGAGCCAAGTTGCGGCTTTAATTAGCATCTTCAATCCCGTAGGCGGTCGCTATGAGCAACCGAGGACATAAGCGCCCAAGCGCAGCCGCCAAGATTATCTTCGCGCTGATCGTAGCCATGGCGCTCATTTTCGTCTGGATGGGGGTTCAGGCTGTCCGGAGAGAGCCACATGAGCCGGTGAAGGGGAGCCAAGCCTTGCCGGCTCGTGCTGCTAGTATGAACCCGAACACGCCGGCACCATAACGACTGAAGTTGGGGCTGTAGCTTATAAATCCGGCCGGCAGGATGCAGTGTCGGGGTGGCGTGGTCTATGTTAATACGAACAGATGATCGACAGCAAAGCCCTCAGCACCGCCCTGACTCGGCTCAAAGCGTTCCGATCAGCGTCGAGCGTTGGCGCCCTTATCCATCAGCCGAGCGGCCTGACGGCAACCGATCTTGATGTTGCGATCAAAGAACTGGAAAACTCTGCCGCGCGCCGGTGACGTGCATTGTTACTCGAAAGCACGAACCGCGAACATGCACAACTAAGAGCGACTGCCGTCGCTCTACCCAGCCGGCAGTCGCAACTTGAGGCACGGTATCGTGTCTTCATGGCACGTTCCAGCTAGACCCGTGCGCCGAGCTAGCGGGCCTGGTTCTGGCTGCGGACGGTTCGATCTTTGCCCAGCGCTTGCATGGACCGCAATCGCTTGGTCGATCAGCTCGGCAGCAAGTGCCTCGCTCGTGACAACGGCTAACAGGACACAATCCCGCGCGTGTTGCATACGCCGCGCCTCGTGGTCGGATCGCGCCGCATCGAGCAGCTCTTCATGGGTCATCTCAAACATTTACGCCTCACACACGGCAACGACCGTGGGCGACTAAGCACCTAAGTCACGGCGAAGGTTCCGCTTAATGCGCCATAAACCTTATTGGCGATTAGGCGGGCCGGCTTTGGCATCGTGGTTTTGCCACCACCCCTTGACGGAAAAACGTCCGCCGGCGTGCAACTGGCGAGGGCGACGGTAGGTTACCGGCTCATGACAATCTGCACCATTCCCTATGCTCTGGTCGTGGATGACGATCCCATCATCCTCATGGGCGCCTGCGACATCCTGGAAGACGCTGGCTTCCGGTTCTACGAAGCCAACGACGGCGATGAGGCGATTGAGCTACTGCGCAAGTATGGGGAGAGCGTGGTGCTCCTTTTTTCCGACGTCGATATGCCCGGCAAGACCAACGGTTTCGCGCTCGCGCATCATGTTGCGGAACATTGGCCCGCGATAGAGATCGTAATCGCCAGCGGCCATGTGATGGCAGCAGCTGGGGACATGCCGGAGAAAGCCACCTTCCTTCGAAAGCCATTCAATAGCCCGATGGTGCACGCTCACCTTCGCAACATCCTGCCCGATGGGAAGAAGCCGGCGCCGTTGAAGGACGCCGTCTAGCCCGTTGGCAGGGGAAGCTGGTGGGCCGGCTATGCGCCACTGCCCGCATCGGCGATCCAGCTTGTCCTAAATCGATCCAGATCATTCACGCTCTTTCCGGTTCGGTGTAGGGCCAACAGCTCACTTGGGGGACGCGAATGCCACGTAGAACGATTAGCGAAGACATTGGCGCATTGGACGAAGAACGCATTGGTCTCCGGGTTCAAATCGCGCTGATGGAAGAGCGTGGCGGCAACCATGCTGAGTTGCTTGAAGGCCGGGAGCGCTTGAGGGTGATCAATGCTCAGATCACCACCTTGCGAGGCGGTAAGGTCGCGGCCGCCGTTACTGGGGTCGATAACGTCCACTGTTAGGCTCCGGAGGGTCGGCCGCTTCCGCACCGTCGCGACCATTAAGCCTCGTTCGTCGAGATAAGCGCGCCGCTTGCCGCCAAGCGCACGGGCTTACCAATCACCGGCACGCCCTTAGGCCAACGCCGAGCAATGCAGCGGGATTTTGCGAGGCGCATGATGCTGACCATGTCGCCCTGGTTGCCGCCCAGCACATGGTAGTGCGTGGCATCCTCGCCGACATAGAAGGCCACGTGCCCGCCGCCCTCACGCTCGAACACTAGAATGGCGCCGGGGGACAAGCGATCCGCTGCGAGGTTGCTGCCCCAAGTCGCCCACGCCTTGGCACGCACGGCCACCTTCATTCCCGAGAGATCAACGTCGGCTGCACGCAGGCACTTGGCCACGAACACTCCGCACCAGGGCACGTCATCCGCATTGTAGACGATGCCAAGCACTTTGATACCGAGCGACACTGCCCAGCCGAGGATTGTCTTACTGCTAGCGGAGCCGGCTGCTTCACGAGTGCCGAGAAGGGACCTTCCGTGACGAAGCCACGCAGGCTCCTTGATCATCGTCATTTCTTGTCTCCAGCTATTGATGTTGGAAAATTTGCATGCTCAACTCCCGATTGGCAGTGCGCGACCCTCCAATCGAAGCATTGCTGAGTAAGGGGGCGACCCGCTGGGGCGTTGCAGGCATGGCGGGCCGCCTTGAGCTTATCGATGTCAGGATTGATCTCAAACTCGGCAGCTAGGCAGAGCAGTTTGCGAAGCCGCGTGGGCATCCGGCTTAGGGGCGTAAGGGCTGGCGCCGAACTCCTGAGCCGTCCCAAATCGAGAACGCCCGCAGCGACGGTGCGGTCCGGTCGTCTTTCTCCAGTAGCGTTGGGTTAATACCATGTTAACGAGGGTTACCCCTCTCGCCCGCCTGCCAGCAGCGAGTCGGACGGGGCGGCTCGCGTGGCACTTTTACCCTTAGTCGGCGCGGGGGCCGTCCTTCATGGCGTTGGCGGATCACCCCTCTCATCGTGATCGTGTGGAACTGCTCCAGGATGGATCGGCTTCGACCCCGATCGTGAGTCACTGCATGCTTTCTCCCTCGGCGTTATCTCGCGAGACGGTGCAGTTCATCGCTTGTATGTCTCTGTTCGTCGCGCAATAAGTCCTAGCCCGACAGGGGCAAGAGGGGGATAAATTGAAAAAAAGATTCGTGATTACGATCGCGGCACTCGCCGCGAACCTGGGCGGCTGCGCGACAGTTTTGAACGGCACCAAGACCGACTACACTGTTGGATCGCGGCCCGATAGCGCAGCGGTCAAGTTCAGCAACGGCTCGTCCTGCACCACGCCGTGCAAACTCGAATTCCGACGCAAGGATGATCTTCGCGCAGACATGACGTTGGCCGGCTACAAGCCGACATATGTGCTGATCCAGTCGAAGTTGAATGGCAGCGCTTTCGGAAACATCCTTTTGGGTGGTGGCGTCGGTGCTATTGTGGACGGCAGCAACGGTGCCAGCAATCGTCTGTATCCAAGCCCGCTGATCGTGCGTCTCGCACCCGAAGGTTCGCCCGACGGTGCGGTCCTCCTCGACAAGAAGGGCAACGTTGTGACGACTGTGAAGGCGCATAACGATGCTGTGCGTTCCGACGTGTCCAAGACGGTTGGGCCTAAGCTGGCCGGGCTCGAAGGTAACGATCCACAGTAAACCGCTACCGCCTCGCCGCCTTGATGCGGCGGGGCGTTTGCCGTTCGCAGGTGCGCCAAGCATGGGTAGGCGCGGGTGTCTGTGGTGTGGGCGCCCGCTCCAAAGCAAGGATGCTACAGCGGCGCTGCCGCCTTACTATTGGTCCAGCGCGTCATCTAAGTCCGATGTTGACGAAGCTAAGGCGGCCTGAGAGCTGTCAACTTCATCGCTCGCGCTGGTCACATCCGGCACCACGTCGCGCCAATTTTCCGAGGCTAGACGCCCGGTCTGCGACTGCAATTCCTCGCTAGCGGATGCGACTTCCTCAGCCTTGGACTTCACATCCTCAGCTGCAGATTGCGCTTCCTCGACCTGGCTGCGCAGAGCGGTCACCTGGGCAGTTAAATCCTCGTTCTCTGCCTCAAGCTCTTTAACGCGATCGCCTTGGCATGAGCTCAGCGACACCAGCGAGCCAACAGCGACGACTGCCTTTGTGAACAATCCGGCCATACTTATTCCCCCAAGAACACCTGCCAACGGATTGTATTTTCGAACACGAGTCAACGCCGTTAACGAACATTGTAGGGGGGGCGCAGTAAAGACCAACTAAAGCCTCAATGATCCGGCAGCGCCATCCTTTCAGGAGCCGCCTCATGGTTCTGCTGCATGGACAACATGGCCCAATGCACAGTACCGTGCGCGGATGAGCACACTAGGCATGATTGCCATCGGCATAGGCAGCGCAATCGGCACAACACTGGTCGCACTGCGGCGCCCGGAGCTATTCCGCCCCAAGCGCCGAGAAGAACGGGACCGCGCCGGCCGCGCCGGCACTGCCCCCGATCGCCAGAGCACGCGACCGAGCAATCTCCTGCGCGATCAGCGCGTCGATAGTGCTCATCCCCGCGGCGGGACTCGGATCAAGTAGCAGCTCGGCGATCGACGCGGCCTTCTTGCTGCCGCCCACACCCAATCGGGCGCGATCGCGCACCGTGGCAGTAAGCGCGCGCGAGATGGCACTGATCGGTGGAACACCGGTGAGGGCGCCCAAGGTCGCTTCGCCAGCAACCTGCATTCCCATTCCGGGCCCGAACATCTCGTCAGCCGCCCGGCGTCCGGCAGTAGGAGAGCCGCCCAGGGTTTCCTGTTGCGTCTTCGCCAGCAACTTCTCGAGCTCAACCTGGCGGCTGAAGTTCGACACGCCGTCCGGGAAAAGCATACCGGCCTTTGCCATCTGATCGGGCGTGCCCCACACGGCCGCATACGGGTCGTGGCTAAGACGCATCCCTTCAACCTGCTCAGCCATGCCCGTTCGATATCCCGAACGATACTGTCCCAGCTCGCCCTCCGGCAACCGCTCTACGACCCGCGACATGCTGTCGGGCTTCATGCGCGGCGCAACGGCGGCATAGCCGTCCTTCAACGCATCCCGCTCGCGCGCCGGGCCCTGATAGGCTTGGCGCGCGGCACGGTAGCCGGGGTTTAATCGGTCGACCTCGCTGACCAACTGGCCGCGGACCTGATTGACCGACCGAAGGTATTCATCGAGCTGAAGGCGACCGGTCAGGCTATCGCGGTTCTCCTCAAGAATGTCATCGAGGCCACGCTTCACATAGTCGAGGGTCTGGGTCGTGTAGCCGCGCTGGGTTGCCGCGGTTCCTTCGGCGGGGCGGCCAGTAACGGCGGGCGTCGCGGCCTGCAGATCATCCCGCGCACTCAGCAATGCCGCGCGGGTCGAGCTCGCATCTGCGCCAGACGTGCGCATAGCGACGCGATGTGCCTCTTGCGCGGCATCGAAGCCGGCCTTTGCTTCCGCCTGGCGCTGGAAAGGATCGAGGTTCACTGGGTTCAGCACCACGTTGTTGTCAGCATCCAGTGCGAAGCCCATTGCCTCAGGATCACGCCGCTCGTTCGCAGCGATTGTCCGGGCGCGCGATAAGGCGGCTCGACCCGCAGGCGTGTTCAGAAGCTGGTCGAGCTCAGGGGTCGATACGACCGGCGCCTCATAGGCCTGCCGGTATAGTGGCGACGACGCCGCATTGCCGCGCGAGATCAGATCATCCGCGGTCCTGCCGACGTCGACAGTGGGCCCAAAGTCACGTTCGATTGCGGAGATAGCCCTTTCAGCCTGCGCACGGCCGCGCGGTTCGATCACGCGCTCAGCGTATTCCCGGCCAGCGGGCGCGAGCCGGGTGGCGGATCCAGCAATCGTCCGCAGCTTCGGATCGGCGTCAGCTAGGGACATAGGAATGCCAAGCCGCTCGGCATCGGTGAGCGTGGACCTTACCTGAGCGGTATCGACATCCCGGGTCCGGGGAATGAGCGCACGGACGATCGCCGATTTGGCTTGGCCCGACGACAGTGCCCGCTCGATGAACGGGCTGATGACCCGCTGACCGAGCTGGTTTCCCGCAAGCGCGGTCGCCCCGCCGACGAGAGCGCCCGCTACGGGACTGGTCTCCATGTTGCTGGTGCCGCCATAGATTGCGCCCGCAGTCGTATCGGTCATCGCCGTCCCAAAGAACGGTCGCGCCGGCACCGCGGCCGCTCCAAGACGCGAGATTGCGGCAAAGGTCGGCACTGCGCCAGCCATCTGTCCGCCGAACCTGAGATAGGGGTTTACCTCTTCGTCCGCGGCACTGATAGCGCGCTCGCGTTTCAGGTTCGCTGCGAAGCCGTCTTCGTTGAGCGCCGAGCGCGCCAGGGCTGCAAGCGGGTCCGCCAAGCCGAGGGTTGCAGTGTCGGCGACCCCGCGAACGACAGCATCGGCGCCGCCGACGAACGTGTCACGGCGACGCTCCATCTCGGAACTGCTCGGATCACGCTGACCGCCGACGACGTCCACGGTTAGCGGGGAATCTTCGCCAAACCGGGCGCGATAAGCCTTCGCATACTGGTCGCTGTTCATGACGTCGGCCGACACATCGACCGGCTTCCCGTTATATGTAAGCTCGCGCTTGTCGTTGAACGCATACTTGCCGCCTGAGATGCCCGCGGCAAAATCGATCACGTTGTTAGGCGTGAACGAATGCATGGTCGGAGCGACCGGATCGATCACGCCGGGCGCTACCTTTCGACGCTTGGCCGGATCAATTTCACCCTCCAGATTGGTGCCGCCCGCACCCTGATAAGCGCGGGAATACATATCGATGACGCGCTGGACGTTGTGCTGGTATTGGTCGTCGCTTTGGCCGGTTTCCAGATTGGACAGGCTGCTGGCGAGCGCCTGAAAGTCGCTGTTCGATAACGGCGTCAGCGGATTCTTGCCGCCGTTAGTCTTGGCCATCTCCATGATGCGGGTCAGTGCGCCGGCGTTCTTCAGCGTTTCCGTATCCTGACGCACGTCATAGGCGGGGCTGCCGCCGATGAGACGGGCAATATTGGCGCCCGCCCCGGTAGTGAACCAGCCGTCACGTGACCGCTGCTGAAGTGTGCGCGCGAGCTTGATCTTGTCGATCGCCTCAGCGCGCACTGCAGCGAGGTCGGGCTTGCCCGTTGCGTCGGTCGCCTTGGTCGGATCAACCCAACCAGGAATCGGCTCGGGCTGCCCATTCCCACCGATGCGCAGGCCCTTGGAATATAGGCTGGCGGCGAACTGTCTCTGGCGGCGCGCTTCCTCGGCCTGATTACGTCGCTCGCTCGCTGCATCGATTCCGATCTGCTGGTTCGTTTTGTTGAGCGTGGCAGCTGCCTGTGGGGCATCGAAGGCGTCCGCTGCGGGCGGCGGCGCGATCATCACCGCGCCCGGCGGCATGCCGGCGGGAACCGCAGGGCCGTCGAACTGATCATACGGATTCTTCTGCATCATCGTGCTCCTGTAGTGCCGCGGCGGCCGAAGAATGGGACCTTGCCGTAACCAGGCAACGTCGTGTGGATGTGGTCGCCCTCGTCGAGGAACCGCGCGCCGGGCCCGTAATAGGCACGCAGCGCATCGATGGTTGTCCCGACCGCATCTACGCCGTCACCGCGCAGGTGTGAGCTGTTCGGCACGCCGCCAACGAGGCGGTTCCCTTCGACCGTCCGGCGCCCGCTGGTCATTGTTCCGGGCGCCTTCATTGGGTCACGAAAGGGGAGGGGGCTTGCGGTGCCGCGCCTCCCTGCAAGACGCGTGTCGAGGCGCCTTCGCCATATTTTGCATCGAACTGCGCGGCGCTCCCGGGATTTTGCCGGAGAAACGAAAGCGCCGCGTCGGGAATGCCGCCGCCAGCAGCTGGCGCGGCCACGGGTGACGGCGAGCGTGGGACCATGAATGTGCCCTGTGGCGTAGTGATGACCTGGGGAGCCATCCCACCGTTGGCCGCGTAGTTCGAGGCGTAATCCCTGCCTAATCCCGGCTTGAACTTATCGAGATATTCAACCCGCTGCTGGAGATCGCTAGGCTCCTGCGGTTTGGGCGTCAGCCGCTGGTATTGCAGCATGCCCAGCTTGCGCGTGTCCTCCGAAGCGTATGGATCTACGGCCGCCGCCGCTGCATCTGCGGCAGTCGCGTTTCCGCCCGTCAGCAAGCTCGCGATCGATCGGTTCTGTGCCGCGTTAGCTTCCGACGCCTTGTCGAGCTTGCG
Source organism: Sphingomonas endolithica (assembly GCF_025231525.1). Taxonomy (NCBI): domain Bacteria; kingdom Pseudomonadati; phylum Pseudomonadota; class Alphaproteobacteria; order Sphingomonadales; family Sphingomonadaceae; genus Sphingomonas; species Sphingomonas endolithica. The sequence goes on from NZ_CP103057.1 coordinate 3,890,892, forward strand.
CGCCTCCAAGCTGCCGACCAGAGCCTGCGCCACTCGCGCCATGCCTTGCGTCCAATGTCCGACTGGCGAGAAGTCCATGCCAGCTGCCATCTGCTGCTGAGCTAGGGATCGGCGCGATGCGATTTCGTCGGGCGTCATACGCTGACCGCCTTCGCCCCATTGGAACGCGCCAGGAAGTGATTGTGGCGGCGTGGCCGTGCCGTCAGGCAGCGTGGCAAGCCCGCCGGGGTGCATCGTGGTAACTCTAGGGTCTCGCTCCATGCGATGCTGGAGACGATCCTTCGCGGCGGCCACCTGAGCAGGATCCAGCGCAGCGGCCGATTGCAATCCGAACAGCATGCTACTCCTCCATTCCCGAAAGCAGGATTTTGGCGATTTCCACAGTCTCAGGGTGCGCAGCCACCATCTGGCCGGATGCAATGAGCGCGATGTCATCGCCTTCATCAGCAAGGCGTTCCAAGATAGCGATCGACTCGCCCATCAAGTTATTGGCTGCCGCCTCGAAGCCGATGCGACGAGTTCGGCCGGACGTCAGGCAGAGGGCGGCAGCGAGCTTTCGGACGTCGAAGGGATGCCGATGCGCGGCACACAGGCGCGCGAACGTGACAGTTTCGGCCGCACCGACGATGGCATACGGCTCGTCATCTGATGTGTTCAAGGCCGCCGCCATGCTGGATTCAAACAGGACACGCATCGCAGCGAGACTACCCAGGCCGGCTTCCTGCACGATGACTGACCCCGCTCCGATGCAAGCGTTAGGGTCAAAGCCGCAGAGCCGAAGGGAAGGCGTGACCACAATCGGCAACGGGTCGCCGTGTATGGGCTGGTTAGCTGGCATACTCTCCGTCACCGACCGGGCTTCATCGGTGCAAATGCGGAAACCCCCGCACCGGCCAAGCCGAAGAGACCACCCATCAGCGCGTTGCTCTGACTTACCTTCGCTTGGTAGTTGCTGTTTACGAGGCCAGCGTAATCGACCCCGCCGACGCTAGCTTGCGGGGTGGCAGAGAAGCCCGAGTTCGGTGCCGCAACCTGCGATCCCGAAAGGAATGCCGTCAATTCGTTGATCGGTTGCGAGCGCGTCTGAATAGCTTCACCGAAAGCCTGCGACCGACCAGTCAGCGCCAGCTGGTTCATTTGGTCGGTGTTGCTCTGGGTGAGGCGTGTCATTTCACGATCGTAGGCGGCCGTTCCCGGCCGGATACCCTGGTTCGTCAGCTGACTTTGCAGATCAGCCGCCGCCTGCTTCTGCTGTGGCAGTATACGTGTCGACGCCAGATCATACGACCAGTCGGCGGCGTCTTGGTTGTCGAACTCGAATGGCTTCGCAAGATACTGGTTCATTTTGCCGGATTGATCGGCCGCCAGTTGCGCCAGGTTGTCCTGCGCCTTTGTGGTTTTGTCCAGGATCGCCTGTTGCTCGGGCGCATAGGTCGTCGTTTGGGTATACTGGGGGATATTGACCGTCTGGCCCTGCGAGTTCGTGAAGCTAATCGACCCGGTCGGATTATAGGTCGTGCTGCCCCACGGCCCGACGCTATTCGTCATGTTGACGGCGTTCTGCACGAGGGCGGTGTCGGTATTCATGCCGGACTGCGCATTGGCAGTGGCAATCGGATTCGGCGGCTTGGGCGAACTCACCATAACGCTTCCTTGTTCGGGAAGCGCGTGAAGTAAGGTCAGCCGCGCATGTGCAGATTATTTAGCAGAAACAGGGGCAAACCCCAAGCCGAATTTGGTTGGTTCGATAGCGACGGACGAAATTGGTAGAGTAGACAATACTGCTTCTGCCGGTCTAGCTTGCTCTTATGATCGGTCGGCTAATCGTCTTCGCGGGGCTACTGCTGCCCACTGTCGCCTCTGCCCAGCAGATGCCCTACAAATTAATTCTGACGGCAAATCAAAATACTGTCGTTATCGATTATCCGACTGCAGCAAGGTGCCAAGCAGCGTCGCAGGCGGTGCAAGTTGAGAACGGGGAACGAAAAAGGCGAGCAGCGGAGAGCCAGGCACGCGCGCAAGGCAGCATTGTTTTTCCAGCATACATCAGTGCGTTCTGCCTGCCCGGCTGACCCAATGATTCCCCCTGGCCAGCGTGACCGACAAGAAGAGGCGGCATCATGAGCGAACAGGGGCCGGACGCTTACGATCCGCTCGACGACGACTACCGTGACCAGCTGGTGGCTATTGGGAAGGGGGCGGTTAGCCTTGTCCCATTGATCGGGGGGCCACTCGCTGAGAATATTGGAGTGGCGATACCGAACCAGCGAGCCGACAGAATCGCCGGCTATGTTCGAGGACTTGATACCCGGATCAGCGAGCTTTCGGCAGACCTGCAGGCTGCTCTGGCTTCAAACGCCCCTAAGATCGATCTCGTTGTCGAGGGTGGTTACCAGTCTGCTCGTGCGATGTCACAAGCTAGGGTCGAACAAATCACGGAAGCTGTAGCGCGCGGACTGGCCGAGGAAGACGCAGACGTGATCCGGCGACGCCGCCTGATCGTGATGTTCGGCGAACTGGACGACGACGAGGTCGCTTTGTTGAATGCGTATGGCCAGACCTATGGCGGCAACGGAGACCGTCAGGCCTTCGGGAAGATCAATCGTCCTGAGCGCGCACATCTGAAGTCGCGCCGTGACGCAGTCGAACGTGACCGGCTCTATCAGGTGGGCAAGGAACATCTGCTTCGACTTGATCTGCTGAAGCGCAACTTCGGGACAGTTAAGAAGGGTATGGTCCCGGAGTTCGACGCTGCTTCTGGCCAGTTTAAGCACACCGTCGAGATCGCCTATCTAGGGCGTTTGCTGCTCAAGGAGATCGGCATGCCTACGCCGTTCGACGAACAACAAAGCCACAGAGATGAAGTTCTGGCGCCTGCTGGGTAGCCTAGGATCGCACCTCTTCGAAGATAGTCCTAGCTGCAGCGCTCAGCACGGCATCGATCCGTCGCCGATCATCGAGCGACACCACACCGGCATCGCCAGCGGGAAGGCGAGTTCGTAGGTAGGCAGCCAGGTCGTCTGGGTTCGCACAGACCGCGGCAACGCGCCGGATCTCCACCATCTGCTCGTCGGTGACGCCGGGAACATGCAGGCTGCCGCTTCGATCGCGCGTGATTTGTTCGAGCTTGGCAATTCGGGTTTCGATAGCTGACATTGGGATCTCCTTCGGATTGTGTGAGGTTGGCAGCCGGTCAGGCAGGCAGGTGGTTGATCATCTCGCCATCGATCTTCACCCAGGGTTCGGGATGCCCCTCACCGAAGCGCTTGAGCGAAACGACCAGATCGTCCGTCTGCGTCGAGATGCCCTGCCCATGAAGGTATTGCTCGAAGCTGCTCGTCAGACATGTCACGTGGCCGCGAAAGAACGATCATTCGTCCACCCCCACCAAGGAGGTCTTCCAGTTTCTGAATGCGGTCGGATATCGACATCACGCTCTCCTTCTCGTGGGGTTGGACTTCGCTGTGGTTTCAAGTGCTGCGATGCGGTCGGCGAGCTCGCTCGTCTCGACGATTGCACGGTGCGCGGTCAGCAAGGTCATGACCCGGCCCGCTTCATCCGGGCTGATCTCGCCGGCGCCGACAGCGGACAGCACCGCGGCCGACGCACCAACGACATCCGAAGCGGTCATGACCGGCGGCAGGTCTATCGTGATTGGTGAATCCTTCCGCGGGGGAACGAGGCGCTCCAGGCACAAGCGTAGCGCTACCGTGTCGCCTTCCAGCGCCATTTCGATCGCCTTGCGTGTCAGCGCCTCGCCTTCGCCATTGAGGAGCGCCTCCGCGGCTATGGTCGCGCGCGAGCGGGCTCCCTTCGGCTTGCCGGGGTTGCCTGGCTGGAACGGCCTACCGCGCGTAATTTCGCCGTCGTTACGCTGGTCGGTCATTCGCTGAAATCCACATCATCGCCGGTTTCACCCGGTGCCAAGATCATCCTGCGCGTCGATCGAGCGGGGCCGGCGTCGGGGAAAACCACCGTTCCAGATCTCACCAGCGCGGGATTGGAGTGCGACACCTGGTCCTTCACCCCGGCAGCACCTGCTACACCGTCACCCCTAAAGGGGGACGGGTGTAGCGTAGCACTTGCCTGCTCTACTGCTACACCTCGCACCGCTACACCTATTGCAGGTGTAGCAGACATGTCGTCAGCCGCCTTTCCGACCACCATATACTTCTTCATCTGGCGGTTGTGATCCTTGCGTTCTTCGACCCGAAGAGCACCGTTGGCTTCCCAAGTGCAAACCATTCTCAGGATGCGCCCGCGGTCCCCCTTATCTCGTGGATCAAGCCCGAGGACTTCGGCGACGGCGTTCCCGACCCAGTCTGTCGCGGAGTGATGCGCCTTGTATTCACCGGCCGAAACAGCCTCCTGCACGCGGCGCAGGTGATCGACGGTGATGCCCTCGAACGCGTCGGGCGGCATCCAGCGCGTCACCACGCCGACGCTGTCTCCCTCGTCACCGAATGGGTCATCGTGGCCGGTAGAGTTGTCGACGTTCTGCGACGCTAAGCGGAACCACTGTGCTTCCTCCGCAGGTGCGCGGTTCGCCTTGTCATCCTGCACGGTGAACAACCGACGCCGCTCGGCGTCAGCATCTATACCGAACCGCTGCGCCTCGTCCTTGTCCATGCGATTGAGCACCAGCGTCACGCGCGCCGCGGACACCAACGCGCTGGCACCGCGGGACGAGTCTGCCGTCACCTTCTCGTTCCCGAGCTTCTTGGAATGGTGGACCAGCACAATCGCGCAGCCCGCCCGTTTGGCGATGCTGGCCCAGGTTTTCACGACCGCATCGATCGCACCGTTGTCGTTCTCGGTCACGCCATGAGACGAGACGAAGGGATCCACGACCAGCACGTCGATCTTACGCGCCAGCAGTTCGGCAACCAGCGCCTCCACGACAGGCACCGCGATCTGATAACCGTCCCGGTTCTCGACGGCTATGCGCAGCTCAGCGCCTTCCGGACCGCTGTCGAGGAAGATGCGGTCTTCGCATGACGCCTGATCGACGCGGTGAAACATAGCCGCAGCCACCAGCTGCATCTCAAGTTCCGCCAGCCCGTCCTCGAGGTTCCAATACCAAACCCGCTTCGGTCCCGCCCAGACCGTCTTGCCTAGGATGTCCTGCCGTCCGCTCGCCAAGGACAACAGCATGGACGCCACGAAGGACGACTTACCTACGCCACCTGGCGCAACGATCGCGGACACGGTGCTGAGCAGCAGCCAGCGTCCCCATACCCAGGGCCGGCGAGGCAAGCTGCGATGATCTGGCCAGCGGAAAGGTGAGGCCGTGATCTTGACCGGCTCCGCGGCAGGAGCGCCCGCAAACGGCTCGGCGGCGTCAAAGCGCGCCCGGAGAGAGGTCGCGTTCATTGGCGCCCCTCCATCAGCTCGGCATTGAAGTCCTTGAAACCGGAAGCGGGTCGCATAATCCTCACCTTGCGCCCTGCGGCGGCAAAGGCATGAGCCGCCTTGGTGGCCGCTGCCTCGCCTGGCGCATCGCCGTCTGCCCCGATCACGACAGCACGGGTTACTTCGGCCAGTTCCATGCGAGGCAGCATCGATGTGCCCGCCGACACCCACACTGATCGGCCCAACGCCTGGGCGAGCGTCAGTCCATCTTCCAGCCCCTCGGTAACAACGAGGCTGGCAACTGGCGCTCCAAGCTGGATGGCACCGCCAGCGACGCGGCCGAGCGACAGCTTCACCTCGGCAACGTCGGCCTTGCGGCCTTCGTCTGTCAGGAATGTGCGCTGGATACCGGTGAGATCGCCGTTAGGTGCGCATACTGCCGCGACGAGGGCAGGGCGCCGACCCTGCTCCTGCGGATAACGGAGCCGGGCGAAACGTAGCGTATGCGGAAGTTCCATGGTGATGCCGCGAGACCGTAGATATGCTTCGGCCGGTGTCCCGCCGATCGGCGTCGCCTCGTTCCAGATCGACAGCGCTGCCTTTGACCAATCCGCCTTCGGCGTTGCCACCACACGCTGCTGTTCAAGCTGGCGCAGGGCGCCCCCGTCCAGCATCTCGATCGCTGGCAGGAGCTTCACGCTGTAGGCGCGCTGCACGAAGTCGAGCACGTCACCCTCGGCGCCGCAGCCGAAACACTGGAAGCGGCGATCGTCGGCGTAGATCGTGAAGCTGGGCGACTTGTCGGGGTGGAAAGGGCAGCACCCCTTCAATTCACGCCCGGCCCGCTGCAGCTTCACGCCGGCCTGAGCGGCCACGCCCGAAACCGGGAAGCGGTCGCGGATGTCGGCGCACACGCGCGGCAGATCGATCACGCGGTTCCTTTCACCTTCTCGCCCATAAGCGGCATAGGGATCCATCAGCATCAGAAATCTCCCGGCACTAAGGGCAAGCCAACGCCGGGGCATCCATCCTGCACCGCGCTGTCGCTCACCGCGACGTTGCAGATGCCGCCATAGACATCGCGGTTGAGTGCATAGGCGGCTGTGATCGCGTCAGCGCCGCGGGCAAACGGTCCATGCTGCTCGCCCCAGGAGTTGCCCGAGGCGGACTCGTGCGAAACGTGGAAGCCATCGACGGTGTCGCCATAGACATGAACGGTGCCACGGTCCGGACGGTGCGGAATCCGCATGGGGAGAACGCGGCTCATGCTGCACCGCCCGGTCGATACGGCCTATACGGCATCCCGAGCCGCTTGATGCAGATCGGAATGCCGAAGCGCCGGAAGGCAACGACGGCGACGGACTGCGCACGATCGAACGGCAGCCCGTCTTTGTGCCAGCGAGCCCTGCGACCGGTCGGGCAGGCGCGGCCATAATCGGCTACCTGCCAGCGGTCTTCCGCCACCTGCAACAGGACGAGCGCGCGCACAGGACCACGTGCGATGGGGTATATGACCGCGCCCATTATGCCGTCTCCAGCATGTTGGCAGTGACCATGACAAAGCCTTCGTCGCGGCCAATCGCTTCGCACGATCCGGCCGTGACTATCAGCCACTTACGCGAAACGGCGTCTGGGCAGCGGTCGACCAGCATTTGCAGGGCGACAAGGTGAGGGGGCAGACTGAACATGTCAGCCAGGTTGCGCGGATCAGCCATGTGCCGTCCCCCAAGCCAAGTCAGCGATCAAACAGGCACGATGACCGTTGATTCCCACCGCGCTCAACCGTTGAAACCGGAGCTGATTACATGTATCTGCTTCGACGCTGCTGTTGAGCAAATTCGTGAAGGGTCGGACTGTGGCGGTCCGGCCCTTTCGCGTTTTACGGCCGCTCGCCGCTGCTGCTGCTGTGAACATGCTGGTTCACGCGGCCTGATCGACAAGTGCGCGGATGCTGTCAGCTTTGACTAAGCGGCGGCGACCGATCTTCACCGTTGCCAGCTTGCCTTCGTTGATCAGCCCGTAGACCGACGTCATGTTAAGACCGAGCGCCTTGCTCGCGTTTTCAATGCTCACCGTGATCGGGTCCATCCTACGTCTCCCCAAAGAAGCTGGCATGTGCCAGCGGGCGACTACGGGGGTCGGCGCAACGCCGATGGAGAAACATGGGGGGTTTTAAAAAAGGCTACTCTCCGGGTTCGGCGGGCGCCTGTTCCAGAACGTTCGAGTTGCCGATCGCCGAGGAGCGCGGTCCGTCGTTCAACTGGCGAACGACAACAGCGAAGGCGTGCTGCTGCCCGAAATCGGATGCCGCACGATCGAGGAACGCTCGAACCTTAGCTGCGGTCTGCACTATCGGATGATCACTTCCTTCCTGCGCGAGCGCTACCCTTGCCCCGGTCAGCTGAGCGGCAGTTATGGTGCCGAACCATCGTCCGCGCAGCCGCGTTGCAGCTGTGGCCAAGTCGCGTTTCAGCTCGCCGCTATCACCGTGCTGCTCGATCCAGAAATTGGCCAAGGCTGCTAGTGTGCCGACGCGGGTATGATTGTCGCCGCTTTTCCCTGGCCGACCCGCTCGCCGGCGTTCAGCGAAGAGGGGATCGAGGCGATTTTCATGCTGCCCTTCTAACGCTTCGATTGGGCGGAACAGTGGTTCAAGCGCCATAGGCGAAAAGCCTTGATCCAGCAGGAAATCGTAAACGCCCGAGATGGCATCGACGACGGCGTATCGCTGATCAGCCAGCTCACCTCGTTCGTAAAGCTGTCCGGCGCCCGCGAGCCGTTTATGGAGATCGGACAAGGCGGGCGCAGTTTCTTTGACCGGGAGGCTCCGCTTGTAGAGATTGATCCGGCCAATCGCCGCAGCGGTCGCGAACTCGGCCTCAGATGGTCGCCGGCGCGTGTCGTCGTTGCTCACGCGGCCGTCACCAAGCGCACGACATTCTTCTTGCCGACCAGGTAGTCGGCCCACATCGTCATCAAAACCTGTCGCCGTTCGAAAAAGTCCGTTCGACGATACGCAGCTTCAACCTTGTCGGGGAGCTTATGCGCCAGCGCCTTGTCAACGACCTCTTTCGGTATGCTGGTCGTTTCCGCCGCCCAATCGGTAAATGTGCTTCGGAAACCGTGAACGTGCGCATCCGTCACACCCATCGTCCGCAGTGCCTTCGTCATGGTCATATCCGACATCGGTTTCGTCGGCGTCGCGAAGAAAACCAGACCGTCGTTGCTGGTCCGCCCCTCCCATCGCCGGTTCAGGATCTCGATAGCCGCGGGCGACAGCGGCACGATATGGGTCATGCCGGTCTTCATCCTGCTGCCAGGGATCGTCCATGTTTTCTTCTTGAGATCCAGTTCGGACCAGGTCGCAAACCGCGTTTCGTTTGAGCGGACTGCTGTCAGTATCGTAAAGGCCAGCCCGTCTTTGCCGGCGGTGTGCTCCGCGGCGAGAAGCCGGGCAAAGAAAGCCGGCGCCTCGTCGTAAGGCATAGCGTCGAAATGGCTGTCGTCCCGCTTGTGTTTCGGCAACCCTCTACGGACGGATTTCAGGCTGGTTTCGGTAGGGCGCCACCCCTTGATGTGTGCAAAGTCGAGCACGACGCCGATCCGCTGCAAAATACGCCGGGACGTCTCGGGCTTCTCCATCCAGATCGGTGCGAGCAGATCGCGAACGATGATGCTGTCAATCGCATCGACCGGCTGCTGCCCAATCGTCGGAAAAACATGCGACTCCATGCAGGCAAGCCAGACCTTGGTGTGCTTGGCGTTGCGCCAGCTCGCTTTCATCTCCCCATGGCAGGTCTTGGTCGCTGACTCGAAAGTGGGGATAGTGGCGGGCGCCTTTTTGCGTTCTTCCACCGGGTCGATGCCGGCTCGCACCATCCTGCGGTAAGCGTCCGCTTTGTCGCGTGCTTCGGCCAGGGTGAGGGACTTCCGATCGACGGCCGCCAGTTTCGCTGAGGCGGTTTTCGTTTCCGTCGATCGCTCGCCCGTTTCCGCGGTCCCCAGCCCGAGGTCCCGGCGCTTCCCGTCCGATTGGATACGCAGCAGCCACTGGCGCGACCCCGTGTCGCGCACGATCAAATAAAGCCCATCCCCATCTGGATGCCGGCCTGGCCCCAGGGTCGGGATCTTCTTTACCGATAGCTTTCCCACGACCTGTCCCTCAATGCGTCCCACACTCTACAGTGATTGTAGGCGGTCTTCAATGAAGGTCAGCGAAATCTAGGCCGCGAGAATGGCGGGTTTGCTGGCGAGTCGCGATCGTCGGCGATGGTCGGCGGTCTTCAGTTAGATATCCCTCGGCTCCACCATTTTCCGTGAACGGCTGATTCAGCCCGGTCCTCGGAAGTCAGCCAATCTGTCACCTGCTGCCGAAGGCTGGTTCACCGCCAGCCTCTGCGTGCGTCGGACAGCATTGAGTTAGGCGAAATCACCCAGCTTTTCGGCATCATCAGGCAGGTCATGATGCTCCGATTGATCGTTCGGCGCTCCAATGCCGGGTTCGGTGGACATATCGCCGGCGTCGGGTTCGTTACCGGGAATGCGTGTCGGGTTTATGGTCTTCTCCTTGGGCGATGACACGAGAACGCACGAGCGCGCGAAAACGGCTAAGCTGGCGCTTTGGTTCGGGTGAATTCGCCGTTCGGGGATTCGCATCCGGCAAGAAGTCGAGGACGGACAGCCCGCCATGCGCTGCGCAGCAGCCGTCCCCCCCGTCACCTCCGGAGTGTCGATCCCTTGTCGTAGGACCGGCTACCGTTCCACCCGCAAGGTAGCGACTGGCCGCGTCTCGTCGACATTGTTCCGGTTTCGGCCGTTCTGGAAGGACAGGTCGAGGTCGACCAACTCCTGCGTCTCGCCCCGACGCGCAAAGTTGCGTTGCAGGCGGATGAGTACATGGCCGGGGCCATTCGGGTTGATGCGATCGGCATCGTAACCGTTGATGCGCACGCGATATGGGCCGGCGGGGGCACGGTGGATGGCGTATTCCTCTGGCCCGTAGCCATCGGTCATGTCGTTGGAGATCTGCCCGCCGGCGCTGCTCAACTTGTTGGAATACATCACGCGTTCGCCACTTGGCTCATCGACCCACAGGTCGATGTCGGCGTCGTCGGCCGTCCATTCCATCACGATGCGCGCATCGGTGTCGATCAAGCCGACGAGCCGGGGGTCGAGCACCCAGTGCCCACCCGCAGCCGCCATCGCGGGGATGAGTGCGTTGGCCTCCATCAGCGCGATCACCTCGATTCCATCGAAAGCACCCGAAGCGGGATTGAGCGCCGTATCGATCAGCAACCGAAACGCGCGTTCGAGGTCCGCGCGGCCAGCCGGCCCCGCAGCCCGCCCGCGGGCCGCGAGCGCCAAGGCAAGGTCGCGACCGGGCTGGGGCCTGAACTCGGCATCGGCGGCGGCAAGGTGCTCGGCGAGCTCGATCGCCCGGTCGAAGGAGCGATCGCGCTCGAGGCGGAAGGCGACGATCTGGCGTGTCTCGTCGTCGCTGGTCGGCAGCTCGAGCGCCGAAAGGAGCAGCAGCGAGGCGGTAGCCCCATCCCCCTTGAGCCGGAACCACTCGGCAGTGTCGAGATAGAAGGTCGGCACGGAGCCGTATTGCAGTTCCTGCTCCGCCAGCACGGCCGAGCGTCTTCCCGGCGCTGCCAGGTCGAGCGCAACGATATAGGGGCGCTTGGTGATCAGGTCCGCCATGTCGAGCTTGATCGCAGCCGGCCGCGGTTGCTGTGCGGTGGGCATTGGAGCGCGCAGACGCGAGCCGGTCACGACGATGCTGTCTGCGTGGTTCTCGTCTGCCGTGGCCGCGGCGGGTGCGGGCGCCGATACAACTGGCGGTGGCGCGACAATGCGTGGCTGGTCGGTCTCGGCCGGTGGCGGAGGCGGTGGGGGAGGCGGTGGGGGAGGGGGAGGCAAGGCCATGCCGGGCGTATCGTCCCCACGCGCACGTTTCACCTGTGCACGGGTGAGTGGCGTGAAGCGCTTGCCGTGCCAGGCGCTGCGCTGGCGCCATTGGTCGAGCACGAAGGCGAACCGCTCTTGCTTGGCGTCGCGATGCTCCTTGTCCCATTCCGACTTGGCCTTGCGATACTGCGCCAGCCACACTGCGCCGAATGCCGCCGGTGGTGTCAGTTCGGCGCGCAGATATTGGTCGGGCCGCTCCAGCACCAGGAACGACATGCCGGGACCGGCGACCTGGTAGCGGCGCGCGGTCTCCGCCATTGCTGCGTGACGGGCAGGGTCGTCGGCAAGATCCGACACGCGGCTCGCGGCCCAAAGCGCGGCCGGTGCCTCGGCTGCCACGGCTGCGCCAGTCGGCGCGTAGCGGCGTTCGCCACCGCCGCTCAGTCGCACGGTGATGCCGCCCGACGGCATGGGGCCAACCAGCAGCCACTGCCCTTGGCCGGCCGGCAGCGCCCGTGTGTCGATCCGTCGTCCGGCCGCATCGCGGACCGACACGGGAACCGTTGCGGGGGTGGCCAGTGCGGCCAGCGCGTCGGCCTCCCCGCCCGGAGCAAGCCGCACCACAGTGCCGCCCATATGCTGCGTCAGCCGTCCCAGCCGCGCGCCGTTGGCGCCGGGGGCGGCGGTGAGCGCCACCAGTCGACAATCAGGAGCAAAGGCCGCTCCGCGGTCGATGGTCACTTCCCCATCGAACACCAGCACGCATTGGCTGGCGGCGGGCAGCGCCAGCGTATCGAGTCCGGCGAGCGACGTACCGCCGCGGTAGACCACGCGGTCGAGCGCCGTTCTGAGCGCCGCAGCGCTGCCGAGCGTCTCGACCCGCGGCCGGTCGCTCGCAAAGGTGACGAGGTCGATCGCGCTGGGCTTCGTCCGTTCGGCAAGGCGCGCCAGTACGTCTGCCTCCAGATCGGTGCGGCTGGCCCGGTGCGAGAGCGAGCGATCCCAGTAGATGCGTAAGCGGCCCCCTCGCGATAGTGGCTTCGGATCGCCGGTGGCGCCGTCCGAGATCGCGAAGAACGTCTCCCCGCTCGCATGGCGCGCGACGACCATTGGGCTGGCCAGCACCCCTCCCGTCACGGTCAGCCCGCCGCGAACCTCAGCCTTGCCGAGCATCGCCTCTCCGCGCCATCCGTCGCCGCTGCGCGCGAGGGCAAGCGGCTGGCCGGCGAAGCGCACGGCGGGGGCGGTGGCATAGCCGTCTGCGGAAACGGCGACGGTCACCCGCCCGATCGCTTCGTCACGGGCAAGCGGCAAGACGAGGCCGACGACCGGATCGAACGCCGCGACGAAGTGCAGGCGAAAACGGCGAGGATGGCCGGAGTCGATCGGGAAGATGCGTGTCGTGAACCGGTTCCCGGTGATCTCCGCCAGCCCGGGATCCACACCGGCACGTACCTCGTCCTCGTAGACGTTGCGCGCCTTGGGCGCCTCGAGCAGTTGGCCGGGGATCATCGCGCCGCCGACATCCAGCGAATAGCCGGTGACGACCGCGTCGGCCGGCAGGGTGAGCGCGAGGTTCGCCTCATAGCTGCCGGCATCTTCCGAGCCGATCAGCATCTCCACCGTGACGTCGGCGGTGCGGCCGACCAGGTGCGCGCGGACGTCGATCGCGTCGAAGCGCAAATGGGTGGCCGGGCCGTCGTCGCGCCGGATGCCGCGCTCCGCCTCGACAAGCGTCGGGTTGCTCTGCGCCCCGGCCGCCGAAGACAGGGTCAGGATGGCAGCCGCCAGCACTAGGAAACGGTACACCTGCCTTCTCCCCCGATATCGTTTCGCAAGACTGCCAAGCTTTGCCCGTCAGGGCAATCGCACGCGTCATCACGCTGACGGTCTGATCTGGAGGATCGTCCAATGTTGGCAACGCTGGAGCCTCGCGCATCTTGGGCAAGACGGAATAGCTGCGTTTCCCCGCGCCGCCGCGACGCCAGGCACCATGCTCCCTATCTGACGGACCAAGGGTAGATCGTGGTCACGGGCTGCGACAAGCCGCCAATATCAGGAGTGCATCATGAAGAAGATCGGATTTCTGTCGTTCGGTCATTGGTCGTCATCGCCGCATTCGGGGACGCGTTCCGCCTCCGACGTATTGCTGCAGTCGATCGATCTTGCCGTCGCCGCCGAGGAACTGGGCGCGGACGGCGCCTATTTCCGCGTCCACCATTTCGCGCAGCAGCTTGCGTCGCCCTTTCCACTGCTTGCCGCGGTCGGCGCCAGGACCAGCCGGATCGAGATCGGCACCGGCGTGATCGACATGCGCTACGAAAACCCGTTCTACATGGCCGAAGATGCGGGGTCGGCCGATCTGATCAGCCGCGGTCGCCTGCAACTCGGGATCAGCCGCGGCTCGCCCGAGCAGGTGATCGAAGGCTGGCGCCACTTCGGCTATGCGCCGGCAGAGGGTGAGAGCGATGCGGACATGGGACGTCGCCATGCCGAGGTGTTTCTCGATCTGCTGAAGGGCGACGGATTCGCGCAGCCCAGCCCACGACCGATGTTTCCCAACCCGCCGGGCCTGCTGCGCATCGAGCCGCATTCCGCCGGATTGCGCGAGCGTATCTGGTGGGGTTCGTCGTCGAACGCCACCGCGGTCTGGGCCGCAGAACGTGGCATGAACCTGCAGAGCTCGACGTTGAAGGCGGACGAGAGCGGCGAGCCGCTGCATATCCAGCAGGCCAAGCAGATCCGGCTCTACCGCGAGGCCTGGAAAGCCGCAGGGCACGCCGGCACGCCACGTGTCTCGGTCTCGCGGTCGATCTTCGCGCTGATGAACGATCAGGATCGCGCCTATTTCGGGCGCGGCGACAGTAGCGACCAGATCGGCGTGATCGATAACATGCGCGCGGTGTTCGGCCGGTCATACGCCGCCGAGCCCGATCAATTGATCGAACAGTTACGGGCCGATGAAGGCATTGCAGAGGCAGACACGCTGCTGCTCACGGTACCGAACCAGCTTGGGGTCGATTACAACGCCCATGTGCTCGATTCCGTCCTGACCCATGTCGCGCCCGCGCTGGGTTGGCGCTGATCTGTCACTAGGCGTCAACTAACGCCGATCGCGGGGTTTCGAAGAAGGTGGTGGGGAGGCACCTTCTTCGCCTTGTTCGTCGCACTGCGTTGGGGCGGCTGGTTCCGCCGTCAGCCTTGCTTGCGCCGAAACGGGTACAGGAACTGCGCACGATACCCGCTCGGCACGGCTTCCGGCACGCCATAGCCGGTCGGCCAGCGCTTGGCGGGAAAGTGATGCGTGCCGAACAGGCGGTCGAGAAACGGGAAGTGGATCGCGAAGTTCTTGTCGACCCCTTCCGCTTCGATCGCGTGGTGCCAGTGGTGGAAACGCGGGGTGACGACGAACCGTCCCAGCCACTCGAAATCGCCGCGCAGATTGGCGTGCACCAGCGACGCGTAGACGTACACGAACGCGATGTACGCCTGCATCACCGATGGCGCGAAGCCGAGCGTCAGTAGCGGCAGCGAGGTGACGCCGCGCAGCAGGATGATCTCGATGAAGTGCATCCTGGCGCCCGCCAGCCAATCCATCGACTTGGCCGAATGGTGGACCGCGTGGAAGCCCCACAGGAACGGCACGCGATGAAAGGCGCGGTGGAACCAATATTGCGTCAGGTCGGTCAGCACCATGACCTCGATGAACTGCAACAGCCATGGCTGGCCGGCGATCGCGGCGCGGAACTCGGCGAAGCTGCCGGTCTTGGCCATGATGTAGGTCGACGGCGCCAATGCCAGGTAGGTGATCAGCTGCACCATCATCGAGCTGATCAGATAATAGAAAAGATCCTCACGCCATTCAGCGCGAAACAGCCGCTGATCGGCGTGCTTGGGCAGCAGCCGCTCGATCGGCGCGAACATCAGCCCGGTGGCGACGAGATTGACGACGAAAAAGTCGATCCCGAAGAACACGCCCCAGTCGTGCGTTTCGCGTGGCTGCACGCCCGCGCCGCCCAGCAAGGTGGCGGCAAGCGCGACGAGCAATGCGGTCGCGCCGATTGCCTTGCGCGGGCGCAACAGCAGGCTGAGCAGGGCCAGCGCATAGGCGCCGATCAGCACGGCGTGGACGACCGCCCGGAACCCCGACCAGGCATATAAAGGGGCGAGCTCGGGCATCGAGAACCAGCCGGGCCAGCGCAAGGCGGCAACCAGGCAAAGCCCGGAAATTGCCAGCAGCAGCGCGAAGAAGCCGGCGAACCAGCCGCTACCGAAGCGGCGCACCGCGATCGGCGATTGCAGGTCGCGCTCCAGCGTCTCGATCCACCCGCGCATCACATTCTTCCTCATGCCGCCATCGCGCTTATCGTCACATAATCGATCTTGCCGGTGCCGAGAACGGGCAGAGTGTCGATCGGCCGGATATCCTTGGGCACCATCAACTCGGTCACGCCATTGGCCTTGGCCCACGCCTGCAGCGCGCTGGCGCTCGCGTCCTGGCGCGTGGTGAACAAGACGAGCTGTTCGCCCTTGCGCAGGTCCGGGCGGGTGACGACCGCGTGTTCGGCATCGGGCCACAGCGCCGTGGCATAGCCTTCCACTGCGGGCAGCGAGACCATCTCGCCGCCGATCTTGGCAAAGCGTTTCGCGCGGCCGCGGATCGTGACGAAGCCGGCATCGTCGATCGTCACGATGTCGCCGCTGTCGTGCCAGCCGTCTTCGGGCGGCTGCAACACGCCGGGCTGGTCGGCCTTGAGATAGCCGGCCATCACATTGGGTCCGCGGATCGACAGGCGCCCGCCTTCGTCGATGCCCGGCACGGGATCGAGCCGACCTTCCATGCCCGGCAGCAGGCGGCCGACGGTGCCGGCGCGGAAGTGCATCGGCGTGTTGACCGCGATCACCGGCGCCGCCTCGGTCGCGCCATAGCCTTCGAGGATGCGCAGGCCGAACTTCTCGGCATAGATCCGCCGCGTCTCGTCGCGCACGCGCTCGGCGCCAGCGAAGATGTAGCGCAGCGAATAGAAATCATAGCCATGCGCCATCCGCGCATAGCCCGACAGGAACGTGTCGGTGCCGAACAGGATCGTCGCATTGGCATCATAGGCGAGCGCCGGCACGATGCGGTAATGCAGCGGGCTGGGGTAGAGGACGGTCTTCACCCCCGACAGGATCGGCAGCAACGTGCCGCCGGTCAGCCCGAAACTGTGGAAAACGGGCAGCGCGTTCAGCACCACGTCGCTCTCGTTGAAATCGATCCGCGCGGACAATTGGTGGCAATTGGCAAGCAGGTTGCGGTGCGTCAGCACCACGCCCTTGGGCAGGCCCTCGGAGCCGCTGGTGAACAGGATGACGGCGGGCGCCTCAGGTGACAGGCGTAACGCACGATGGCTGCGCAGCGCGAAGCGTGTGGCGATCAGCGCGCGGAACTTGGCGCCGGCGCCGATGGCGGCGGCGATATCCTCGAGGTAGCGGACCCGGATGCCCGTCGCTTCTAGGCCGGCGACGACCTCGCCGAGCTTGGCCTGCTCGACGAACGCACGCGCGGTGACGATCGTGCGGATCTCCGCTGCGGCGCACGCCGCCTTCAGGTTGGTCAGGCCGGCGGTATAGTTGAGCATCGCCGGCACGCGGCCCTTCGCCTGCAAGGCGAAGAAGGCGACGACGACGCCGGCAACGTTGGGCAGCAACACGCCGACCGCCTCTCCCTGCCGCGTGCCCTCCGCCAGCGGCCGGCCCAGGGCGAGCGATCCGGTGATCAGGCGGGAATAGCCAAGCGGCGTGCGCTTGACGTCCTCGATCACCGCCGCCTTGCCGCCATGTACGTCCTTGGCGTCGATCAGCGCCTCGAACAGCGTGCGGTCGATGTCGGAGGTGGCGAAGATCATCTCGCTCATCACGTCGTACAATTTCCGCCCGGCCGCCGCCCGGCGCTCGCGTGCGCTGTCGCCGCTGACCTGGAAGCGGCGCTGCGGCAGAACCGTCAGCGTGATCTTGGGGAAAGCGCGCCGGCGCACCTTGCCACCAAGCCGCGAGAAGCGCGTGAACTGCGCGCCGTCGATGCGCACCGGCACGATCGGCGCATCGGCCTTGTCGGCGATCATGCCGGGGCCGTCGAACACCTTCATCAGCGCGCCGGTGGTGGTGATGCGGCCCTCGGGGAAGATCACCAGGGTGCGGCCCTGCTTCACGGCCTTGACCATCGCCTTGGCCGCCATCGGGTTGGTCGGATCGACCGGGAAGGCGTCGAACAGCTTGAGCGCCGGCTGAATCCACCACAATCTGGCGACACCGCTGTGGATCGCGAAGGTCGGCTTGCCCGGCAGGAACACCGCGAGCAGCAGCCCGTCCAGCCACGACACATGGTTGACCACGACGACGGCCGGCACGCCCGGTTGGGGCATGTTCTCCGCGCCGTGCAGTTCGACGCGGTACAACATCGTCAACAGGCCGCGGACCAGCGCCTTGATCACCGTTTCGGGCAGCAGCCAGCACGAGATCAGCGCCACCGCCAGCGTCGCGAAGCCGAGCGCGCCGATCGAACCCGGCGTCGACACGCCGAACTTGTACATCCCCGTCGTCGCCAGCACGACCAGCACGGTGACGATGCCGTTGACGATATTGTTGGCGGCGATGACGCGCGAGCGCTCGGCCGGCACGGTGAAGGTCGAGATGATCGCGTACAGCGGCACGACGAACATCCCGCCGCCGAGCGCGGTCACGATCAGCGCGACCAGCACATGCCAGCTCCCCGGGTTGGCCAGGAACTGCGCGACATCCGCCTTGCCGCCGCCGGGGACGAAGGTGCTGCTCGCGATCCACAGGTCGATCATCCCGGCCGCCATCAGCAGCGCGGCGACTGGCACGTACCTGGCCGACACCTCGCCCTTGAGCAGCCGGTTGACCGCGAGTGAGCCGACCGCGATCGCCACCGAGAAGACGATCAGGAACAACGTGACGACGCTCTTGCCGCCGCCAAGCTCGCTCGACACCAGGGTCGGCACGTCGGACGAGACGATGCCGCCGACCGCGAAGAACCAGCTGATCCCCAGGATCGACAGCCACACCCCGCGCCCGCTGGCGGCGGTGCGCAGGATGTTCCAGGTGCCGCGGACGATATTATAGTCGATCCGGTGGTTGTTGCCCGATGGCGGCGCGGCCGGGATGAGCAGGCTGGCGCCGAACCCGATCACCGCGCAGCCCATCGCGATGCTCGCCGCAGTCCATGGCTCGATCTCGTTGGCGAGCAATTGCCCGCCGAGGATCGCCAGGAAGGTGCCC
Organism: Sphingomonas endolithica; assembly: GCF_025231525.1. Classification (NCBI taxonomy): domain Bacteria; kingdom Pseudomonadati; phylum Pseudomonadota; class Alphaproteobacteria; order Sphingomonadales; family Sphingomonadaceae; genus Sphingomonas; species Sphingomonas endolithica. Next base: position 3,909,435 of record NZ_CP103057.1, read on the forward strand.
GCCTCGATCAGGCCGGTGCCGCCCATCATCTCGTGCTGGCCAAGGTGCTGCGGCAGGATCGAATATTTGACCGGCCCGAAGATCGTCGAATGCACCCCCATCAACAACAAGGCGGCGAGCAGCAGCCACACCGAATTCTGCCAGAAACCAAGCATCGCGATGGTCATGATGCCGATTTCGGCCGCCTTGATCATGCGGATCAACCGGCCCTTGTCGACCGCGTCGGCGATCTGCCCGGCAAGTGCCGAGAGCAGGAAATAGGGCAGGATGAACAGCCCGAGGGTCACCGGCCCGAGCACCGCCGGCGGAACCGGCGAGGCGCGGCCAAGGCCGTAGGTCGCCAGGAAGATCAGCGCATAACGCAGCACATTGTCGTTGAACGCGCCGAAGAACTGCACGACGAACAGCGGCCCGAAGCGGCGTTTGCCCAGTAACGAGACATCAGGTGCGGACATGATCTCGATTCCCCCCAGGCTCGCGTAGCCGACATTTCCGCATCAGGCATTAAGAGAGTATCGTCGGCCAGCACCGCGCATGGCGCCAGCGCCGATCAGATCGAAGCCCGACCCGTCGAGCGAGCGGGTCGCGGTCTCGATCCTCGGAATGCCTATTGCAGCGTATCGACGGCGACGACCAGAATCAGCACCATCTCCACCCATCCGCGCACGCAGGCCCCATCCGGGCCGATGCCGTCAGCACGCGTCGGGGTTGAAGCTATCCCTTGCTACCGCTCCCCTGCCGTTTGATGTCGAAATGTATGGTCCACCGCCGGACGTCCGAAGGTGGTGGAAAGCGGACATTACATCCGGAGAAGTCGTTCAGTGGACTCCGCTGAGATCGCCAGCGCAAAAGCAATATCTTCGATTGAGATGTCAGGACGTTCGCGACGGAGATCGTGGATTGTATCCACGAGCGCCGGGCTGCGAGGGTCAGCGAAATGTGCGACCTTACCGAATTCCCGCTCGATACGGAGAACCTCGCCGTAATGCAGGAAGTCACCGGGCCACTCCGAGGTCTGAACAATCCTTTCCATATCGGCTGGCTCGACACGCTTCAGAACGAAGTTGTCATGGATGCGCTCGTCCTGCGCGATCATCCAGTTCTGCCCGCACGCGCTGCACGTCGATGCGTATAACCACCATTGTTCACCGCCATGCTCTCGAACTCGATTGAGAGTGGCGAAAACGCGGCCATCTAAGCCGTCCGGATCGCCCATGCCGACAACCGCTAGGTCATCCAACTCAAGGCAACAACATGAGCTTCGCTTGTCCATCAGTACGGTCTGCATGAAACGGCGAACGTCTGCAAATGGGCGTTAGCTGCCATGGCTGATTTGGTGGAAAGCGGACGTTCAAGCAGATGTGGAAATCACGCGTTCGTAGGCTGCGATGCTTTCATCAAAAGCCCGGCGTTTGCGCCCAATGCGACGCTTCTCCCAATACACGAACAGAAGAATAAGCGTCCCTACCGCGATCGCGGCAACAGATTTTGTCGGCTGTCCACCCCGCAAGTAGAGGTAGGCGCAGGCTAACATCATCGCTGCCATCAACCACGCATAGCCCACGAAGAAGGGCATCGCCCGCCACCACATAGGAGCAATTGGATGCCCGCTCCTCCGATCGGATGTGACTTTGTGTAATGCCGCCATGCGCGTGGGATGCCACGACACGCCTACGTCCGCAATTGGGCGTTAGCTGCCATGGCCGAAAGTGGCGGAATGCCGACCGGCCGCTAACGAGAGGTTAGCATCGAATAGCTGCCGTTAGGTGAGTGGCTGTTCTGAAGACGACCGAGATTTGAAAAAAGGACTTGCCGCCCGCGCGTCGGAACTGGCCCGCTACCGGGATCGGCCGCTCGTGGAGCCCGGGACGGGCACGATACCGACCGGTGCCCGTGACCGCCCGTATGCTCGGATAGCGTCGGCTTTGCCGCGGATATAGGCTTGGTGCCGGGCGGTGAGTGTGCCGCCATCCTGCCGGAGCAACGTCGCCGCTTCCTCGCGCAACGCGATTGCGCGGGCCAGCTTCTGCCGCCGCATCGTCGGTGTCTCCTGCGAACCGCGATCCGGAAAGAGTTCGATCGACCGGCTGAAGCTAAGGTCGTTGGGCATGCTCATCGAGATCATCGGGACCGAGGACGTCTGCGCGTCGGCGATTTCAGGCAGAAGCAACGCAACAAGGATGATGATCTTCACGGCGTCTATCTTCATGGCTTCCCTCCAACCGGCGGCACGATCCATTTTCAGCAGCATGACAGAGTGAGACAGAATGTTGGGGAACACGAAAACTGTCAACCAGCCATCTTCAAAGACTGAACCAACGTCCGCTTACGATTAAGTCTGTGGAACTCGCGAACGGCAGGGATTGGGCGCTTACGGACGGGCGACTCCCATAGAAAACATCAGTAAGCTGCCGATGCTTCAAGCGGGAGATTTGCGCCTATTAGACCAGATAATTGCAACACCGCCTAGCACGCCGAGGCACACTATAGACGTCCACTGGTACAGCGGCACGAAAATCATGACGAGAGCGGCGGTGGACGATGTTGAGACGAAGAACGCATGATAATATATGCTGGCTGACCAGGCATTGGACACCGTAAGAAGCGCTAGCATCACATGAACAAACCAGCGTCTTGTCCTGCATTGTCGTGCAAAGAAGTATGGAATGACCGCAGGGCCGACGATCCAGACTCCGAAGGGCAGTGCGAGCAGCCACCACCAGAGCTCGGCTGGTTCTCCGGCGTAAAGCATCAGGGCGATCAGCACTCCGACTATCGCGATTGTCAGAAATCTGAGCACCAGAAATTCCACCGATCATCCTCCGTGCGCTAAGCGTAGCACGCTAGGACCACGAACAAACGTCCGCTTTCCCGGTCGGTGAGAATCCGGTCAGGTGTCCGCTGTTGGCATCAGCGGCCATGGCCCGTTTGTTGGTAGCGGGCGTGACCAGGAATGGTTGTCCTATTTGGAAGGCTTGCGAAGGCCGGGCAGGCACCAGCAGGTCTTAGATGGGCGCCCATTGCCATCCCGTAGCCATCCCCCAAACAGAAAAGGGCGGCTCCATCGCTGGAGCCGCCCCTTCTTGCTGCGGGCCGGCATGGGCAAGGCCCATGCCCGTCGGTCGACGCATGCGCGCCGCCGGCCGGCCTTGCGGGAGTGCGATCTAGCCGTGGCTAAATCGTCTCTCCGCTTGCGGCTTACTTGACCTCGACGGTCGCGCCGGCTGCTTCCAGCTGCGCCTTGATCTTGGCGGCTTCGTCCTTCGACACGCCTTCCTTGACGGCCTTGGGAGCCGATTCGACCAGCGTCTTTGCTTCGGTCAGGCCGAGCGCGGTGATCGCACGGACTTCCTTGATGACGTTGATCTTCTTGCCACCGTCGCCGGTCAGGATGACGTCGAATTCGGTCTGCTCTTCAGCAGCAGGGGCTGCTGCGCCGCCGCCACCAGCTGCAGGTGCTGCAACCGCTGCTGCGGCCGAAACGCCCCACTTCTCTTCGAGCATCTTCGAAAGCTCAGCGGCTTCGAGGACGGTCAGTTCGCTCAGGCTGTCTACCAGCGCGTTCAGGTCTGCCATGTTATATCTCCAGTATCGGGGCACGTGCCCCATCGGTTCAGTTCAACTTGAATAGTCTCGAGTAAGCCCTGAGCTTGGGAAAGCTCAGGCTGCTTCCTTCTCCGCATAGGCGGACAGCACGCGCGCGAGCTGCGCTGCCGGAGCCTGCGTGATCGTGGCGATCTTCGTTGCCGGGGCAACGAGGAGACCGACGATCTTGGCACGCAGTTCATCCAGCGAGGGCAGTGTCGCGAGCGCTTGCACGCCTGCTACGTCGAGGGCAGTCGCACCCATCGCCCCGCCGACGATTTCGAACTTGTCGTTCGTCTTCGCGAAATCGACCACCACCTTGGCGGCCGCGACGGGATCGATCGAGCTGGCAAGGCCGACGGGGCCGGTGAGCATGTCGCTCAGCGAACCGTAATCGGTGCCATCGAGTGCGATCTTGGCAAGCTTGTTCTTCGAGACCTTGTAGGTCGCGCCGGCATCACGCATCGCGTTGCGCAGTTTGGTCGACTGCGAAACGGTCATGCCGAGATTGCGGGTGACAACCACCACGCCGACCTCGGCAAAGCTGCGGTTCAGCTCGGCGACGAGCTCGGTCTTTTGAGCGCGATCCATGCCATTCTCCACGTTAGGGTCCCAGCAAAGTCATACTTCGATGGGCGCCCGTCTGACCCGGTGGCGCAAGCCAACGGGCCGGTTGAAACCGGACGCATGGGAACACCCCGCGCATCCGGGTTGTCCGTCGATAGGGGCATGGGGATACTCGGCCGCAGCGATGCGGCAAGCAGACCGTCGGCGCGCGTGCACACCGAGCGGAAAATCCATTCCCCGTCTAGGCAGGACATTAAGGTCGGGCAAATCCCGGCCACCTGCTGTCTCGGACGGTTCTCGAATCCCGGCGCACCGGCAAACGAGAGAGCGCGCCTGTTAGCGGAACGTGCGGCAAAGTCAATGCGGGGCGGGGGCCTAGTAACCCCGAACGCGCCGCCGATCCCCCTGGGGCGTCTCAACCCACTGTTCTCCCGCGAAAGCGGGAGTCCAGGGTCCCCCGCGACCCCGCTTGTGGCCCTGGGCTCCCGCTTTCGCGGGAGAACTGGATGATGTTCGGCAACCGACGCGGTACGTCAGGGTGAAGAAATTATGCACAGCCCTTGCGGAAGCACCCCGCCGGCGCCATTCGGCCGCACGAACGCCGTCGCTCGCAACTGCACCTGACCCCCGTCGGCGCATCTGCGATTAAGTCCCAATCGCACATCCTGTCGTGATTTTGTCACGCCAGAGTCGCGGAACTGACGCCGGGAAGCCGCGCGCCTGTCAGTTTGTGACGCCACTAGGGGGAAGACGGTCGCTAAGACCATTTCTCCGGGGGGGCTTCACCATGACGCAGACATTCGACGGCATCACGGCCTATGACGATGGCGATATCGACACCAATCGCAGCAACAATCTGCACCTGAACGATCTGATCGCGTCGCGCTATTCGCGCCGTCAGACCTTGTTCGGTGGTATCTCTGCGGCAACCACCGCCGTGTTCGGCGGCATGCTGCTGACGGCGTGCGGCGATGGTGGGTCGGATGGCGCGGCCGATACGGTCACCGTCGGTGCCGGCGCCGCCGCTGCCACGACCGCGGGCAAGCAGGTCACGCTGACCGGCACCGTCACCGGCACCTCCAGCACCGCCAGCTGGACGCAGGTCAGCGGCCCGGCCGTCACGCTGGCGCAAGGGACCACCGGCACCGCCACGTTCACTGCGCCCGCCGTTGCCGCCGCCACGCCGTTGGTGTTCCGCTTCACCGCCACCAGCCGCGACAACATCCCGGCGACCGCCGACACGACCGTGACGGTCAGCCCCGCAATCGTCGATTTCGCCGCGGTCGCCAAGAACCGCAACGATCTGGTCACCGTCCCCGCCGGCTACACCGTCACCGTGCTGTACCGCCTGGGCGATCCGATCGCGACCGGCGTCGGCGCGTTCGCCAATGACGGCACCGACGACACCTATTCCAAGCGCGCCGGCGATCATCACGACGGCATGACCTATTTCGGCCTCAGCGCCGCCGGCACCGCGCCCGACCCGACCAGCAACACGCGCGGTTTGCTGGTGATGAACCACGAGAACATCACCCGCAATTATCTGCACGTCAACGGCCCAACCTCCGTCAACGGCGCTCGTCCCGAGGCCGAGGCGCTGAAGGAAATGGAGTGCCACGGCGTGTCGGTGATCGAGGTCAACCGCGCGACCGCTTGGAGCTACTCGCCGACCGCCGCGCTCAACCGCCGCATCACCCCACTCACGCCGATGACGTTCAGCGGCCCGGCAAAGGGCAACGCGCTGCTGAAGACGGTCTATTCGAAGGACGGCACCGCCAGCCGCGGCACGATCAACAATTGTGCCAATGGCACCATGCCGTGGAACACGTACCTGACCAACGAAGAGAATTGGGCCGGCTACTTCCGTCGTGCCTTGACGGACGCAGCGGTTCGTACCGCCGCAGGTGCATCGAAAGAAAATATTTCTCTCAACCGCTACGGCATGGCCTACGGCCGCAACAACTCAACAGGCGAAGCGCTGCCGCTCGACGGCAACAACAACTGGGCGACGGTCGTCCCGGCCGATGCGAACAACACGATCTACGCGCGCTGGAACATCACCGCGCAGGCCACTGCCGCTGCGGACGGCACCGGCGATTTCCGCCACGAAGCGTTCCAGTTCGGCTGGGTCGTCGAGATCGATCCATTCAACGCCACGTCCGTGCCGCGCAAGCGCACCGCGCTCGGCCGCATGAACCATGAAGGCTGCGTCATCGGCCGCACCGTCGTCGGCGTGTCACCCGCTTTCTACATGGGTGACGATGCTCAGAACGAATATCTCTACAAGTTCGTCTCGACCGCCAAATGGGCCGCCGCCGACGCTACCAATGCCGATCGTCTCGCGATGGGCGACAAGTATCTCGACGCCGGCATCCTCTACGTCGCCAAGCTCAATGCCGATGGCAGCGGCACGTGGTTGCCACTGGTGTTCGGCCAGGGCGGCTTGACCGCCGCCAGCACGGTCTATCCGTTTGCCGATCAGGCCGACGTGCTAATCAACGCGCGCTTGGCGGGCGACGTGCTCGGCGCGACCAAGATGGATCGTCCGGAATGGACCGCGGTCAACCCCGCCACCGGCGAGATGTACCTGACGCTGACCAACAACTCGTCGCGGACTCCGGCGAATACCGACGCGGCTAACCCGCGCGCTTATGCCGATCCGCGCGCCGCAGCGACCAACCCGACCGTCACGGCAACCACCACCACCGGCAACGCCAACGGCCACATCATTCGCCTGCGTGAAACCGGCGACACCTCGGAAGCACTGTCCTTCACCTGGGATATCTATGCCTTCGGTGCCGGCAGCGATCTCGATGCGGCCAACATCAACCTGTCGGGGCTGGACGCCACCAACGACTTCTCGTCGCCCGACGGCCTGTGGTTCGGCCTGCCCAGCAACGCGAGCGGCAACACCACCCCGATCATGTGGATCGAAACCGATGACGGCGCTTATACCGACGTCACCAATTGCATGCTGCTCGCTGCCATTCCCGGCAAGGTCGGCGACGGCACGACCAAGACGATCACCAACACGACCAGCGCCGGCACCGGCACACAGGCGACGCGGATCGGCAAGGCGCCCGGCGCCACGCTCAAGCGTTTCCTGGTCGGCCCGCGCGAGTGCGAGATCACCGGCATCTTCTCGACGCCGGACGGCAAGTCGCTGTTCGTCAACATCCAGCATCCCGGTGAGAATGGCGGCCCAGCCAACATCACCAGCAGCTGGCCGGCCAACCAGGCCGGCGCGGTGACGACCCCGTCGCGCCCGCGCTCGTCGACGATCGTCATCACCAAGAACGATGGCGGTATCGTCGGTCTCTGATCGGGCAGGGGGCTGGGCACTGCCCGGTCCCCACCGACCTCCCATCGCCCACGTGGCAATCGACGCAACCGATGGCGCGCCGCGGGGTTGAGCCCTGCGATGGATCATAACGCTAGCAACACGATCACCGCGCCCCGCCCGGGCCGCGCACGGCGACGCGCCTTGATCGCCACCGGCGTGCTGATCATCATGGTCGTGCTGGCCACCCTGGCGCTGGCGATGTTTCCCGTCGGCATGTTCCGCGCACAGCTGGAACGCCGCCTGTCCGATCGCTACGGCGCACCGGTCCATGTCGGCGCGGTCGAGCGCGATGCGATCTTCTCCTTCTCGCCGACCGTGTCGATCCGCAACCTGACGATCGGCCAACCGGCCTGGGCCGGCCGCGGCGATTTCGTCCGCGTCGATCGCATCCGCCTGCGCATCCCCGTCTTCTCCGCGATCATCGGCCGCTTCCGCCCCGATCATCTTGCCGTCCACGGCGCCCGCGTCGCCTTGGTTCGCGACGCCACCGGCCGCAGCAATTGGGATCCCCGCAAGCGCGACGATCGCCGGACCGCCGACACCAAGTCATCGCGGCTTGCCGAACTCACCGTCAGCAACACGCGCTTTACGCTCGCCGATGCCAAGCGCGGGCTGACGCTCGCCGGGCCGCTCGCCGTCGATGCAGGCGGCCTGCGCATCGACGGGCAGGGCCAATTCCGCGACATGCCCGCGACGATCAAGGTGCGCGGTGGCCGCGTCACCGGTGTCGATCCCGACGCGGCCTATCCCTTCGCGGTCGATTTCGTCTCGCCGGCGCTCCATCTCAGCGGCACCGGCACGATGGACGGCACGCTCGACACGCACCATTTCTCGGCCAAGCTCCACGCCCGCGCGCCGACGCTGAAAAACCTCGATCGCATGATCGAGGCCGGGCTGTTCGAGACGCAGCCGATCGATCTCCACGCGCAGATCCGCCATATCGATCGCGACTGGTTCGTCGACGATCTGCAGGCGCAGATGGGCCGCTCGCAATTCACCGGCAAGGCCAGCGTCGTGAAGCAGGACGGCCGCACGAAGATCGACGGCCGCATCCATGCCAGCCGCTTCGACTTCGACGATCTGTCGAGCACGCGCGGCCTGGCCGAGGGCGCCGCGCTGCAGGCACGGATCGGCCCGCGCATCGTGCCGGCCACGCGCATCAATCTGTCCAAGATCAAGCGCACCGACGGGCGCATCGCCTTCGTCGCTGATCGGCTGCTGGCGCGAAAAGGATCGGTGTTCCGCGCGCTGCGCACCAACCTGACGCTTGACGATCGCGTGCTGACCGCGAGCAACATCGTCGCCACGCTGCAAAGCGGCCGCATGACCGGCACCGTCCGCGTGGCGCACCGCTCCGGCCTGCCCAAGCTCACCGTCGACATGCGCTTCGATGGCGCGTCGCTGGAGGCAATCATCGGCAAGCCCGACATCATCTCGGGCGCGGTGCGCGGGCGCATCCTGCTGTCGGGCCGCGGCAACACCGTGCGCGAGGCGCTGGCGCACGGCGATGGCAAGGTGGCGATGGTCGCGACGCGCGGATCGGTGAAGACCGTCGTCGCCGACGTGCTCGGCCAGGATCTCGGCCGCGCGATCGGCCATGTCATCCACCAGCAAAGCGACCGCGTGCCGCTGCGCTGCATGATCGCCGATTTCCGAGGGCGCAACGGCGTGTTCGCCGCCCGCCCGATCGCGATCGACACCGGCAATTCGGTCGGCCGCGGCACCGGCCACGTGATCCTCGATGGCGAACGGGTGCAGCTGACCCTCGCCGGCGCCACGCGCAACGGCAGCGCGCTCAAGATCGCCGACCCGATCCGCATCGGCGGCACGATGAGCGCCCCCAGCGTGACGGTCGCCGGTCTCGGCGTCGCCGGCGCCAAGCCCTCGGCCGGATCGGTGCTGAAAGTCGTCACCCGCTCGATCGGCTCGGCCCTCGGCCTCGGCCCCAAGCGCCCGAAAATGGCGCCGCTACCCGATCCGCTGGACTGCACGAGCCTGACCGCGGCTGCACTGCGCTAGAGCGTCGACTCCCGCTACCCACCCGTTCGTGCTGAGTAGAGAACGAGTAGGCCGCAGGCCGTATCGAGGGCTCGTATCGAAGCACGTCGGAGCGCGGTATCGCGGGTCCTTCGATACGCCCTCTCGATACGCGCTTCGCGCCACTCGATGCCTGTCCTGAGCGCCTGCCTTTGCAGTGCGGCACCCCACCTAACCTTCTTACTAGCTCCCCGGCGAAGGCCGGGGCCCAGTCGGAAAGGTCCAAGTAACAAAGCGCAACGCTTACCCCCGACGTCCCCCAACCGGACCCCGGCCTCCGCCGGCGAACACCCCAGACAAGAAAACGGGCCGCAAGGCAAAAACCCTGCGACCCGTCTATCTCTATCCCCACGTGCCGCCACCAGCAGCACGCCAGGTACCTAAATCACGCCGCTACCACATCCGCGGTATCGACCTTGATCCCGGCGCCCATCGTCGAGCTCACGGCGACCTTCTGGACATACTTGCCCTTGGCGCCAGCGGGCTTGGCCTTGACGATCGCATCGACCAGCGCATCGAAGTTCGCGCGCAGGTCTTCCGCCGGGAACGACGCCTTGCCGATGCCCGAATGGATGATGCCGGCCTTCTCGACGCGATATTCGATCTGGCCGCCCTTGGCCGCTTCGACGGCCGCTGCGACGTTCATCGTCACGGTGCCGAGCTTCGGGTTCGGCATCATGCCCTTCGGCCCCAGGATCTTGCCCAGGCGACCGACGATGCCCATCATGTCCGGGGTCGCGATGCAGCGGTCGAAATCGATCGTGCCACCCTGGACGAGCTCCATCAGGTCTTCCGCACCGACCACGTCCGCACCGGCGGCGCGGGCTTCGTCAGCCTTGGCACCCTTGGCGAACACGCCGACGCGCACCGTCTTGCCGGTGCCCTTGGGCAACGTCACCACGCCGCGGACCATCTGGTCGGCGTGACGCGGATCGACGCCCAGGTTCATCGCCACTTCGATCGTCTCGTCGAACTTCGATGTCGCACCCGACTTCGCCAAGGCGATTGCTTCGTCGATGCCGTGCAGCTTGGTCGAATCGACCGTCGATGCCTTTTGCTTCTTGCTCTTGAATGCCATGTGCTTAGCCCTCCACCACGTCGAGGCCCATGGCCCGCGCGCTGCCTTCGATGATCTTGGTCGCAGCGACCAGATCGTTGGCGTTCAGATCCTTCATCTTTGCGGTCGCGATCTCGCCCAGCTGCGTGCGCGTGATCTTGCCGCCCGAAACCTTGCCCGGCTCCTTCGAGCCCGACTTGATGTTCGCGGCCTTCTTGATCAGGTACGATGCCGGCGGCGTCTTCGTCTCGAACGAGAACGAACGATCGGCATAGACGGTGATCACGGTCGGCAGCGGCGTGCCGGCTTCCTGGTCGCCGGTGGATGCGTTGAACGCCTTGCAGAATTCCATGATGTTCACGCCGCGCTGACCCAAAGCAGGGCCGATCGGCGGGGAGGGGTTGGCCTTGCCTGCAGGGACCTGCAGCTTGATATAGCCGGTAATCTTTTTAGCCATGTCACTCTTTTCCAAGTTTAGCGGTACAAGCGAACGCCGCAGCGCCCTCCCGCAGGATTTCCATAGCGATAGCGTTGGAAGCCGGCGCCCATAACCGAAAACGTGCACAGCAGCAACACTTACTCGTCCCGCAGGCCCCGATCGTCATCCCCGCGCAGGCGGGGATCCATAATCTCGAACCTCTCGGAAAGCAGCGTCAGCCGGGGTTGATTACCGTTTGAGCGGAAATGACGCATAGCACCCCCGTCACCCCGGACTTGTTCGGCAACTATCCCTTTGAGACGTGGATCGTCATCCCCGCGAAGGCGGGGATCCATAGTAGCGGGCTTAGCCGCTGAAATGCAGACGTTCGAGTATATGGATCCCCGCCTACGCGGGGATGACGGCGATTTACTTGTTCGACGGGTACAACCGCCGACTTGTTCCGGGGTCCTCCAAGCGGCTTGCGATGCGACCGGTGGTTTGATCGCCGGGCGTGCAGCACGCTGGACCCCGGAACAAGTCCGGGGTGACGGACGGCTGGTGCAAGCACCCACAAACCCCGGTCGCGCTTTTGCGGCCACAACAGTCCCACATTGTCGCCGCTACGCGACAAAGAAGTCACAGCTTCAACCCTACTCCACCAAGCACCCGCCGCCCCGACCAAAGCCACTTGCCACTAACGTATGTCACACATACAGTAATGGCCAATAACGATAATACATCATTGGGGGAGGGGGCATGCAGCGCGAGGATGCGGAGGTCGGCGAGATCGCGCGTCGCATCGGCTATCAGCTTCGCCGCGTCGACATGCTGTCGATGGAATTGCTCCACGAGATGATGTCCGACGTCGGCGTGCCCCCCGGCCGCGCCACGGCACTTGTTTACATCCACCTCCATCCCGGCTGCGATCAGGCCGAGCTCGGCCGCGTGCTGGGCATCAACCGCGCGAGCACCATGGCCGCCGTCAACGGCCTCGTCGCCTTGGGTGCAGTCGAGCGCCGGCCCGGGCGCGACCGGCGCAGCAACGCGCTGCATCTCACGGCGCAAGGCCAGGCACTCCGCGACGAAGTGACGCGGATCATGGCCGAGCACGAAACCAGCATCTTCGGGTCGCTCAGCGACGCCGAGCGCACGGACCTGTTCCGCCTGCTGCTCAAGGTTCGCGACTCGCACACCGCCATCGTTCCGCAAGCACCATCAACAAGACGAGCGATACTCAGGAGGATCAAATGAAGGCTATCTGGTTGAGCGGTGGCGTCGTCGCCGCCTTGTTGTCGGCACCCGCTTTGGCGCAGCAGACGACGCCCGACGATCCCGCCGCGGCGACCGCGCCTGACGTCGGCGAGCCCGATGGCAACGACATCCTGGTCACCGCGCGGCGCACCGCCGAACGCCTGCAGGACGTGCCGGTCGCGATCACCGCCTTCAGCGCCGCCGCGCTCGAGGATCGCAACGTCTCCACGCTCGACGAGATCGCCAAATTCACCCCCAACATCCGCTTCGACGGCGCCGCCGCGCTCTCTGGCGGCAATTACAACGCCACCGTCTTCGTGCGCGGCGTCGGGCAGAACGACTTCGCGATCTTCAGCGATCCCGGCGTCGGCTTCTATGTCGACGACGTCTATTATGCCCGTTCGATCGGCGGCGTGATGGACGCGGTGGACATCGACAGCGTGCAGGTGCTGCGCGGGCCGCAGGGCACCTTGTTCGGCAAGAACACGATCGGCGGCGCCGTGCTGATCAACACCACCGCGCCCGATCTCGACAGCGCCTCCGGCCGGATCGAGGGCATCTATGGCCGCTTCGACCGTATCGACGTGAAGGGCGCGGTCAACATCCCGATCGCCCCTGGCCTTGCCGCATTGCGCATCTCGGCGGCGACCCTCAACCGCGACGGCTATGTCAAGCGCCTGCTAGACGGCGACACGCAGGGTGATCGCTCGGCGCAGATGGTGCGCGCCAAGCTGCGCATCCAGCCCGCAGGCAGCGGCCTGACGATCGACATCGGCGGCGACTATACCCGCGCCCGCGAAACTTCCGCGCCCTCGGATCTGCTCGCCGTCGGCAACGCGCCGGGCATCACGGGCATTCCGTTCCTGACCAACTACAACCAGTTCGTCGCCCCCGGTCGCGGCATCATCGCTCCCAACGGACAGCCGACGCTCAACCCCAGCTACATCACCGCCAGCCCGTTCGAGACCTGGGCCGGCGGCCCCAACGACAACGACCTCGATCTGTGGGGGCTGCAGGCGACGGTCGCCTATGACCTGGGCGGCGCGACGCTGAAGTCGATCTCCGCCTATCGCGACATGAAGGCCTATTTCACCCGCGACGGCGACAACACGCCCTTCGTCTTCCGCCAGACCACCAACCGCGACAAGCAATGGCAGTTCAGCCAGGAACTGCAGCTCACCGGCAAGGCCTGGAACGACCGCATCAGCTACGTGTTCGGCGGCTATTTCTTCAAGGAAAAGGCCTCCGACATCGCCACCGCCGATCTCGCCATCGGGCTGCAGGCGCCCGCCGCGCCGCCGCCCTTCACCCCGGCCGTGTTCATCCGCAACTACACCAACAACCGCAGCCTCGCCGCCTACGGCCAGGTCGATGTCGAGATCGTCCCCCGCTTCAGCATCACGCTCGGCGGCCGCTACACCAGCGACAAGAAGACCTTCACCTCGATCAACGTGCGCCAGCGCGATCTCGTCGAGTTCACCAACGTCACCAAATCCGCCACGTTCGAGAAGTTCACGCCGCGGTTCGGCATCAACTACAAGGCGTCGCGCGATCTCTTGCTCTACGCGTCCTATTCGCGCGGCTTCAAGCAAGGCGGGTTCAACGGCCGCCCGCTCGTCAGCGATGCCGAGGTCACGCAATATGCGCCCGAGGAGCTGACCACCTACGAAGCCGGCCTCAAGGCGCAGTGGCTGGACGGGCAGCTCACCACCAACCTCGCTGCCTTCCACTCCAGATATCAGGACATCCAGCTGACGGTGAACCAGACGCCGACCAATTTCGTCGCCAACGCCGCCAAGGGCGAGATCAACGGCGCCGAATTCGAGACGGTGATGCGCCCCGCCCGCTGGCTCTCGTTCAACGCCGCGGTCGGCTATCTCGATGCCAAATACACCGCGGTCGGCCAGGGCCTGGGCCCCACGCAGATCCTGCCGATCACGCTCGATACCAAGTTCGTCAAGGCGCCCGAATGGACCGTTACCACCGGCATCGACGTCAGCCACGAATTCGCCAATGGCAGCGAGACGGCCCTGCGCGTCGACTACACCCAGTATAGCCGCATCTATCACGACGTCGCCAACTCGCCGATTATCACCGACGACGGCTACGGCCTGCTCAACGCACGGCTGAACTACACCTTGCCCAACAAGGCGGTCACGTTGTCGGTGTTCGGCACCAACCTCACCGACACGCTGTACCTCGTCTCGGGCAACGTCTCGGGCGCGTTCGGCCTGGCCGAGGCCAGCTATGGCCGCCCGCGCGAATGGGGGGTGAGCGCCGCCTTCCGCTTCTGATCCGCGCCGGGAGAGGGCATGGCACGCGCCGTGCCCTCTCCAACAATCGCCACCGCGCCCGCTTGCACGCGGGGAAATTGCGCTACATCCCAGCCATGCCGCGAGCCTTCACCCGAGACCAGGCGCTCCAGAACGCCGCCTTCCTCGCCGAGCTGCGTCGCACCGGCAATGCCAGGGACGCCGCCCGCACGCTCGGCGCACACCGCAGCACCTTCACCAGACGCCGCAACAAACACCCCGCCTTCGCCGCCGACTGGGACGCCGCTTTGGCGGTCGCGCACGCCCACCTAAATCCTCCCCCAACGGGGGAGGGGGACCATTTGCCCCTTCCGGCAAATGGTGGAGGGGCCTCTCCGCACACGACCCGCCCGGCGGCAAACGAACCCCGCCCCACCCGCACCAAATCCGGCCGCCTCCAGCTCCGCCGCGCGATGCCGCAACGCCTCACCCGCGCCGACGAACAGGCCTTCCTCGCCGCGCTCTCCGCCACCGCCAACGTCCGCCTGTCGGCCACCGCCGCCGGCTTCTCGCACAGCGCCTTCTACCATCGCCGCAAGCAGAGCCCCGCTTTCGCGCGCGAGATGCGCCTGGCGCTGCAACAGGGCTATCAGCGCGTCGAGATGGCGCTGCTCGCCAGCCAGGAAATCGAATCTCATGCCGACGATGCCTGGCGCCACAACGCACCGCCCGACATGCCGCAGATGACGGTCAACCAGGCGCTGCAATTGCTGTACCTGCACCAGAAGGAAGCGCGCTCCTGGGCCGAACCGCAGCACCTCAAGCGCCGCCTGGGCGAACCGCACGAGGTCCGGCTCTACCGTCTCGCGATCATGGCCGAAGCCCGCAACGAACGCGAACGCGAGAAATACCGCATCGCCGAAGCCGCCCGCGCCGCCGCCCGCGTGCACCCATCCCCCCACGAACCACCCCCGCCACAACTCCCCGCGCTGGACCAGGTGACGGGGTGGAGCAAGGCGAGCGGGCAGGCGCCGTATGACGAAAGCAGGGCGTTGTTCGGCGGGTGGCGCCTGAAGCGCACGTGATCGGATCGAGATACCTCCCGACTCCGTTCCCGCCCCCGTTCGTGTCCCGTGCCCCGCTCGTGTTCCGTGCCCCCAATCGCTCCCCCGTCCCCCGTTCCCCCGTTCGTGTCGAGCGAAGTCGAGACACCTGCGCTGGGGATGATGTCCCGACAGGCTCGACACTCCCGACCGCGCATGAAACAAACGACAATAGTCATACGCCAGGCAGCGAAGGAGACAGCGAGATGAAGGTCACAAAGTGCTTGGCGCCGCTCTTGATGTTCGCGCCGGTCGCCGCGCCAGCCGCAGCAGCGCAATGCCCTGCCATGCGGCAGTCCCCGCGATACGGCCTCGCGCATCCGACGGTCTCCGGATCGGCCGGCCCCTTCGCCAAGGTCACCCTGACGCTGCTCAACACGGGCGCAGAGCCCAATGGCCCGTTCACCGGCCTGCTGAGCATCGGCGGCGGTCGCTGCCTTAAACTCGCCGGCCCCGACGAGCCCGGCAATCTCTTCATCCTGCAGGTGAAGGCGGTCATGTTCACGCCGATCGATCCCAACGGACGAAAGGGCATCGTCATCCTGTACGACAGCCACCAGATCGGCCCGGGCCACGGCACCGACGCACGCGTGCTGGTCTATCGCATCACCGCCCAATCCGCCGAGCGCGACCGCGCGATCGAGGAGCGTCTGGAAGGCGCCAAGAATGCCGGCGCGGTAAGGCAACGGCTGGGATGATAGCGGCGGCACCGGCAATAGGCGCGTGCCGCCGCCACTTTTGTTGCGCGGCCCCGCTGGCCGGTCGGGCACCGTCACAGGATTAGCTTTCGCTGATCCTATGCGGCTCCGACTAATCCTGCACGTGCGATCCGCTGAACGCGCGCAGGTTGATCGTCAGTTGCAGGCTCAACGCATGGTCCATCTGCGCGCGCGCGCCGCCTCGGCCCAGGCGGTATTGGTTGAGATAGCCGATGTCGCTCGACACTTGCCGGCCGAGCGGCACGGTGAGCCCGACGATATTGCGCATCCGCTCATAGCCCCGGCGCTGGCCCCATGTGGTGCTGTTGGGCAGCACGAAGCTTTCATGGCTGACGAACAGTGCCAGCCCCTTGCGGCCGAGCGCGTGATTGTAGCGGATCAGCGGGCGGATGCGGAAGCCGATCTCGTCACCGCGCGGGTTGAAGCGTTCGTCGACGCGAAAGCGCGTGGTGATCGGGCCGAACGTGCCGACCACTTGCTGCCGCAGCCGGTTCTCGTTCGCGCCATTATTGCCATTATGTGCGCCGACCCAGCGATAGCCGAAGCCCAGTTCGATCTGCTTGCTGGCGCGATAGCCGAGCAGGCCGCCAAACTCGGTTTGGTACAGCCCCTCCTGCCGATCACTGAAACGCGCGATCTGCTCCACCGTCACGCGAACGTGCTCGGCTATCGGCACGTTGGTGTTGACCTGTAGCCATAATTGCTCGTCCTGCTGCTGCGCTTGAGCGGGCGTGGCGGCAAGCGCGAAGGGCGTAGCGTAGAGCAGGAGGCGGACGCGCATGAGCATGAGCTTAGCGCGGAAAGATGGCGTGGTAACTACGGCATGATGACGTCAAGATGATCCGCTCCCCACCGTTCGTGTCGAGCGAAGTCGAGACACCGATCCGGCGCGCCGACTTCTAGACGTCGCTCGACGCGAACGGAACTAAGGTCATGCCCACCCCCCGTTCGTCCTGAGCTTGTCGAAGGACCTGCCAAGAACACGCCACTCTCCAAGCGGAGGACGAGCAGATGACTTCAATGTCACGCTTCCGATCAGGAACGGATCGCCACGTGGTGAACGCAAAAGGCGTATGAGGCGGACGCGGGCAAAGCCCGCGTCGTCGGCCGGGGCGTTGCCCGCCGGCCGGTCGGGCGTCGTCTCAGGATTAGCTTCGCTAATCCTGTGCGAACCCCAAATAAGGCATAGCCTTATTTCGGTCGCTCGACCTGCTCGAACTCAAGCTCCACCGGCGTGGCGCGCCCGAAGATCGACACCGACACCTTCACGCGGCTGCGGTCGAAGTCGAGCTCTTCCACGATGCCGCTGAAGCTGGCGAATGGGCCGTCCAGCACCTTCACCGAATCGCCGATTTCGTAATCGACCTTCATCTTCTGCTTGGGGGCAGCGGCCGCTTCTTCCTTGCTGTTCAGCATGCGCGCGGCCTCGGCCTCGCTGATCGGCTGGGGCTTGCCCATGCTGCCGAGGAAGCCGGTCACCTTCGGCGTGTTCTTGACCAGGTGATACACGTCGTCGTTCATGTTCAGCTTGGCGAGCACATAGCCCGGCATGAACTTGCGCTCGACCGCAATCTTCTTGCCGCGGCGGGCCTCGGTCGTGGTTTCGGTCGGCACTTCGATCTGCTCGACCAGCTGGTCGAGGCCCATGCGGGTCGCCTCGGCCATGATCGAATCGCGCACCTTGCCCTCAAAGCCGGAGTAAGCGTGAATGATGTACCAGCGCGACATGATCTCAACCCTTGGTAGCGAGCGACAGCAGCAATGTGACGATGCCGTGGAACATCTTGTCGACGCCGAAGAAGAAGATCGCGAGCAGGGTCGTCATGATGACCACCATCACCCCGGTCATCACCGTCTCGCGCCCGGTCGGCCAGACGACCTTCTTGGTCTCGGCCTGGACCTGACGGATGAACTCGATCGGTGTCGTCTTCGCCACGTTGCTGTCACTCATGTTCTATGCGCCGAAATCTGGACATGGGCCCGCCGCCCGGACCTGCCAAGGCCCGATGACGAGATTTCCAATTTCGGAATGGATGCGGCGTAGCGCGTGCCGCGATCGAAATCAAGCTGGCAGGGGAGCTCGGACTCGAACCGAGGGCCTTCGGTTTTGGAGACCGACGCTCTAACCAACTGAGCTACACCCCTACGCCCCGCCTCCATACCCACCTCCATCACGCCCGGCAAGCCCGTTGCACGCGGATGAGGCGCACTTACGCCGCGGCAGCCACGGCCTGGCTGCGGGTAGCGATCGCACGCGCTTCGTCGACGGGGAGCGGCCGACCGAAATAATAGCCCTGGATCTTGGTACAGCCGAGCGCCTGGACCATGAGATGCTCGTCCTCGGTTTCCACACCCTCGGCGGTCGTAGCCATGCCCAGGCTCTGTGCCAGCGCGACTACCGCGCGGATGATCGCGATCGCCTCCGGCACGCCCCTCGACGCCTGCGTCACGAAGCTGCGATCGATCTTGATCGAGGAAAAGCGTGTGCGGCTGAGATAGCCGAGCGAGCTGTAGCCGGTACCGAAATCATCGAGGCTGAGCCGCACCCCGAGGTCGAGGATGCGCTCCAGCACCTGGATTGCGCAGGTGCCTTCCTTAAGGAATACGCTCTCCGTCACCTCCAGTTCCAGCCGCTCGGGCGGCAGGCCGCTGTTCGCCAGCGCCGAGGCGACTACCGCGACGAAAGCGGGGTTGTGTAACTGTTCCGGCGAGACGTTGACCGCAACACGCACCGGATCGGGCCAACGCGTGGCCTCGTCACATGCCGTGCGCAGCACCCACTCGCCGATCGGCGCGATCAGCCGCGCGTCTTCCGCAAGCGGTACGAACTTTCCTGGCGGGACGGTGCCCAGTTGCGGATGCGTCCAGCGTACCAGCGCCTCGAAGCCGGTGAGCCGGCCGCTGTCGGCGGCGACCACGGGTTGGTAGGCAAGGTACATCTCGCCATTGGCCAACGCTTGGCGCAACGCCATTTCAAGGACGCGGCGCTCCTCGGCTTCGACATGCAATTGCGGTTCGTAGCAATGGAACGTGCCGCCGCCGGCATCCTTCGATCGGTACAAGGCCAGATCGGCGGAGCGGATCAGCGTTTCCGCCGTCCGGCCGTCACGCGGGCCGGTCGCCACGCCGATGCTGGCGCCGATGAAGAGGGTGTGCGCATCCAGGTCATAGGGGCGCGACAATGTCTCGATGATTTGACGAGCAAGGCGCTCGATCATGGCGGGGTTGCTCGCGTCGCGCACGACCACCGCGAACTCGTCGCCGCCCAACCGTCCGATCATCTCGTTATCGGTCACCAATTGGCTGAGTCGCTCCGACACGCGTCCGAGCAGTCGGTCGCCGATCGGATGGCCCAGCGTATCATTGATCGCCTTGAAGCGATCGAGATCGATCATCATGAAGGCACAGCGGCTGCCCCACTTGTCGGCCTCGGTCATTGCGTGGCTCAGCGCCTCGTTGATGAGCAGGCGGTTCGGCAGGCCGGTCAGCGTATCAAGGCGGGCCATCTTGCTGATCTTGTCGGCCGAGGCGCGTTGTTCGGTGACGTCGGAGCACACGCCGCGGAAGCCGACAAAGGCGCCTTCGTCATCCTGGCGCGGGCTGGCGGTGATCTGCCAGCACCGCTCCTGGCCGTCGATCGTGACGTGAAGCAGCAGATCGCGAAACGGCTCGCGGTTCTTAAGCCTGTCGGCCAGTAGCCGCAAGGCAGTGGAAAAGTTACCAGATTCCCAAGTGGGTCCGGCGAGCACCTGCAGGAACGGCATGCCGTTGATCGACAGCGGATCGAGCCCCAGCGAATGGGCGAAGCGTGGTGAGGCGCGGACCACGCGCCGCTGCGCGTCGGTTTCCCACAACCAGTCGGCGCCATGATCCTCGAACTCGCGCAACAACAGGCTGACCGTCTGGTCGCGTTCCGCCAGCGCGATCTCGCCGGCGCGAATCACCACTAGCGCTCGGGCGCGCGAAAAGCAGCCGATGATCAACAAGGCGGTGAACAGCAGGATCGCCGCGGAGAATAAAGGACCGCCGACGAACCATAGCATCCCGGCCATCGCAACGCCCAGGATGCCGAGAAAGCTGATCGTGGCGAGCGGCAGCGCCGCCATCGCTACGGCCGAGGCGGTCATCAGGATCGACAGGATGATCCACAATCCCAACGCCGCACTTGCCTCTGCGCGCATGCTGACCGCGAGCGGCGGAATAGACCAGACCACCGCCAGTGCGATCCCGTCCCGCATCGTATCCCGCACGTCACGCAACGTCGCCGTGCGTGCGCTTTGCCGGCGTGCGGCTAGACGGCGAAAGGTGACCGCCGCTGCAACGGCGGCGGTCACTGCGCCCCAGCTGGCGATTGCCCAGATCGGCAGGAGCGGCGCCAGCAACAGGGCGACCAGAGCCGCGCCGATCACGTTGGTCGCGAGCAGGAACAAGGCGAGCTGCGATCCCGCATTCATCTGTGCCGCGCGGATCGGGCCCCAATCAGTCGAATCGGGGGGGTCATACAGGCCGAGCAACGCGCGCGCGTCGATCCGCGCACGGGCGAATTGGGAGGAGGGTTCGGTACTCACCACAGCGATATACCGCACGGTGGTTAGCAGATGGTTAGATTGGATGCCATTTTGGGGCCGTTATTTCATGCAGATGGGGGCAATTGCTGCATCGGCCGCACGGAGCGCCGCGATCCGTCCACGATCGATTGCGGAGCATCGCCCGGCACGATAGCTCCCTCTGCCATCGCACCGAGTCGTTGGAGGGTGACATGACGCATATCCATCGTCGCATGTTCCTGGTGGGGGCAGGAGTGGCCGCTTCGCTCCCGAGGATAGCGAGGGCCGAAGAGGCCATCTGGCGGATACCGGTGACGCTGACGGACACTCGCGTGTTGGTCGAATGCGGTCTCGCAGGACATGGGCCATTCCGCTTCGTGTTCGACACTGGCGGCACGATCGGGCTGATCGACATGAAGCTGGTCGAGACGTTGAAGCTGCGGAAACTCGGGCCTAGCACGCTGGCGCTCCGGGGTGCGCGCAAACCCTATCCGATCTACGAAGCGACCGACCTCGTATTCGGCGGTCAATTGCGTCAGCCGAGCGCGGCGTTTGCGGGTGTGGAGAAGTTCAACTTTCGTGACGGCGCGGTGGGGTCGCTTGCCGCTGGGATGTTGACCGCCGTCGATGGAGAACTCGATTTCGCAAACCGCGAATGGCGCATCCGCCGCGGCGCGACGCCCGATCGAACGGGGTGGACTCGCTATGACAAGGCGATCGTCAGCTACGGCAATCGCAATGGATCGTCTTTCCTGCTCGCCGACGCCATTCTTGGCGGCAAGTCCTTCCGCTTCGGGCTGGATACGGGTTGGACGGGTGCGATGCAGATATATCGCAAGACGGCGGAAGCGGCTGGCCTGTGGGATGCGTCGCGTTGGTCCCCCGCCGCGCCCGATGGCAAGGCACGTGTGGTCCGCGCACCATCGCTCGGTTTAGCCGGGACGGTGATCGAGGGCGTGATCGTCACCATCCTTGAGCATCCGGAATGGGAGTTGTTCGATGCCGGGATCATCGGCCTGCCGATCCTCCGCCGCTTCAACATGGCCACGGCGTCGGCAGAAAAGGCGCTGTACCTCAAGAGCAACGGGCTCCCCGCCCAGCGCGAGTGGTACAACCGCGCTGGGATGTGGATCGAGCGCAGCGGCAGGGACGCAAGGATCACCGTCGTCGGCGCCGGCAGCCCGGCCGATTCGGCCGGATTGAAGGCTGGCGACCTTTTGATCGGCGCCGATTTCAACATGCTCGTCGAGCGGATGTACGAGCCCGCCGGGGGTAAATTGCCGCTCACTGTGGAAAGCGGCCGCGCCCGCCGCGACCGCCGCGACCTGGTATTGACGCTCGCCGACTTCCTCGGGTGAGTAGCGCCTATCGACTAGCTAGTGTTGCCCGTCCTTGGACAGGCTCAGGACTAACGGGCACGAAAAGATCCGCCATCAAGCCGCGATATCGTAAGGCTTGATATCCCCGCTCAGATACAAGTTCCGCGCCTTCGCCCGGCTGAGCTTGCCGGAGCTCGTCCGCGGCAGGGTACGGGGGGGGATGAGTTCGATCACGCAGTTCATGCCCGTCACCGATCGCACGCGTTCGCGGATTTCCTCGCGCAGGCGGATGCGTTCGGCGTCGTCGGAGCTGCGGCATTGGACCAGCACGGCTGGCGTTTCCTCGCCGCCGGGGGTGGTGATCGCAAAGGCGGCGATGTCGCCGGCCTTGAAGCCGGGCAATTGTTCGACCGCCCATTCGATGTCCTGCGGCCAGTGATTGCGGCCGTTGACAATGATCATGTCCTTGGCGCGACCGACGATGTAGATGTAGCCGTCGCTGAGATAGCCCATGTCGCCGGTGTCGAGCCAGACGCACCCGCTCGAATCGGGGGTCATGCACGCGGCGGTGGCCGCTTCGTCGCGGAAATAGCCGACCATCAGCGACGGGCCGGCGCACCATACCTTGCCGATCGCGCGCTCGGGCAGGGGAGTGCCGTCTTCCTCGCGGATCTCGATCGTCATGTCGCGCGCGGGTTTGCCGCAATTGACGATCGCGCGGAACCGCTGCGGGCGGTCCTGGCCGGCGGCGACGCCCGAGAGTTGCGTTTCCTCGACCAGTTCGACGCGGATGCCTTCGCCCGGTGGCATGATCGACACCGCCAGCGTCGCCTCGGCCAGGCCATAGCTTGGCAGGAAGGCGCTGGCCTGGAACCCGGCATCGGCGAAGGCGTCGACGAAGCTCTGCATCACGTCCGGGCGGATCATGTCGGCGCCATTGCCGGCGACGCGCCAGCGCGACAGGTCGAACCGCTCGCTGGCCTTGGTCTGCGAGGACATGCGGCGCGCGCAGATATCGTAGCCGAAGGTCGGCGAGTAGGAGAGCGTGGTGCCCGTGTTGCGGCTGATCAGGTCGAGCCAGGCGAGCGGCCGGCGCGCGAAATCCTCGGTCTTGAGGTAATCGGTCGAGACCTGGTTGGCGACCGGTGAGAGGAAGCAGCCGACCAGCCCCATGTCATGATACCAGGGCAGCCAGGAGACGCAGCGGTCGGTGTCGACCACTTCCATGCCGTGGCTGTGCGCGGCGAGATTGTTGAGCAGCGCGTGGTGCGTGATGGCGACACCGTGCGGGAAGCGGGTCGAGCCGCTGGAATATTGCAGATAGGCGATGTCGTCGCCGCGCGCCTGGGGCAGCGTTGCCTCGGGTGCGTCGCGCGAGCCGAGTTCAGACCAGTCCACGCCCTCTACCCCGGCATGGTGCGCGGCGGCGCCGGCCATCTCGGCGAGTTCTGGGGGATAGACCAGCATCGTCGGATCGCAGCTCGACAGCTGCACGCGCAGCTGTTCAATATACGAATCCTTGCCGCCGAACGAGGTCGGCAGTGGCAATGGCACCGGCCATGCGCCGGCGTACACCACGCCGAAGAACAAGGCGGCGAATTCCGGCCCCGTCTCCGCAACCAACGCGATGCGGTCTTCGGGCAACACACCCGCATCGATCAGGCGGCGCGCCATGGCCAGCGCTTCGTCACGCATCTCGCGGAACGGATAAGCGCGGGTCAGCGTGCCGCGCGCATCATGAAAGTTGAGGCCCCGCTCGCCGCTCGCGGCATAATCCAGTGCTGCGCCCAGGGTCTCGAAATCGGCAAAGCGCCGCGGCAATGCGTCACCTGTCGGGGTGGCCTCGATCGCCGAAATTCCACTATTCTGCTGCAAACCGTTCTTCGTCATCGTTCGTGCCCTAGATGGCGGCCATCAGCCATTCCACTGGAAACGTACCGCGTACGATCCACCAACGTTCAAAATCCGTTGCGACTGTGGCACAATGATGGCGCATGACGCGACACGATCCCAAAGCCGACGGCCGCGCCGATACGAACGGCCGCTCAGATGCCCGTTCCTCGCGCAAGGAGCGTCGCCCGATCCCGCCGTTGGATGCGGCTGCGCTGGAACGGTTGGCATTGCGATATGTCGAGCGCTTTGCAACCACGCGGTTGCGATTGGCGACCTACCTGACACGCAAGATCCGGGAGCGGGGGTGGGAAGGGGAGCCGTCCGATCCCGCTGCGCTCGCGGACAAGCTGGCGGAGCTCGGCTATATCGATGATCGCGCGTTCGGCGAGGCGCGAGCGAGCGCTATGGCGCGGCGTGGGCTGGGCAAACGCCGCGTCGTCGGTGCTTTTCGCGAGGCAGGAATCGGCGAGGAGGATGCCGAGGCGCTGGCTCCTGCAATCGAGGATCGCGCACTGGCAACGGCGCTCAACTTTGCCCGGCGCAAGCGGATCGGCCCATTTGCCGCCGAGCCGGCGGAGCGGCCGCAGCGCGAAAAGCAGATCGGGGCGATGATCCGGGCTGGGCATGATTTTACGCTGTCGCGCCGGATCGCCAGCATGGCGCCGGGTGACGATATCGGTACATTATGCGCTGAATAGCGCCAGGATTGATCTGTCTCTCCTTAAATCTAGCGTGTATGAGGCGGCGCGGGGGATTTGACATGCGCATAGACACGGAACCGGCTGTTGATGGGTGGGATGACGGGGGGGCTGGCCCCGCTTCTCCGACAGCGGATTCCGTGGCCGGCGAGGCGGTATTTGCCGGTACGCTGAAATGGTTCGATGTGACGCGGGGGTTCGGCTTCATCGTTGCCGACGATCCTGCGATCGGCGACATACTGGTGCATTTTTCCGTCCTTCAGCCGCATGGCCGGCGCAGCTTGCCGGAAGGAGCGCGGCTCGAATGCGTGGCAGTCATGCGGGATCGCGGTCTGCAGGCAAGCGAGATACTGTCGATCGACCTGACCAACGCCGTCGATCCGCCGCAACGCGCGCGCTCGTCCATCGACCGGATCGACCCGGCGGCGCTGATCGACGAGGCTGGCCCGTTCGAGCCAGTGCACGTCAAATGGTTCAACCGCCTGAAAGGTTATGGTTTCCTGGTGCGCGAGAGTGATTTTGCGGATATCTTCGTGCACATGGAAACGCTGCGCCGGGCGGGAGTGATCGAGGTCGATCCCGATCAAAGGCTGCGGGCGCGGATCGTTTCGGGTCAGAAGGGCCCGCTCGCTGTCGAGATCGAGGAGGATCGCCGTCATGATCGCAGCGACTAAGGCGGCCGTTGCGGCCTTGCTGGTGCTGGGCATCGGCGGTGGGGCGCTGGTGGCGACCGGCACGATCCCGGGCCTGGCCAGCGACCCGGTGCAGAAGACAGACGGCAGGATCGCGCTGACGATCACCAGCACGAACGGTGCGCATGTTTTTTCGGTCGAACTCGCCAAGACCCCGGCCGATCAGGAAAAAGGACTGATGTTCCGCACCGGCATCCCCAAGGATCAGGGCATGCTCTTCGCGCCCTATCCGGCAGAAGGCGGCGGCCCGCGCGAGGCGAATTTCTGGATGAAGAACACGCCGAGCAGCCTGGACATCATCTTCATCCGCGCCGACGGCACGATCGCGCGCATCGCCGAGAATACCGTTCCTTTCTCGGAGACGCCGGTGCCCTCGGGCGAGCCGGTCGCCGCTGTGTTGGAGATCAATGGCGGTCGCGCCAGCGAACTGGGCATTGCCGAGGGGGATAGCGTCACCTGGCCGGGCGGCCCTAAGCGCTGAACGCAGCCGCCTGGCACCATCGGCAATTATGACGCGTTGCCAGAAACCTCCTCTCACGGCTATTGGACGCGCATGGGCATCAATCTCAATCCATTCACCTGGTGGAACGGCGCCACCATCGGCACCTGGTTCGGTCTGCGCGGCAAGGCGCGGGTCGGCGAGGATTCCCTTGGCAACGTCTATTATCAGGGTGGCAGCGACACCAACGGCAACCCGCGCCGCTGGGTGATCTATAACGGCTCCAACGACGCCAGCCGCGTCGCCCCCGAATGGTTCAGCTGGCTGCACCATCAGGTGGACGATCTGCCCGACCGCGGGCTGCCGGCACCGCGCACGTGGGAGAAACCTGCCGTCGCCAACATGACCGGCACGTCGCTCGCCTATCGTCCCGCGGGCGCGTTGGAAAAGGGCGGCAAGCGCGCCCCTGCTACTGGCGATTACGAAGCCTGGACGCCGGACGCGTGACACGCCGCGACTGGCTCGGCTGGACGGCGCTCGTCGCCGGCCTGGGCGCGGGGGGGTGGTTCGGATACGATAGCTGGCAGGACAGCAAGGCCGTAGTGGCAAATCGTCCGCAGCCTGACATGCAGACGGCGCTCGACGAGGAATTGCCGCAGACGGGCGTCACCAACGTCGATCTTTCCAGCGGTGTCGACCCCTCGTTCGGCGCGACGCCGATGGCGCGCCGTGTTGCGATCCTGGGTCTGCTCAACAAGCGCAACGGCCTGGCGCGCGAAGTGACCCTGAAGCCCGGACAAGCGGTGCGTGTCGGCGATGTCGTGGTGCGGCTGCGCGCGTGCGAGCGTACCGCGCCGTGGGAACAGCAGCCTTATACCGGCGCGTTCGTGCAGCTGGACGTTCGCGGACAGGATCGTGCTTGGCGGCGTACTTTTTCCGGCTGGCTGTACAAGGAACGGCCCGGCCTGAACGTGGTGCTGCACCCAGTCTACGACGTGTGGGTCAAAAGCTGTGCAATGACTTTTCCCGAAGGCGGGCCGAACTCCGTCAAGGGCGGTGGATCGACCGAGAATGGCGCGGAGACGCCACGATCGAGCGCGCGGAAATCACCTGCCGCACCCCGCGCGGCGCGCACGCCCGAGCCGACCGCCTCGTCGACGGCGGACGACAGCAATCCCACGTAAGCTTTACGCGAAATCTCCACCGCGCCGAGCGTGGCGAGGTGATCGGTCATGAATTGGCAATCGAGCAGTTCGAACCCGCCAACCCGCAACCGGGCGACCAGCCAGGCGATCGCGATCTTTGACGCGTCCCGTGCACGGCTGACCATCGATTCGCCAAAGAAGGCGCGGCCGAGCGCCAGCCCGTATAATCCGCCGACGAGCGCGTCGCCGTCCCAAACCTCGATCGAATGCGCGAAGCCGAGCTGGTGTAGTTCGTGATACACTTGCTCGATCTGGCCATTGATCCAGGTGTCGGGGCGGTTTTCCGCCGCTTCGGCGCAAAGCGCGATGATCTCGGAAAAGGCCATGTCGGCGGTGATCCGGAACCGATCACGGACGAGCGTCTTGCGTAGCGAGGACGCCAGGTGAAAGCGGTCCAACGGCAGGATCGCGCGTCGGCGCGGTTCTACCCAATACACGCTGTCCGCATCGCGCGCATCGGCCATGGGGAAAACCCCGACGCTATAGGCTCGCAGGACGAGCTGTGCATCGAGCGCTACGACGTCGTACGGTGCGGCTGACGGCGTATGCGTCACGTCGCCAGGCGGCGTTCGATTGCCTGCCACAACATGGCGAAGCCCTGCGCGGCGGCCGATCGGCCGGCAAAGCTGGCGACCGGCGCACGACGGACCGTCATCGCCTCCACCGTGCTCGCCATGGGAATGACCTGCCAGTCAGGGTGTCGGGCCAATGCCTCGGCGTGCAGCTTGCGGCGGCGATCGACCATCGAATGCACCGGCAGGATCACAGCCTTGCCATCATGGTGCTTCATCACCTCGGCCAAGGCGCGTTCGGACAGCGGCGAAGGGATGACTGGCACGACGATCACGTCGGCGGCATGCATGATCTGGTCGCTCGTCCGGGTCAGGCCCGGCGGGCAATCGAGCAGGATCCGGTCGAACGCACCGCCCAGGCCGGTCAGCAATTTCTGCAGCCGTTTTTTCTTGTCGAGTTCGTGCAGCAGCAGATCGAGCCCACGTAGCGACGGATCGGCCGGCAGCAGGGCGAGCCGGTCGATCGCAGTATGGCGGATGAGCTTCTGCGGCTCGACGTCCTTGGAGAATACCGATTGCGCCTGCTCCCGCGTGCGGGCGCTGCTGAGCAGGTAAGTGGAGGCAGCCTGCGGATCGAGATCCCACAGCAAGGTGCGGCGCGACGACAAGGTCGCCGATGCATAGGCCAGGTTTACCGCGATCGTCGTTTTGCCGACGCCGCCTTTCAGACTGTAGATCGCGATGGTCGCCATGGCGGCATGGTGACGCAGCGAAGCCCGGCGCGCAAGAAAAAGGCCGGCGGATCGCTCCGCCGGCCGACATGTTCAGATGCGAAAAATCAGGCCTTGCAGGTCAGCTTGCCCTTGCCCGGCAAAGTCAGCGTCGCGAGCTTCGGCGTGCCGGTCAGTTCATAACCCTCGGCCTTCAGCGGCTGGCCGGCTTCCTCGGCGGTCAGCTTGGTCGCGGTTCCAGCCTTGTCGGTGCGGACCAAAGCCTGCTTGTCGCCTTCGAAGAAGGTGACGAAAGCCAAGCTGTTGCCGGGGTTGCACCGGAACGTGACGTCCGCCTTGATCGACGGCGGCAATTCGACCGGGGCAGCGTTGGCGAGCGCTGCGGCCTGCGGGTCCGGCGCCTGGCTGCTGACCACTTGCGGGTCCTTGTTGTCACAAGCGGAGAGCGCGAGAAGCGCGACCGCGGCGAGGCTGGGGAGGAGCGTTTTCATGCGCGCGCTGCTTCGCGCACGCGGAACGGATCGTCAAGCGGCCGAGTAGAAACAATGCGTTTTGGTATGTGCAGCGCAACATTCATGTTGGTTCATTCAGGCCCGATCATTCGTGGAATTCATCCAGATCGGGAATGCGGCCAAAAGCGATCTTGGTGCCGACGCGATCGATGCGCCCGCCGGATTGCGGCCCAAGGCTGACCGCATTGCGCCCGAACCGTTCGTTGATCCGATCCATCGCGCGGCTGAGCGACAGCGTGCGCGTCTCACGCGCGAGCGGATCGTCGGGATCGAGCCGCTCGAACAAAGATGCCTGCTCGCCCGCCAGCGGCTCGATCTCGGCCAGCGTGACGCCGATCATGCGGATCTGGAAATCGCCCGGCCGCGTGCGTCCGGCAGCGATCAGGCGCGGAAACAGCAATTCCAGTGCGGCCAGCACGGCAAAACTATCCTGAGTCGCCGCCAGTTTCTGGCTCGCGCGCCAGGTCGATTTGTCATCCTCGAAGCGGGCATGCAGCACGAGCAGCCGACTGCGGTACGCTTTGCGGCGGAGCCGGCTGGTTGCTTTCAATGCCAGCCGCCGCGCGGTGAGACGGACCGGCTCTACCCCACGCTTGCCCGGCGACAGCACGTGGCTGTGCCCGATGCTGCGGCTTTGCGTCGGCTTGTCCGGCAGGTCGACGCCGTGAAGCAGGTACCACAGCCGGTCGCCGTTAGTCCCGCCCCAGGCGGTGCCGGCATCGCGCGGCCGGCGCTCGCACAATTGGCGAATGTCGTTGATGCCATCGCGCGCGAGACGCCGCTCCATCTTCGCGCCAATGCCGCAGATATCGCGCAGCGGCATGTCGTACAGGCGCTGGGGCAATGTCGCGGCATCCAGCACGACGAGACCGTCCGGCTTCTGCATGTCGGATGCAAGCTTGGCCAGCAGCCGGTTGGGTGCGATGCCGATGGAACTGGTCAGGCACTCGCCAACATTGGCGAGGATACCGGCCTTGATGCGACGGGCTAAAGCGGTGGCGGCGGCGACGCTGTTCTCATTGTCGAGCAGGCGACACGCGACCTCGTCGATCGAACACACCATCGTCACCGGGATTTGGCGCCAGATCTCCGCTACGATCCGGTCGTGGAACCGGACATATTCCTCGTGCCGTGCGGGCGTAACGATCAGGTCGCGGCACAACCTCTTGGCTTCCCACACCGGGGTGCCGGTGGAGATGCCGTACCGCTTCGCTTCCACGCTGGCAGCAATGGCAACCGTGGTGTCGCTGTCGATCGGCGCCACCAGCACCGGCTTGCCACGTAAGGCAGGATCGATCTGCTGCTCGACGCTGGCGAAATAGCTGTTGAGATCGAGGAACAGCCACCGCAGCGGCCGGGGCGGAAGATCGTGCCCGGCGCGCGAGACGTCGCTCGCCAACCGCTCAGCCGGGGCCGGAGTACCATCGCTCCGACCGTGTTCGGCGTCATGCGCCAGCGACTCGGAACAACACTCCATCTTGGAACATTAGCAGAACGTAATAGTCTGGAACAGGTAAGATCGATTGCCAGCCAGCAACATGAAAACCGTAAAAGTCATCGCGTAGTAACGGTTTACCTGCTAGGGCCGATGCGTGAGCCACGCCATTCCCCATAGCTTCCCGATCGGGATCGATCCCGCCGACATCGACTTCATGGGTCATGTCAACAATGCCAGCTATCTCAAGTGGGTGCAGGATGCGGTGGTGAGCCATTGGCAACGCTTCGCGCCGGCCGAGGCCGTCGCGGCGAACCTGTGGGTCGCGTTGAAGCACGAGATTACCTACCGCAAGCCGACGTTCCTCGACGATGAGGTCATCGCGACCGTGCTGCTCGAAAAGGTGCAGGGCGCACGCGCTTTCTACCAGACGATCATCAAGCGCGGCGAGGAAGTGTTGGCCGAGGTGCAATCGAGCTGGTGCTGCGTCGATGCCAAGACGCACCGCCCGGCGCGGATCGCGCAGAGCGTGGCGGATTTGTTCTTCGACAAGGATTGACCTTGAACCACCCCGTTCGTGTCGAGCGACGTCGAGACACCTGCACCTGACTGGTGTCTCGACGTCGCTCGACACGAACGGTGGGGATGAAGCAAAACCTAAGTCGTTGCGCCCAAGCTAAAGAAACACCCGCAGCGCCAACCAAGCCGGCAGCTTTGCCTCGACGCCAACCGTGTGCAGCGGGCTGCTCGAGGGCAGCGCGACCGTCGACAGCCGCTCCGCGGCAGTGCCCAACAGCCGCATGCCATGGCGATGCGCGGTCGCGCCGTTGAATGCGACCGCCTGTAGCGCCGGCAATGTCGCGATCAACGCGGGCAGATCGTTACCGACGACATCGCGAATCGCGGCGTCGCTGCTGCCGGGCCGCGCCGCGCTGGCGACAACATCCCACAAGCCCACCCGCGCGGTGCGCAACGCCGCCAGTCGCGCATCGTAGTCCAGGCTTGGCAGGTCGACATCGATCACCGCCGACATAAGCTGCCAGAATTGGTTCTGCGGGTGCGCATAATACCGCGCCGCGGCCAGCGATCGATCGCCCGGCAGGCTGCCCAGCACCAACAGGCGCGTGTCAGCATCCACCACAGGCGGGAAGCTGCGCTTGGTTTGTGGCGTCGTCATGCTGCGTGCCGGTTCAGGCGCGGCCGAGATAATCCAGCTTGCCGAGCGGCACGCCCTTCATGCGCAGGATTGCGTAAGCCGTGGTCAGGTGAAAATAGAAGTTCGGGAGTACGAAGCCGAGCGCGTAGCTGCGGCCGGTGAATTCGAGCGAGCGGGTGGGCGTGGTGAGCGTTACCGGCTTGTCCTCCTGCCCGTTCATTGCCTCAGGCGCGACCCAGCGTAGCAAGTCCACCGTCTTGGCGATGCGTGCCTGCAGATCGGCGAAGGTGACTTCCTCGTCAGGCATAGCCGGGGCCTCAACGCCGCCGATGCGCAGGACGGTGAACTTGGCGGAGTCGCTGGCGCGTTGCACCTGGGCGGTGAGCGGGGCCATATCCTCATACAGACGCGCGGTGAGCAGGTCGGCGGGGTCGATGCCTTGCTCGCCGGCCCAGGCCTCGCTTTTGGTGAGAAAAGCGGACATTGCGCCGAAGCCGCGAAGGAATGCCGGTACGGTAAGATCGTAAAGTTCGGTCGCCATGATGATTTCCCCCGGTTGTCGCGCCGTAGATGGGGTCCAGCGACGGGCTAGCAACCATTGCGCGCGATCACGGTGGCAAAGCGATGCTATGCGGGCGGGCACCAAAGGATGGATTGCCGGATCGCCCTCGCGGCCTATTTAGAGCCGATGCACACCACATCCGATACGCTCGCTTTGATAGGCAACACCCCGCTCGTCCGGCTGAAGGGGCCGAGTGAGGCGACCGGGTGCGATATCTTTGCCAAGTGCGAGTTCGCTAATCCCGGCGCGTCGGTCAAGGATCGCGCGGCGCTGGCGATCGTCGAGGA
Source organism: Sphingomonas endolithica (assembly GCF_025231525.1). NCBI lineage: Bacteria > Pseudomonadati > Pseudomonadota > Alphaproteobacteria > Sphingomonadales > Sphingomonadaceae > Sphingomonas > Sphingomonas endolithica. The sequence goes on from NZ_CP103057.1 coordinate 3,941,758, forward strand.
TGCCGAGGCACGCGGCATGATCCAGCCCGGTGGGACGATCGTCGAGGGGACGGCGGGGAATACCGGGATCGGCCTTGCGCTGGTCGCCAATGCCAAGGGGTACCGGACGATCATCGTCATGCCCGAGACGCAATCGCGCGAGAAGATGGACACGTTGCGGGCCTTGGGGGCGGAGCTGGTGCTGGTGCCGGCGGCGCCCTATTCGAACCCAGGCCATTTCGTCCACACGTCGCGGCGCTTGGCCGAGGAGACGCCGAACGCGATCTGGGCCAACCAGTTCGATAATATCGCCAATCGCCGCGCGCATATCACCGGCATGGCGGAGGAAATCTGGGCACAGATGGAAGGGCGGATCGACGGCTTCACCTGTGCGGCCGGCACTGGCGGAACGATCGCCGGGGTCGGGCTGGGGCTGAAGGCCAAGGACGAGGGCGTCTGCATCGCGCTCAGCGATCCGCACGGTGCGGCATTGTACGAATATTATGCCCATGGCGAGTTGAAGTCCGAAGGGTCGTCGGTCGCCGAGGGGATCGGGCAGGGACGTATCACCGCCAATCTGGAAGGTGCCCCGATCGATACGCAGTTTCGAATCGGCGACGCCGAAGGTATGGAATGGGTGACGCGATTGCTGGCCGAGGAGGGGCTGTGCCTGGGACTGTCGTCGGGGATCAACGTGGCCGGCGCGGTCCGGCTGGCACGGTATCTGGGCCCGGGCAAGCGCATCGCCACCATCCTGTGCGACACGGGTTTTCGGTACCTATCGACCTTGTACAATCGTCCTTGGCTGGAGAGCAAAGGTCTGCCCGTGCCGCCCTGGTTAATGCACGGGTAAAGCGTGCCATCGACAGGACGAGCGGAATGCGTTACATTTATGCCACAGGCATGATTATACCGCAGGATCAGACGCAGCGAACGCAACGGGTGAAGGTGGGCATGATCGGCCTTGCCGCCGTGCTGCTGCTCATCGGCCTTGCCGCGGCGATCTTCTCCACCGCTAGTCGCGAGCGCGCCGTGCCGGGCGGCGCCCGCGCCGATATCGTCGCCAACATGGCGATCGGCAACGACATGGCCAATGCCGGGGACGGCAGCGAACCGCTGGCGGACCTTGGTGTCACGCCGAGCACCGCGGTCGAGACCGTCAACGTCGCGGCCATCGATGCGAGGACGCCCGCCAGGTAAGCCGCGCGGGCGGTGCGGCATGGTCACATACCGGACCGCGCCATGCATCGTCATTTGCGCGCAGGCTGCATCCTACTGCCGACGCTTCCATTCGAGCAGTGGGGGCGGACGATTATGGATCCCCGCCTGCGCGGGGATGTCGGAGGCATCGCCGCAGGATCAACCTCGCGCAGGCCGTATCATTGCTCATGCGTCGCGGTCGTAGACCATACCAAGCACGTATTCCTCGAACGCAACAGGAACACATTGTCGCAATACTTCGATCACTGGTTCTTAACTACAAATATCGGGGCGTTTCCCCGCTGATCCCGTCATTTCCCCTTGTGTCCCGCGGCTTCCCGCAGTAGCTCCAGATGTATCGAGGGGCACACTCTATCGCCTGCGCCTGTCAGGAGCCCGGATGCGATCGACCATCGCTTCCGGAAACGATGAGCTTTGCCTCCTCCCAATGGGGTGAGCGTGACCGAACGGGTGGATTATCAGGGTGACGGTATTGGACTTGTCGATGACAAGGGCCGGTGCGCTATCCCTGTTTCCCTTCGTGCTGCGCTTGCCGCCAACAGCCCTCGCGCCGATGGCAAGGAGGGCGGCAGCGTCATCATCGGCGTCCACGAAAGCAGCCCGTGCCTGATCGGCTATGACGAGGGCTATCGCGCCGTCCTGAAGGACCGTGCCACGGCGCGCGAGGCGGCCTACATGGCCGCCAACGGCAAGCACAACCCGAACTTCCGCCGCGAAGCATCGCAGGGCGAGCAAGTGCCGTTCGATGGCAGCGGGCGCTTTATCATGCCCGCTTTCCCGCGTTTCCAGGCGCATATCGGCGCCAACGCCTTCTTCTTCGGCACGTTCGACTGCTTCGAGATCTGGGATCCGCGGACGCTGATCGAGGCCGATGTCGCTGACGTCGTGAAGGCCTGCGCGCGCTTCCACTGTCAGCAGAAGGGGATTGCGTTGTGATCCCCGCACCGCACGTTCCCGTCCTGCTCGCCGAAGTGCTGGAGGCGCTCGCCATTACGCCGGGCGAGACCCATGTCGATGCGACCTTCGGCGCCGGTGGCTATACCCGCGCCATGCTCGACGCCGGTGCGCGCGTGCTGGCCTTCGATCGCGATCCCGATGCGATCGAGGCCGGGCGCGGGCTGGAAGCGGCGCATGATACGCTCACGCTGGTGCCGGCGACCTTCTCGGCGATGGAGGCAGAGCTGGCGGTGCGCGACGCCATGCCGGTCGACGGCGTGACGATGGATATCGGCGTCTCGTCGATGCAGCTCGACCAAGCGGAGCGTGGGTTCAGCTTCCAGGCCGACGGACCGCTCGACATGCGCATGAGCCAGGAGGGCGCCACCGCGGCGGACTTCGTCAACACCGCCGATGAAGTGCATATCGCCAATGTGCTGTACGAATTCGGCGATGAGCCGCGCTCGCGTCGGGTAGCGCAGGCGATCGTCGCCGCGCGGCCGATCACGCGCACCGGCGAACTGGCGCACGTCGTGCGCCGCGCGCTCGGCTACAAGCCGCACGACAAGAAGGATCCGGCGACTCGCACTTTCCAGGCGCTGCGCATTGAGGTGAATCGCGAACTCGGCGAGCTGGAAGACGGTCTTGCCGCCGCGGAGCGCGTGCTGCGCCCGGGCGGAACGCTTGCCGTCATCACCTTCCATTCGGGCGAGGATCGACTGGTGAAGCGCTTTTTCCGCGAACGCAGCGGATCGCTGCCATCCGGATCGCGCCACCTGCCAGAGGTGCACGCCAAGGCACCCCCCAGTTTCGAGCAGGTCGGCCGCGCCGTGCGCGCCGGCGAGGACGAGATCGCGCGCAACCCGCGGGCGCGCTCGGCAACATTACGTGTGGCACGGCGGACGGCGGCAGCCGCCTGGTCAGCTGAAGGAGCAAATAAATGATCGCGTTCGCGTGGAAGATGCTGGCTTGGTTCGGGGTTGGCGTGGTCGTCGCGCTCAGCGTGCTGATCGTGCCATTGCATGTCGCCGCCGAACGCAAGAGGCTGGACGGCACGACGCGCGAAATCGTGCAGGCGGAGCGCGACATCCGTGCACTGGAGACCGAGTTCGAGACGCGCGCGAACATCGCCCAGCTGGAGCGCTGGAACGGCGACACACTGCGGCTGGCATCGCCAGTTGCGGCGCAATATGTGCGTGACGAAGCCGCGCTGGCATCGCTCGACTTCAAGGCGCCGCTCGGTGTCGTCGGTAGCGACGTTCGCATGGCCGCTGCGATCGTGCCGTCACAGCTGAGCGCGCCGACCGGGTCGGTGATCGCTCCGGCCGCTTCGCCCTCCGCAACGGCAACGGCAACGGCAACGGCGACTGCCGCCACGGCGCCTACGGCTCCCGTTCGGATGGCGTCGGTCGCCACCTCGGCGCCGCGCGTCGTGACGAGCGGTAAGGCGTCGTCTGGCCGCTCACAACCGGGCAAGTCACAGGCGGTGGCGATGCTCGATCGCAAGCTGCTCAGCGATTCGGTGATTGGCGGGATCGTCAGCGGCGCTTCTGCGGAAAGCCGCGCCCGTTGAGCGTGCTGGTCGCCCGGCCTATGCCGCAGCGGCGAACGAGCGGACAGCGCCATGCGCTCGCGCAGGTGGCACATGTCCGGCTGATGATCCTGCTGTTGCTGTTCGCCGCGGCGATCATGGTCGTACTGGGGCGGCTGGCCTATCTGGGCGTAATGACCGACCCCTATGCCGCCCACACGGCGGTGATCGGCGCGGGCTGGTCGCGCGCCGATATCGTCGATCGCAACGGCGAGCCGCTGGCGCGCACGATCGAGGCTTGGGGCATCGGCGTGCATCCGGGCAAGGTATTGGGCGACAAGCTGGACCTAGCCGACAAGCTCGCCGCGCTGATGCCGGCGCACGATGCGGCTTGGTATTATCAGCGATTGTCGATGGACGTAAACTTTACGTATCTAGAGCATCATGCGTCGCCGTCGCTGGTGACGCAGGTCCATGCCTTGGGCGAGCCGGCTTTGGTGTTCGAGAAGGAGCCCGAGCGGCTGTATCCGCAATCGACGCTGGCGGCGCACGTGCTCGGCTTCCTGGGGCCGAACAAGAACGACCCGCGCATCGTCGAAGGGCAGGGCGGGATCGAGCGTGCGTTCGAGCAGCGACTGACCGATCCGGCGCAACGTGGCACCCCCTTGGCGCTGTCGATCGACTATCGGGTACAGGCGGCGATGGAGAGCGAACTCAGCACGGCGATGGCGACCTTCTCGGCGCGCGGCGCCGCCGGCATCGTGCTCGACGTGGATACGGGCGAGGTGATCTCGATGGTGTCGCTGCCGGTCTTCAACCCCAACCGGGTCGGCCTGGCGGGCAGCGAGCAGTTGCGCAACAACACGACCCAGAGCGTCTATGAGCTGGGTTCGACGTTCAAGCCGATCACCGTCGCGACGGCCATCGAAACCGGCGTCGTGAAGGACATCAGCCGACGGTTTGATGCGACCGCACCGCTCAAGGTGGGACGGTTCACCATCCACGACGAAGCGGGCGATCCCAAGCGCTGGCTCAACATGCCCGAGACCCTGATCTATTCGTCGAACGTCGCCACGGCGCGGATCGCGGATGAACTGGGGCCGCAGCGGATGCAGACCATGTTCCGCCGGCTCGGGCTCGACACCAAGCCCGACATCGAACTGCGCGAAAAGGGACGGCCGCTCTGGCCCAAATACTGGGCACGGACCACCACGATGACCACGGGCTATGGGCACGGCATCGCGATCACCCCGCTGCAACTGGCCGCATCCTATGCGGCATTGGTCAATGGCGGCACGTGGCGGCCGTCCACCTTGCTCAAAGTGGGGCCGGGGCATCCGGTCGCGAAAGGGCGCAGGGTAATCAGCGATGCAACGAGCTATCGCATGCGCCAGATGCTGCGCCTGATCGTGCTCAAGGGCACCGGCCGCAAGGGCGAGGCACCGGGCTACCGTGTCGCGGGCAAGACCGGTACGGGCGAAGTGCCGACGGCAGGCGGGTATGATCGGTCGCGCAACATGGCGACGTTCGTCGCGGCCTTCCCGATCGATCGTCCGCGCTACGTGGTGCTCGCCATGCTCGATTCGCCGCAGGGCACGAAGGAAACGGGCGGCTGGAAGACCGCGGCGTGGAATGCGGCGCCGGTCGTCGGGCGCGTCATCAGCCGGGTCGGCGCCTTGCTCGGGGTCATCCCCGATACGACACGCGATATCGACGAATCCGATCTGCTGCCGTTACTGTGGCAGGCCCCGGGCGAACGAACGGTAGATCCCGCATGAAATTGGGCCAGCTGACCGGCGGCACCGAAACCGCCACGATCAGCGGCTTTGCGATCGACCATCGCAAGGTCGCGGACGGTTGCGTGTTCGGCGCGTTCACGGGCGGCAAGGTGAATGGCGAGGATTATATCCCGGCGGCAGTGAAGGCCGGGGCAGTCGCGATCGTCGCACGGCCCGAGGCGATCGTGGAAGGCGCGGTGCACATCGCCGATACCAATCCGCGCAAGGCCTTTGCGACCTTGGCCGCCCGTTTCTTCGCGCCGTTCCCGGCAGTGGCGGTGGCGGTCACCGGGACCAACGGCAAGACCTCGTGCGTCGAGATGACACGGCAATTGTGGCGCATGGCGGGCTTCCACGCGGCATCGATCGGCACACTGGGCGTGACCACCGGCGACGATCGGGTCTCGACCGGGCTGACCACGCCGGATGTCGTGACCTTCCTGTCGAACACCGCAGGGCTGGCGCGCGAGGGCGTCAGCCATGTCGCGTTCGAGGCATCGTCGCACGGCCTGTCGCAATATCGCACCGAAGGCCTGCCGGTCCGGGCCGCCGGGTTCACCAACCTGTCGCGCGACCATCTCGATTATCACGGCACGATGGAGGCCTATTTCGAGGCCAAGGCGCGGCTGTTCTCCGAAGTCGTCGCGGCTGACGGCGCGGCTGTGGTGTGGGCCGACGATCCCCTGTCGCCACAGGTAATCGAGATAGCGCAGTCGCGGGGTGTGCGCGTGATCTCGGTCGGCATGCAGGGGGAGACGCTCAAGCTGGTGTCGCGCGATCCGACCTTGCTCGGGCAGGGGCTGGTGATCGAGGCCGAGGGACGGACCTTCAAGGTGAACCTGCCGCTGATCGGCGCGTACCAGGCGGCCAATGCCCTGGTATCGGCGGGCCTGGTGATCGCGACCGGCGGCGATGTCGCGGCGACGCTGGCGGCACTCGCCCGGCTACAGCCGGTGCGGGGGCGACTCGAGCGGGCGGTGATCTCGGCCAAGGGCGCGCCGGTCTATGTCGATTATGCGCATACACCGGATGCGCTGGAGGCGGCGATCGCCGCGCTGAAGCCGCATGCTTCGGGCAAGCTGATCGTGGTGTTCGGCGCAGGCGGCGACCGCGACCAGGGCAAGCGCGCGGCGATGGGCGCGATCGCCGCGGCGATGGCGGATGTGGCGATCGTGACCGACGACAATCCCCGCAGCGAAGATCCGGCCGCCATTCGCGCGATGGTGCTGCAGGGGGCGCCCGATGCGATCGAGGTCGGCGCGCGGCGGGAGGCGATCGGCGCAGCGATCGCCATGGCAGGCGCGCAGGATATCGTGCTGGTGGCGGGCAAGGGGCATGAGCAGGGACAGATCGTCGGCGATCTGGTGCTGCCGTTCGATGATGTCAGCGTAGCGCGGGAGATGGCGGCGTGAGTGCGCCTATCGCTTTCCAATCCCCCGTTCGTGCTGACCTTGTCGAAGCACGTGCCCAAGGTTGGGCGGCCTTTGTGGCAGGTCCTTCGACAGGCTCAGGACGAACGGGGGATTGGGGCCTGTGCAGTTATGAGGTCCTTTGCAAATGACTGAGCCGCTCTGGACCGCCACCGAGATCGCCGCCGCTACCGGCGGCATCGCCTCGGCCGAATTCATCGCCACTGGCGTCACGTTCGACTCGCGCGAAGTCGGTTCGGGTGATCTGTTCATCGCGCTGACCGGCGAGGCAACCGACGGCCATCGTTTCCTCGATCAGGCCTTTGCGCAAAGCGCGGCGGGGGCGATCGTCAGCGAGGAAACATCGCATCCGCATGTCCGCGTCGCCGACACGATGGCCGCGCTCGAGGCGCTGGCGATCGCCGCGCGCGCACGCACCTCGGCCAAGATCATCGGCGTCACCGGGTCGGTCGGCAAGACCAGCACCAAGGAGGCGTTGTTTGCCGCGCTCGACCGGGCCGATCCGGGTGCCGCGCACCGATCGGTCAAGAGCTACAACAATCACACCGGCGTGCCGCTGAGCCTGGCGCGCATGCCCGCCGCCACCCGTTTCGCGGTGCTGGAAATGGGCATGAACCATGCCGGCGAACTGGCGCACCTGACGACCTTGGTACGCCCGCATGTCGCGATGGTCACCGCGATCGCCCCGGCGCACACCGCCTTCTTCCCCGACGAAAGTGCGATCGCCGATGCCAAGGGTGAGATCTTCGCCGGGCTGGAGCCGGGCGGCACCGCGATTATCCCCTATGACAGCCCACATCGCGACCGGCTGATCGCCGCCGCTGCTCCCCATGTTGCGCACGTCGTGACCTTCGGGCTGGCAGGCGGCGCCGACGTGCGGGCGATCGAGACGATGCGTACCGCAACGGGGGCGACCTTCGTCACCGCGCAGATCGGCGAGCGTGAGCTGAGCTTCACGATGGCGCAACCGGGCATGCACTGGGTGTCCAATGCGCTGGGCGTGCTGGCCGCGGTCGATGCGGTCGGCGGCGACCTGGCGATGGCCGGGCTGGCGCTGGCGGAATTGGGCGGGCTGCAAGGCCGTGGCGCGCGCATGATGGCGAAGTTGCCGGACGGCGAAGCGCTGGTGATCGACGAGAGCTACAATGCCAATCCGGCATCGATGCGCGCGACGCTGGCGGTGCTGGGCGCCGAGCGCGCAGCCCGCAAGATTGCCGTGCTGGGCGAGATGCGCGAGCTCGGCGAGCGCAGCGCGCAGTACCACGCCGATCTTGCCGATCCGATCGTGGAAGCAGGCGTCGGCCACGTCATCCTGGTCGGTCAAGAGATGCGCGCGCTTGCGAACGCGCTTGAGGGGCGCGTGGAATTCGTCCATGTGCCCGATGCCGCTGCCGCCCGGGACAGCTTGATGGATATACTGGCGCCGGGCGATGCGGTGCTCATCAAGGGATCGAACGGGGTGGGGCTGGCCAGGCTGGTCGCCGCCCTCTCAAGCGGGACGGCATAATGCTCTATCTGATCGCCGAATATCTGGGCTTTCCGGGGCTGCTCAACCTGCTGCGCTACCAGTCGGTGCGCACCGGCGGTGCGGTGACGATGGCCTTGCTGATCGGGCTGATCATCGGCCCGCGCTTTATCGGGTGGCTGCGCGTGCGCCAGGGCAAGGGCCAGCCGATCCGCGCCGACGGCCCGCAGACGCATCTCGCCAAGCGCGGCACGCCGACGATGGGCGGGCTGATGATCCTGACCAGCATGGGCCTGTCGATCCTGCTGTGGATGGACCTGAAGAACCCGTTCGTCTGGGCGTGCCTGTTCGTCACGTTCGGGTTTGGCGCGATCGGCTTCATCGACGATTACGACAAGGTGCGCAAAGCGAGCGTCGCGGGCATTTCGGGGCGCACCCGATTGCTGTTCGAGTTCCTCATCGCCGGGCTCGCCAGCTGGATGATCGTCGGCGAGAACGGCACGCATCTGTATTTGCCGTTCTTCAGCAGCGTGTCGATCGATCTCGGCTATTTCTACATCGTCTTCGCCGCGTTCACGATCGTCGCGTTCGGCAATGCGGTGAACCTGACCGACGGGCTGGATGGCCTGGCGACGATGCCGGTAATCATCGCCTCGGTCGCGTTCATGGTGATCGTGTATCTGGCGGGCAACGTGAAGTTCGCCACCTATCTCGGCATTCCGCATGTGCCGGGGGCGGGCGACCTGGCGATCTTCTGCGGGGCGATCGTCGGCGCGGGGCTTGCCTTCCTGTGGTTCAATGCGCCGCCGGCGGCCGTGTTCATGGGCGATACCGGCAGCCTGGCGCTGGGCGGCGCGCTGGGGGCGATCTCGGTCGTCGCGCATCATGAGATCGTGCTCGGCATCATCGGCGGGCTGTTCGTGATGGAGGCGCTGAGCGTCATCATCCAGGTGTTCTTCTACAAGCGCACCGGCCGCCGTGTGTTCAAGATGGCGCCGATCCACCATCATTTCGAACAGCTCGGCTGGGCCGAGGCGACGGTGGTGATCCGGTTCTGGATCATCGCCTTCGTGCTGGCGCTGGCCGGTCTGTCGACGTTGAAGCTACGGTGATCACCAACGCTGCCTGGGCCGACAAGCGCTTTGCGGTGCTCGGGCTGGCGCGGTCGGGGGCTGCGACGGTGCGTGCACTAGTGGCAAGCGGTGCAGCGGTCACCGCTTGGGACAGCGACGAAACGCGGCGTGAAACACTCGTCGATGTAATTCAAGAAGACTCGCTTTCGCTTGATGCGGTTGTGCTGGACGTTGCCGATCTCGAAGCGATCGATCTCGCAGGCTTCGACGCACTCGTCGTCTCCCCCGGCGTGCCGCTCAACCGCCACCCGATCGCGGCTAAGGCGCGCGCCGCGAACGTGCCCATCATCGGTGACATCGAATTGTTCGCCCAGGCTCGCGCATCGCTGCCGCCGCACAAGGTGGTCGGTATTACCGGCACCAACGGCAAGTCGACGACCACCGCGCTGATCCACCATATCCTCGCCACCGCTGGCGTGCCGACGCTGATGGGCGGCAATATCGGGCTGCCGATCCTGGAACAGGCGCCGTTGCCGGAAGGCGGCGTGTATGTGCTGGAATTGTCGAGCTATCAGATCGATTTGACGCAGAGCCTCGATTGCGACGTGGCGATCCTGCTCAACATCACGCCCGATCATCTCGATCGCTATGACGGGTTTGCGGGCTATGCCGCGTCCAAGGCACGGCTGTTCGCGATGCAGACGCCGGGCCATGCCGCGATCATCGGCATCGGCGACAATGCCTCGGCGCAGATCGCGCGGTCCTTGTCGAAGCGCGGCGAGGACCTGACCAAGATCGCGCCCGGCGTGTGCATGGATCAATCGCGCTGGCCGAGCCTGCAGGGGCCGCACAATGCGCAGAACGCGCTGGCGGCGATTGCCGCGTGCCAGGCGCTGGGCGTCGGCGAGGGACTGATCGACCGCGGGCTGGAGACGTTTGCGGGCCTGCCGCACCGCATGGAGCGCGTCGCGACCGTGGGCGGCGTGACGTACGTCAACGACAGCAAGGCGACCAACCCGGACTCCACCGCGCCTGCCTTGGCCGCGTTCGGGCACATCCACTGGATCGTCGGCGGCCAGGCCAAGTCGGACGATCTGGACGCGTGCGCGCCGTGGTTCGGTCATGTCGTCCGGGCCTACACGATCGGTGCGGCCGGGCCGCGGCTGGCGGCGATCCTGCAGGATGTCGTGCCGGTCGAGCAGAGTGGTACCTTGGCCGACGCGGTGCGCAGCGCGGCCGGGCATGCCCAGCCGGGCGAAACCGTGCTATTGTCCCCCGCATGCGCCTCGTTCGACCAGTTTGACGACTTCGAGGATCGCGGAAACCAGTTCCGCGCCGCAGTGGAGGCGTTGGCATGACCGATCTGCGTGTGCCCGAACGAGACGGCATGTGGCGCCGAATGAAGGAGCGCGGCGGCCGCGGCGACCGGTCGGCGATCAGCATGTGGTTCTGGGATATCGACCGGGTGCTGCTGCTGCTCGCCTTGCTGCTGATCGCGATCGGGCTGATCGCGGTCGGCGCGGCATCACCGGCGGCGGCACAGCGTTATTCCGACGACAAGCATCACATTCCGCCGTTATTCTATCTGTGGTGGCAATTGGGCTGGGTCGGCGTGTCGCTGCCGGTGCTGATCGTCACCTCGATGCTGCCGGTGACGCTGGCCAAGCGCATGGCGCTGATCGGGGCTGGGGTGTGCCTGTTGCTGCTGATCGCGGTGCCGTTCATCGGCTTCGAGCGCAACGGCGCGACGCGCTGGATCGATTTCGGCGTGTCGGCGATGCAGCCGTCCGAATTCCTGAAGCCCTTCTTCATCGTCAGCGTGGCGTGGATCCTGTCGCTGCGCGCGCAGGACGGCGAGATGCCGGTGGTGGTGATCACCGGCGCGATGACCGCCTTCGTCGCGGTGCTGCTGATGCTGCAGCCGGATTTCGGGCAGACGGTGGTGTTCTGCTCGGTGTGGATCGCGCTGCTGATGATCTCGGGCACGTCGCCCAAGGTGATGGCGGGACTGATCGGCTGCGTGCCGGTCGGGCTGATCGCCGCCTATATGTTCTACGATACCGCGCGGGTGCGGATCGATGCGTTCCTCTTCCCTGGCGCGGGCGAGGGGGCGTCCGACAATTTCCAGACCAATGCCGCGTATAACGCAATCACCAATGGCGGCTGGCGCGGGACGGGGCCGGGCGGGGGCACGATGAAGTTCCGGCTGCCGGAGGGGCATACCGACTATATCTATTCGGTGATCGGCGAGGAATTCGGGCTGCTCGCCTGCGCGATCATCGCCTTGCTGTTCCTGGCGATCGTGGTGCGCGTGTTCGTCAAGCTGCTCGACGAGCAGGACGAGTTCCGCCTGTTCGCAGCGGCGGGGCTCGCCACGCAGTTCGGGGCGCAGGCGCTGATCAGCATGGCGGTGAATACGGGCATGGCGCCGTCCAAGGGCATGACCCTGCCGTTCATCAGCTATGGCGGATCGTCGATGATCGCCTTGTCGATCGGTATGGGATTGCTGCTTGCCTTTACGCGGCGGAACCCCTTCGTGTCGCGCTCCCCCTATATCGCGCGGTGGAGCGGTGAATGAGGTTCGTGCAGTGAGCAGGCAGAAGCATTTCGTATTGGCCGCAGGCGGCACCGGCGGGCACATGGTGCCGGCTGCCTCGCTGGCGGGAGAGTTGCGCAAGCGCGGGCACCACGTATCGCTGATCAGCGACGCGCGCGGCGTGCGGTTTCCGGGGCTGTTCGACAATGGCCCAGGCGGCGTGCAGACGCACGTGCTGCCCGCCGGTCGTCTGGCAGGCGGACCGATCGGCTGGGCCAAGGCCGCGCGCGCGATGGTCGAGGGCCGGGCGCTGGCGATCGAGCTCTACAAGCATCAGCGGCCCGCCGCGGTGATCGGTTTCGGCGGCTATCCCGCATTGCCGGCATTGCTGGCCGCGTTCCACCACAAGATCCCGACGGCGGTGCATGAACAGAATGCGGTGCTCGGCCGGGTCAATCGGCTGGTCGCCGGCCGGGTGGACGCGATCGCGACCTCCTATGCCGATGTCGAACGGCTGAAGGACAAGTATCGGGGCAAGGCGCGCCTCGTCGGCAATCCGGTGCGCGAAGCCGTGCTGGCGCTCCGCTCGCAGCCTTATCCGCTGCTCGAGGAAGACGGCATCTTCCGCGTGCTGGTGACCGGCGGCAGCCAGGGCGCAAGCGTGCTGAGCCAGATCGTGCCCGACGGATTGTCGCTGCTGCCGGTCAGTTTCCGGCGGCGATTGCAGGTGACGCACCAGGCGCGGATCGAGGATATCGACGCGGCGCGCGCCAAATATGCCGAATTGTCGATCGCGGCCGAACTCGCCACCTATCTGCCGGACATGCCCGAGCAACTCGCCTGGGCGCATCTGGTGATCGCACGCGCCGGTGCCTCGACGCTGGCGGAACTGACCTGTGCGGGCCGGCCGGCGATCCTGGTGCCGTTGCCCGGCGCGACCGACGACCACCAGACTGCCAATGCCCGCGAGATGACCCAGGCCGGCGGCGCACGGACGATCGACCAGCGCGCCTTTACCCCGGTCGAACTCGCCAAGCAGATGCAGCGGCTCGGGCTCGACCCGCTGGCGCTGCAGAATGCCGCCGGCCGCGCACGCAGTTGCGGACGGCCCGATGCCGCACGCGATCTCGCCGATCTCGTCGAGAGCCTCGATCAAACCAACAGCGCCCTGCCGATCGGCGTGCCGCTGCCGACCGGAAAGCCGAGCTTCGCATGAGGGGTGTCGCAACGGATATCGGCACGATCCACTTCGTCGGCATCGGCGGGATCGGCATGTCGGGCATTGCCGAGGTGATGCATAACCTGGGGTACCGGGTACAGGGATCCGATGTCGGCGAAGGCTATGCCGTCGAGGGATTGCGCGCGCTCGGCATCCAGGTCGCGATCGGCCACGATGTCGCCAATCTGGGGGATGCGGCAGTGGTCGTGACCTCGACCGCGATCAAGCGCGACAATCCGGAAGTCTATGCGGCACTCGAACGGCGCATTCCCGTCGTGCGGCGTGCCGAGATGCTGGCCGAGCTGATGCGCCTGAAATCGACGGTTGCGGTTGCGGGCACGCATGGCAAGACCACGACAACGAGCATGATCGCGGCATTGCTGGATGCCGGCGGCGTCGATCCGACCGTGATCAACGGCGGGATCATCAACAGCTATGGGTCGAACGCGCGGCTGGGCGCATCCGACTGGATGGTGGTCGAGGCGGACGAGAGCGACGGCAGCTTCCTGCGGCTCGACGGCACGATTGCGGTCGTCACCAATATCGATCCCGAGCATCTCGATCATTATGGCTCGTTCGATGCCGTGAAGGACGCGTTCGTCGATTTCATCGAGAACGTGCCCTTTTACGGCGCGGCGTTGCTGTGTCTCGATCATCCCGAAGTGCAGGGGATCATCCCGCGCGTGCGCGACCGTCGCGTAGTGACGTACGGCTTTGCCGCGCAGGCCGATGTGCGCGGTGTGAACGTGACGCCGATCCCCGGCGGCAACCGCTTCGAATGCCTGGTGCGCAGCCGCGATGGCTCGGTGCGATCGATCGAGGGAATCGAGATGCCGATGCCCGGGCGGCACAATGTGCAGAATGCGCTGGCGGCGATCGGCGTGGCGCTCGAACTCGGCATCGACGACGCGACGATCCAGCAGGGTTTCGCCAAGTTCGGCGGGGTAAAGCGCCGCTTCACCAAGGTCGGCGAGGTCGCGGTGGATGGCGGGACGGTGACGGTAATCGACGATTACGGGCATCACCCGGTCGAGATCAGGGCCGTTCTGTCGGCGGCGCGCGAGGGCGTAGAGAACCGCGTGATCGCCGTGGTCCAGCCGCATCGGTATTCGCGACTGGGCAATCTGATGGAGGATTTCGCACAGGCCTTCAACGACGCCGACATGGTGCTGGTCGCTCCGGTCTATGCCGCAGGCGAGATGCCAGTCGAGGGTGTGGATGCCGAGGCTCTGGTCGAGGGACTGAAAAGACGCGGGCATCGCTCGGTAGCGACGGTGGCCAATGCCGCGGGGCTGGCGGAGGCTCTGGCGGGCGTAGTGCAGGCCGGCGACATGGTGGTGTGCCTGGGGGCCGGGGACATTACCAAGTGGGCGGCTGGGCTGGCCGATGCGATCACGGCGGGGCGCGCGTGACTTACGGGATCTGCCCCAACCCGTTCGCCCTGAGCTTGTCGAAGGGCGTGTTGCAGGGCACGTGCTTCGACAAGCTCAGCACGAACGGATCAGGGGTGGCTGACCGATGAGCGTCGCGCTCGCAGCTCGCGCTACTCTGCCTCAAGTGCAGGGCCGCCTGACCGAAAACGCCCCCCTGGCGCCGCTCGTCTGGTTCAAATCGGGCGGCACCGCCCAGTGGCTGTTCGAGCCAAAGGACGTGACCGATCTCGGCGGCTTTCTGCGCGACCTGGATCCCGCGGTGCCGGTGATGGCGCTCGGCCTGGGCTCGAACATGATCGTGCGCGACGGCGGCGTGCCGGGCGTGGTGGTGCGGCTGGGCAAGGCGTTCGCCAGGGTCGAGGCGCTGGATGCGACCACGCTGCAATGTGGCGGCGGGGCATCGGGCATTCTGGTATCGTCGACGGCGCGCGATGCGGGGATCGCCGGACTGGAATTCCTGCGCTCGATTCCCGGCACCGTCGGCGGGTTCGTGCGGATGAATGGCGGCGCCTATGGGCGCGATACGAGCGAGATCCTGGTCGCGTGCGACGTCGTGCTGCGATCGGGCGAGTTGATCACGCAGGCGGTGGACGCGCTTGGCTATACTTATCGGCATTCATCGCTGCCAGACGGTTGCGTGGTGGTCAGCGCGACTTTCCGTGGCGTAACCGGCGAACCGGGGGCGATCCAGGCCGAGATGGACCGCATCGCGGCCTCGCGCGAGGCTTCGCAGCCGCTGCGGTCGAAGACCGGCGGGTCGACGTTCAAGAACCCCGAAGGCCACAAGGCCTGGGAATTGGTGGACCGGGCGGGCTGCCGCGGTCTGCGGCGCGGCGATGCGCAGGTGAGCGAGAAACACACCAATTTCTTGCTCAATCTGGGCGCCGCGACGAGCGCGGAGATTGAGGCATTGGGGGAAGACGTGCGGGCCAAGGTCTTGGCGCATTCGGGGGTGGAACTGGAGTGGGAAATTCAACGGGTCGGGGTGACGTCGTGAGTGGGTTGCACGTCGCCGTCCTGATGGGCGGGTGGTCGGCCGAGCGCGAAGTGTCGCTGATGTCGGGCGAAGGGATCGCCGAGGCGCTGGAATCGCTCGGGCACCGCGTCACGCGGATCGACATGGGCCGCGATGTCGCCGCCAGGCTCGCCGACGCCGCGCCCGACGTGGTGTTCAACGCACTGCACGGCACGCCCGGCGAAGACGGATCGGTGCAGGGGCTGCTCGATCTGATGGGTCTCACCTACACGCATTCCGGGCTCGCCACCTCGGTGATCGCGATCGACAAGGTGCTGACCAAGCAGGCGCTGGTCCCGCATGGCATTCCGATGCCCGGCGGGCGGATCGTGCGGACCGAGACCCTGTTCGAGGGCGATCCATTACCGCGGCCTTATGTCCTGAAGCCGGTCAACGAAGGATCCTCGGTCGGCGTGGCGATCATCACCGACCAGGGCAATTACGGCAATCCGATCGCCGCGGCGAGCATCGGCCCGTGGAACGAGTTCGACGAACTGCTCGCCGAGCCGTTCATCCGTGGCCGTGAGCTGACGACGGCAGTGATCGGCGCCCAGGCGATGGGCGTTACCGAGCTACGCCCGAAAAGCGGCTTCTACGATTACGAATCGAAATATACCGACGGCCTGACCGAGCATATCTATCCCGCCGATGTGCCCGACGAGATTACCGCCGCGTGCAACGCGCTGGCGCTGGAGGCGCACCGCGTGCTCGGCTGCAAGGGCACGTCGCGGTCGGACTTCCGCTGGGACGATGAGTGCGGCGTCGAGGGGCTGTTCCTGCTCGAGGTCAATACGCAGCCCGGCATGACCCCGCTCAGCCTGGTGCCGGAGCAAGCGCGGCATAACGGCATGAGCTATGCCGAACTGGTGCAGAAGATCCTCGACGAGGCGTTGGCATGAGGGTGGTGGGCCGCTGCCAGCCGACGAGCCCGCCGTCATCCCCGCGCAGGCGGGGATCCATACTGGCTGACCTCGCTTCTCCATCTTCGACGTTCGAGATTATGGGTTCCCGCCTGCGCGGGAATGACTGCCTAGGGAGCGGGGTGCCATGAGCAGCCGCACGCTGAAGCGCAGCCCGGCGCGGCGGCCGGTGCAGAAGCGGGCGCCGCGTGTGTCGATGATCGACCGCGGCATCGCCGCGTTGCCGGTCAGCGAAGCGACGGTGCACCGCATCGCGACCTGGTCAATCACCGGCGCGGTGATGGCGGGGCTGGGCACGCTGGCGGTGTGGATGGGCGTGCCATCGGCGGTCGGCACGGCACTGGCGGAAGGCGTCGGCCGGGCAGGCTTTCGCGTCGAGCAGATCGAGGTGACGGGCCTCAGCCGCATGGACCGCATGTCGGTCTATGCCGTCGCGCTCGACCAGCAATCGCGTGCGATGCCGCTGGTGCGGTTGGAGGATGTCCGCGCCAAATTGCTGCAATATGGCTGGATCGAGGATGCGCATGTCTCGCGCCGCCTGCCCGATACGCTGCTGGTGCACGTGGTCGAGCGCAAGCCGACCGCGGTGTGGCAGGACAAGGGGCAATTGTCGCTGATCGGCCCCGACGGCGTGTGGCTGGAGCCGGTGCGCGCCGACGCGATGCCAGATCTGCCGCTGGTGATCGGGCCGGGCGCGAACCAGCAGGAAGCGGCGTATCAGCAATTGCTGAAAGCGGCGCCGGCGCTGAAGCCGCTGGTCAAGGCCGCGACCTGGGTCGGCAACCGGCGCTGGAACCTGACCTTCGAGAGCGGCGAGACGCTGGCCTTGCCGGCGGGCGACGCGGCGGCGGCAGCGGCGCTGGCCAAGTTCGCGCAGCTCGACGGGTCGAAGCCGCTGCTCGGCAAGGGCTGGCTGCGCTTCGACATGCGCGACCCGAGCAAATTGGTGGCGCGCAAGCCCGGCGACAGTGCCGGGCGTGCGATCACCGACCCCAATGAAGCGGGCGCCGCTGCACAACCTGCAGTGATCGAAGCGAAAAAACATGTTAGTGCGGCGGGGCAAGGATAACTGGCATGGCGAAGGTTGCACCGGAAGAACTGATCACGGCGCTGGACATCGGATCGTCCAAGATCTCGGCGATGATCGCGCAGAAGGGCGATGGCGGCGAGCTGATCGTGCTCGGCACCGGCCAGCGCGAGAGCCGCGGCGTGAAGCGCGGCTATATCGCCGATGCCGACGCGACCGAGGCGGCGGTGCGCGAGGCGGTCGAGCAGGCGGAGCGGATCGCCGGCGTCAACATCCAGAACGTGTGGGTGAGCTTTTCCGCCGGCGGGCTGGTCAGCGATGTCGCGTCGATCGAGTTCGAACTGGGCGGGCACCGGGTGGAGCAGTCCGACATTGATGCGCTGCTGCATGCCGGCCGTGAGTCGATCGATCCCGCCGGCCGCATGGTGCTGCACGCGCAGCCCGCGCTGTACACGCTGGACGGGCTGACCGGCGTGAAGAAGCCGCTCGGGCTGCATGCCGACCGGCTGGGCGTGCATATCCATGTCGTCGCGGCAGATGGATCGCCGGTACGCAATCTGGGGCTGTGCGTCGCCAATGCGCATCTTGAGGTCAAGTCGATCATCGCCTCGCCGGTGGCGACCGGCATGGCGTGCCTCAGCGACGAGGAGCGCGAACTGGGCGTGGCCCTGGTCGAGCTGGGCGCGGGGATCACCAACGTGTCGCTGTTCGCCGGGGGGATGCTGGTCGGGCTCACCTCGATCCCGTTCGGGGCGCAGGACATCACCGACGATATCGCCAGCGCGTTCGGCACGTCCCGCGCGCAGGCGGAGCGGATGAAATGCTTCTACGGCTCGGCCAATGCTTCGCCGCGCGACAATCACGACATGATCGACGTGGCGCCGATCAGCGGCGAGGAGGGGCAGAGCGACGGCACGCGGATCACGCGTGCGCAGTTGATCGCGGTGATCCGCCAGCGGCTCGATCATCTGGTGGGCGAAGTGCAGAAGGCGCTGACCGAGCTGAAATTCTCCGGACCCGTAGGGCGGCAGGTGGTGCTGACCGGCGGGGGCGCCGAGTTGAAGGGCGTGGCCGATTATGCGCAGCAGGCGCTGGGTCGATCGGTGCGCATCGGCCGGCCGCGCGGGCTGACCGCCTTGCCCGAGGCGCATTCGGGCCCGGCTTTCGCGACGCTGGCGGGACTGGCTTTCTATGCCGCGTCCGATCCGGTCGATCTGCGCGCGCTGGCGGGCAAGCACCAGATGGTCCACCGGCCCAAGGGGTTGGGCGCGATCCGGCGGCTGATCGCCATGGCGCGGGCCAATTATTGAACAAATACCGCAACTGGTATCTTTCACGCTGGAACGCGCCCAAGGGTTGGTGCAGGAAGCGGATTACGAACTTTTTTGTGCCGGAGTGTTGGCGCACGGTGGAGATAGGCAGATGAGCATCGAATTTCTGGCACCGGAAGTCGACGAACTGACCCCGCGCATCGCGGTGATCGGCGTCGGCGGGGCAGGCGGCAACGCGATCGCCAACATGATTGCGGCCGAAGTGCAGGGCGTCGACTTCCTGGTTGCCAATACCGATGCGCAGGCGCTGAAGCAGTCGAGCGCATCGCAGCGCATCCAGCTGGGCGCCAAGATCACGCAGGGCCTGGGCGCCGGTAGCCGGCCGGAGATCGGTCGCGCGGCCGCCGAAGAGACGATCGACAGCCTCGCCAAGATGCTCGAGGGCAGCCACATGGTGTTCATCGCCGCGGGCATGGGCGGCGGCACCGGCACCGGCGCGGCCCCGGTCATCGCCAAGGCGGCGCGTGACATGGGCATCCTGACCGTCGGCGTGGTGACCAAGCCGTTCGCCTTCGAGGGCAATCGCCGCGCCAAGGCGGCCGAAGCCGGGATCGAGGAACTGCAGAAGTATGTCGATACGCTGATCGTCATCCCCAACCAGAACCTGTTCCTGGTCGCCAATGCGAACACCACCTTCAAGGAGGCGTTCCAGATGGCGGACGAGGTGCTGCAGCAGGGCGTGCGCGGCATTACCGACCTGATGGTCATGCCCGGCCTGATCAACCTCGATTTCGCCGACGTCCGTTCCGTCATGCAGGAAATGGGCAAGGCGATGATGGGTACAGGCGAGGCATCGGGCGACAATCGCGCGATCGAGGCCGCATCCAAGGCGATCGCCAACCCGCTGCTCGACGGCGTGAGCATGAAGGGCGCCAAGGGCGTGATCGTCTCGATCACCGGCGGCGACGACATGCGCCTGCTGGAAGTCGACGAAGCGGCCAACCACATTCGCGAATTGGTCGACGAAGACGCCAACATCATCTGGGGGTCGGCCTTCAACCAGGACCTGGAGGGCAAGATCCGCGTGTCGGTGGTCGCCACCGGCATCGAGGCGACCGCACGCCCGGCCGAGGCAACGGCGCCCGCACCGCGCGCGTTCAGCTTTGCCGGCACGAAGAAGCCGGAGGCACCCGCCGCGTCTGCCGCTTCCGTGATGGAGCCGGCGCCGACGGTCGAACCGCAGGCGGCCCCCGTGCTGCCGCGCGACGAAGCGCCGAGCTATACGCCTGCAGCCGAGCCGGAAAAGGCTGCGCCGCTCGCGCCGCAGCATGAAGAGGCCGACGAACTGGTGCTCGGCAGCGAGAGCGAAGCACCGCCGGTGCGCGCTCCACTTACCTTCGGCGACGATTCGGTCGCGCTGCCGGCGCAGGATGTCGCCGATGGCAGCCAGCGTCGTCGCTGGTTGTCGCCGGGTGCGCCTGCCGCCGAGACGCCGGCGGAAGCGCCGGCCGGTGCGCCGCGCGTGAAGCTCGGTGGTACGCTGTTCGAGCGCATGTCGGGTGCGACGCGCGGCGCGGCGCGTGACGAGGAGGCCGATGCGGCCGACAAGGATGCGATCGATATCCCGCGTTTCCTGCACCGCCAGAACAATCAGTGAGGTAGCCCGGCAACGACGCGAACCGGTGTGTCGCCGGTTCGTGTCGTTCCGTCGCTTGGCGGCGCCGCCGGCCATTGCCGGTTAGGCCTGGCTGGCGTTTACCCCGAAGCAGTGATGCAATCCTTTCGACTCCCTCAGATAGCCGTGACGGCGCTGGCCTGTGCGCTGGCGGCCGTGGCACCCATGTCCGCCTGGGCGCAGGGCTTCGTGCAGCAGGCAACGCCGGATGCGGACGAGCTTGCCGCCGAGATGCGCCTGCTCGGCGCCAATCCACGCGATGTGGCGGCGATGGTGCGCGCGGGCGAACTGACGCTGAAACTCGGCGATACCACCGCCGCCGCCGGCTTCTTTGCGCGTGCCGAGCGAATCGACCCGAGCAATCCCAGGATCAAGGCCGGTAAGGGTAGCCTGCTGGTGCAATCTGGCCGGCCGGGTGAGGCACTGCTGCAATTCGGCCAAGCCGAGCAATTGCGCGGCGACGTGCGACGGTTCGCGTCCGACCGCGGCTTGGCCTATGATTTGCTCGGGGAGCAGGAGAGGGCGCAGCGCGATTACCGGCTGGCGCTGCGCGACGGCCCGGCGGACGAGACGCTGCGGCGTTATGCGCTGTCGCTGGGCATTTCGGCCAAGCGCGAGGAAGCGCTGGCGGTGATCGATCCGTTGCTCCGCCGCAGCGACCGCGGCGCGTGGCGCACGCGTGCCTTCATCCTGGCCATGACGGGCGATGCGGCTGGCGCGACCAAGATCGCGACGAGCATGATGCCCGGCGGCATGGCGCAGGGGCTCCAGCCGTTCTTCGATCGCCTACCGCGCCTCGGGCCGGTGGATCGCGCCTTTGCGGTGCATTTCGGCGAAGTGCGCCCGTCGCCGGCGCGACTGGCGGACGCGCGGCTCGCGCCGCGCTTGCCGGCGCTGGCACCCGAGCCCGGACGTGCCCCACCGGTAGCAGTCTTGGCTGCCGCGCAGCCGAGCAAGGCGGACCGCAAGAAGGAGCGCCGCCGCGGACGGCGCGAGAAGATCGAACTCGCCTCGGCCCCGGCGCCCGTGCCGTTGCCGCAGCCGCCCGCCTATCAAGGGTCGGCGCTTGCCTCGACCGGGGCGTTGCCGGCACCGGTCTACGTGCAGCAGGTGCGACGCCCGGCTTACGTGCCCACGGCGCCGGCGCGTGCGCTGCCGTCCGTGTCGCTCGCGTCGAACAATCGGATCGTGCCGGCAATGACGATGTCGGCGGTGCCGGTCCGTCCGGTGCCCGAGACGAACACGCGGGTGGTAGAAACGCCGCGCATCATCAGCGAAGCACCGATCAGGGCGGTGCCGCCAGCCGCCTCGGCAAGCGCCGTCGTTACGCCGCGCCCCGTGGTGGTCGAGCCGCGGCCGGCGCCAGTGCTGGTGCCTTCCGCGGTAACGCCGGGCGCGGCCGCCACCGTGACGCCCACGCCGGCGGTCACGCCCGTGCTCCAGCCGGCGCGTGTCGATGCCGTTGCGAAGCAAGCGTCGCCTGCCTTTGTCCCGACGGCGCCGGTCGTCAGCGCGGCGGTATCGACTCCGCCTCAGGTCTCGACGCCGAGCAGCTCCCCGGCACCGCAGCCGATCCCGTCCATGTCGGTCGCCGCGGTGACGCCGCCGTCGCCACCGTTGACCGCGCCATCGGCAACGCTGCCGCCGGCGCCCGGACCGGCACGCGGGGAGGATTCGATCCTGGCGAAGATCATCGCCAACATCACTGTTCCAGGTTCCGAGCTGGATGTCGCACCGGTGGATCCTGCACCCGCGCCGGTCGAGACGGCTGCTGCGGCACCCACCGGGCCGGCACCGATCGTCGACGCGTCCGTCGCTGCGCGGCGTCAGCCGCCGCGCGCCGATGCGCCGGATGCGGACGAGCGGGCAGCGGATACGCGCCACAACGACAAGGCCGCGTTGGACAAAAAGCTCGCGGACAAGAAGCTTGCCGACAAGAAGCTGGCCGACGCCAAGACGCTCGCGGCCACCAAGAAAGGTGCCGATACCAAGAAGGCGGCCGAGGCCAAGAAGCTGGCAGACGCCAAGAAGGCCGAGGAGCTGAAGAAGAAGGATCCCAAGCTGCTCGAGCCGGCGCGGATCTGGGTGCAGGTGGCGGGCGGCGCGAACCAGGGTGACCTGGCCAAAGAATGGACGCGGGTGAAGAACAAGGCACCGGCAGCCTTCAAGGGCAAGAGCGGCTGGACGACACCCCTGCGCGCGACCAATCGCGTGCTCGCCGGGCCGTTCAAGACCGACAGCGAGGCGCGCGCGTTCGTCAATGCACTGACGAAGGAGGGGCTGTCCGGCTTCTCAGTCACCAGCGAGGCAGGCCAGAAGGTTTCGCGGCTGGGCGCAAAGTGATTGCCCATTTCGACCTGTCATCCCGGACCTGGTCCGGGATCCAACGTGCTGCACAGGTAACCGGTGCGGCGTTTGCGGGACCCTGGTTCCCGGACCAAGTCCGGGATGACGGCCGTGAGGTATGGGTTTGACGTACCCTGCGCCCTGGGCATCCGTCCCGGAGCGCAGCCGCGGTCGCCTGCATAAAGAACAAAGCGAGACCCAGCGCGGCCCGCGCGATGCCTTTCAGCGCGACCGCGATCGCATCATCCATTCGATCAGCTTCCGTCGCCTGCGCCACAAGACGCAGGTGTTCATGGCGCCCGACGGCGATCATTTTCGCGTTCGCCTGACGCATAGTCTGGAAGTGGCGCAGATCGGGCGCACCATCGCGCGCGTGCTTGGGCTGAACGAGGACCTGACTGAGGCGCTGTGCCTGGCGCACGATATCGGCCATCCGCCCTTCGGCCATGCCGGCGAGGATGCGCTGCAGGCGGCGCTCGCTGGACATGGCGGGTTCGATCACAACGGTAACACGCTGCGCGCGCTGATGACGATCGACTCGCCTTATCCGCGCTGGCCCGGACTGAACCTGACCTGGGAGACGCTGGAGGGGCTGGCCAAGCATAACGGCCCGATTCGCGAGCCGCGCTGGGCACTGGCGGCAGCCGATGCGGCGTTCCCGCTCGACCTGACGCATTGGCCGAGCCTGGAGGCGCAGGTCGCCGCGATCGCCGACGATATCGCCTATGACAATCACGACATCGACGATGGCCTGCGCGCCGGGCTGCTCGACGTGCAGCAATTGATGGCCGTGCCGTTCGTCGCCGGCGGCTGGAAGGCCGTGTGCCGCAGCAACGACGATATCGCGCCCCAGCGGCTGGTCGGCGAACTGATCCGCAGCCAGATCGGCGCCATGGTCAACGACGTGATCGACGAGACCAGGCGCCGCATAGCCGCCGCGGGCATCGCCAATGCCGAGGATGTCCGGGCGGCGGGTCAGCTGGTCGGCTTCTCCCCCGCGATGCGCGAGGACGAGCGGCTGCTGAAGCGCTTCATGTACGACAATCTGTACCACCATCCGCGGCAGCTGGCAGCGGCCGATGCGGCGCACGGCGTGGTAGCGGGGTTGTTCACCGCCTACCACGCCGATCCAGCACTGATGCCCGATGATTGGTCCCGCCTGCCACGGCAGGAGCCGGACCGCAGCCGTCACATCGCCGACTTCATCGCCGGCATGACCGACCGGTACGCCGTCACCCGCTATCGCGAGGCGGTCGGTCCGGTCGATCTGCCCGAAGGGTTCTAGCGCGTGATGACTTGGGGTACGCTCACCCCCCGTTCGTCCTGACTAGCGATCGAGTAGCGCCAATCGCGCATTGAGAGGACGTGTCGAAGGCCACGCGCCCGCGCGCTCCAAGGTGCTTCGATACGAGCCCTCGATACGGCCTTCGGCCTACTCGGTCTCTACTCAGCACGAACGGGTAGAGGTTTTAAGTTATCACTTTAGCGCGCCGCGAGCGTCGTGGCGGAGCGGGCCAGTGGCCGGTCGACCGCGAACGACACTGGAACGCCACCGGCGCGACCGTTGACCTGCTTGCCGCGCACGGTCAGCTTGAACGGCCCACCGACGGGTGAGGCGCGGCCGGCGAGCACTGTCGTGTCACCAACCTTGGTCGCGGTGTAGACATAGGTGACACCGTCGCGCGTGAAGCTGCGCTCGGGCGACGCTTCCTGGGCAAAAGCGGGGGCGGCGATGGTGGCGGCAAGCGCGAAGGCGGCGAACAGCTTGGTCATGATCTTGGGTCCTTTCGATTGGGTCGAAAGCCGGATCAGCATCCTCAGCCGCTGCTATGCTTGTTGAGCCACGAATATTGCAGTGCAGCATAGCCGCCAATCGCAAAGTGCGCGCGACCAGTTGCAGCAAACGCATGCGTCACGGGCAGTTATTTGAGTCCGCCGGTCCATTCGGCTAAAGGCCGCGCTCGCTTCAATCGACCGGACCCATCATGACCCTGTACACCCGTTTTACCGCGCATCTGGAGACCGTGCTCGACACGCTCGTCGCCGCGGGTGACCTGCCGGCCGGGCTCAGCCGTGCCGCAGTGACGGTGGAGCCGCCGCGCGACGTGACGCATGGCGATCTGGCTACCAACGCCGCGATGGTGCTGGCCAAGCCTGCCGGCACCAATCCGCGTGCGCTGGCCGACAAGATTGCCGCTGAACTGGCCAAACTGGACGAGGTCGAACGCGTATCGGTCGCCGGGCCGGGCTTCATCAACATGGTGCTGGTGGAGGATATCTGGCGCACCGAATTGTCGGCGATCACCGATGCGGGCGACGATTACGGGCGGTCGACTCAGGGGCGGGGGACGACCGTCAACATCGAATATGTCTCCGCCAATCCGACAGGACCAATGCACATGGGGCATTGCCGCGGCGCGGTGGTCGGCGATGCGCTGGCCAGCCTGCTGGAATTTGCCGGCAGCAAGGTGATCCGCGAATATTACGTCAACGATGCCGGCGGCCAGGTGGATACGCTCGCCCGCTCGGTGCACCTGCGCTACCGCGAGGCACTGGGCGCGACGATCGAGATTCCGGAAGGGCTGTACCCGGGCGATTACCTCGTACCGGTCGGGCAGGCGTTGGCGCAGGAATTCGGCGACCGCTATGTCGAGGCGCCGGAGAGCGACTGGCTGGTGCCGTTCCGCAAGGCGGCGGTCGCGGCAATGCTGGTGCTGATCAAGCAGGATCTGGCGCTGCTCGGTATCCATCACGATCTGTTCTCGTCGGAAGCCGAATTGCAGGCCGCGGGCAAGCCCGAAGCGGCCGAAAAGGAATTGCGCGCGCGCAACCTGATCTATGATGGCGTGCTGGAGGCGCCCAAGGGGCAGGAGCTAGAGGATTGGGAGCCAGTGGTGCTGCCGCTGTTCCGCTCGACGCAATTCGGCGACGATCAGGATCGGCCGATCCGCAAGTCGAGCGGCGACTGGACGTATTTCGGCGCCGATCTCGCCTATCATTACCAGAAGGCGCAAAGCGCGGACGCGCTGATCGACATCTGGGGCGCGGATCATGCCGGGACGGTGAAGCGCATCGTCGCCGCGGTGCAGGCGCTGACCGGCGGCAAGACCCGCTTCGACGTCAAGCTGGTGCAGATGGTGCGGCTGCTGCGCGCCGGCGAGCCGGTGAAAATGTCGAAGCGGTCGGGCAACTTCGTCACGCTTGCCGATGTCGTGATCGAAGTCGGGAAGGATGTCGTCCGCTTCACCATGCTGACGCGCAAGGCCGATGCGCAGATGGATTTCGACTTCGCCAAGGTGGTGGAGGCGTCCAAGGACAATCCGGTATTCTACGTGCAATATGCCCATGCCCGGATCGCCTCGCTGAAACGCAAGGTGGCGGAAGCGGGGATCTCCTGCACTTCGATCGATCTGTCCCAACTTGACACGCAGGAACTGGCACTGGTGAAGCTCTGCGCGCAGTTCCCGCGCATCGTCGAGACTGCCGCAACGGCGCGCGAGCCGCACCGGATTGCCTTTTATCTCTATGACTTGGCGGCGATGTTGCATGCCGCGTGGAACATGGGCAAGGATGATCCCGCACGGCGATTCCTGATCGCCGACGATGCCGCCTTGACGTGCGCGCGCCTTTTCTTGGCCGACGCGATCGGGCAGGTTATCCGCAACGGACTCGGCATCATGGGGGTGCAGGCGGTCCAGGAGATGTGACGGATGGCCAATTCTGGCGACTATGACACGCGCGACGAGGATCGTCTGCCGTGGCTGGAAACGGTCGAGGCCGATTACGACCAGGGCCCCGCAGTGTTGCGCATCGTCCTGCTGGTGGCGCTCGGCGTCGCGTTGCTTGCCGCCGCCGTGTACGCCTATTCGCGGTACGAGCAGAGCCGCGGTGTCGAGGGCAATGGCGATCTGATCGCCGCGCAGGAAGGCGATTACAAGGTCAAGCCCGACGATCCCGGCGGCCTGAAGGTCGAAGGTGAAGGCGACAGCGCCATCGCGACCAGCGACGGCACGGCCGGCGGCAATGCGGTGATCAATGTCGACGCCGCGCCGGAAGCACCGGTGACGGGCACCAAGGCCAAGCCCGGCACCAGCAACGCGATGGGCGGCAGCAAGGCCGTCGTCGCGGTACCCGCATCCGGCGGCAAGCTGACCGCGACCCCGCCGACGCAGGGCCGCATGCCCGCTGCCAATGCGGCATCGTCCGGCGGCGCGCTGGTGCAGCTCGGCTCTTTCGCCAGCGAGGCCGAGGCCAATGCCGGATGGGCCAAGTCGTCCAAGCGCTTCACCTATCTCGAGCCACTGGGCAAATCGGTGCAGAAGGCCGAGGTGAACGGGCGCACGGTATATCGCTTGCGCGTCAATGCCGGCAGCGCCGGGCAGGCATCGGCATTGTGCGGCAAGCTGAAGGTTGCGGGCGAAGCGTGCTTCGTGGCGAGCAACTAGGGCGAGGCTAGCGTCGCCTGCTGCGCCGAATATGACCTCGTTCTCTCGCAAAGCGGAAGCCCAAGGCCACAGACGATATCTACCGGAGCCCTGGACTCCCGCTTCCGCGGGAGAACGCTGCGATTGCGGTAAATGGCGCTGCACAACTGCCACACCCCCACCGCTCGACTTAGGCACGTGCGGCGGGGTAGGGCGGTGGGCTAGGCATTTAGCGAGCACATCATGATCCCCGTCATCTTCGGCCTGTCCGGGCCGGTCGTCACGCCCGCGGAGCGCGCCTTCTTCACCGCCGCGCAGCCCGTCGGCTTCATCCTGTTCGGACGCAACATCGAAACGCGCGGACAGCTGCGCGCGCTGACCGACGATCTGCGCGCGATGACGGGGCGCGACGACCTGCCGATCCTGATCGACCAGGAGGGCGGGCGCGTGGCGCGGATGCGGCCCCCTGAATGGCCGGTCTTCCCGGCCGGGCCGGCCTTCGATGCGCTGTACGAGATCGCGCCGATCTCCGCGATCGAGGCGGCGCGCGCCAATGCCGAGGCGATCGCGCTGATGCTGGCCGAGGTGGGCATCACCGTCGATTGCCTGCCGCTGCTCGACGTGGCGCAACCCGACGCGACCGAGGCGATCGCCAGCCGCGCGCTGGGGCGGGAGCCGCAGCGCGTGGCGGCGCTGGGCCGGGCGACGCTGGACGGGCTGCAACGCGGCGGCGTGGTCGGCGTGGTCAAGCACATGCCGGGGCATGGTCGCGCGATCGTCGATTCGCATCATCTGCTGCCGACCGTTTCTGCCACCGAGGGGGCACTGGCCGACGATCTGGCGCCCTTCAGCGCGCTGAAGGATGCCGTTATGGGCATGACCTCGCACATCGTGTTCGAGGCCTGGGACGCAGAGCGCCCGGCGACACTGTCCCCGGTCATCATCGGCGACATCATCCGCACGCGCATCGGCTTCGACGGGCTGTTGATGACCGACGACATCGACATGAAGGCGCTGAGCGGCAGCGCGGGCGACAAGGCCGCCGGTGCGATCGCTGCGGGGTGCGACCTGGTGCTCGATTGCTGGGCGCGGATGCATGAGATGAAGGATATTGCCGGCCGGGTGCCGGAGATCTCGCAGGTTGCGGTGGTGCGACTCGATCGCGCGATGGCGACGATCGCTGGGGTACGGGGCGAGGGGGATTTCGAAGCGCTGATTGCCAAGCGCGATGCGTTGCTCGCGCTGGTCTGATGCACGTCGGCGATCGAGCGTGCAAGGCGGCGGTTTGTGGATGCGTAAAGCCAGCCTAGCCGTCACCCCGGACCTGTTCCGGGGTCCACCAAGCGGCTTGCCTCTACGATAGCGCCTTCAAGGGCGGATTGTGCGGCGCAGTGGACCCCGGAACAAGTCGGCAACTATCCCTTTCCAAAATGGTTCGTCATCCCCGCGAAGGCGGGGATCCATAGTGGCGCGCTTAGCGGTTGAAATCAGACGTTCGAGTATATGGATCCCCGCCTGCGCGGGGATGACGGCGAATTACTTGTTCCAGCGGTACAACTGCCGAACAAGTCCGGGGTGACGGCTGGGTAGGGGGGCACCGTCATCTGTGCAGTCGCTTGGGACCCTGGGCTCCCGCTTTCGCGGGAGAACACGAAAGTATGTGCTGGAGGCAGAGTTTCATGACTTCAGACAGATCCACCACCATCCGTTCGTGCCGAGCGGAGTCGAGACACCTGCGCTGGGGAAAGGTGTCTCGACTTCGCTCGACACGAACGGGTCTGTAGGGCCACCGCAGTCTGGCTTTCGATCATGCCGAGCATCACGATCCGGGTGGCCGCCACGCCCGATCCCGCTAGTGTGCCCCGATGAGCGAAACCGATACCCTGACCCTGGAGATCGATGGCTGGGAGGGCCCGCTCGATTTGCTGCTGGCGCTGGCGCGCAATCAGAAAGTGGATCTGCGCGAGATTTCGATCCTGGCGCTGGTCGAGCAATATCTGCGCTTCGTGGATGAGGCGGCGGCGCTGAAGCTGGAGCTTGCCGCCGACTATCTCGTGATGGCGGCATGGCTCGCCTATCTGAAATCCGCGCTGCTGCTGCCGCGCGACCCCACGATCGAGCCCGATCCGGACGAGCTGGCGCTGCGGCTGCAACTGCGCCTCGAACGGTTGAATGCGATGCGTGAGGGCGGGGCGCGGTTGATGGCGCGGGACAGGATAGGGCGGGATGTGTTCGTGCACGGCCAGGCGGAGGGATTGCGCACGACGCGCAAGGCGTTGTGGCAGGCGGAGATCTTCGACCTGATCGCCGCCTACGGCCGGATCGCAGCGCGCAACCGCCCGGTGATGCACGTGGTGACGGATCGCCACGTCATGACGCTGGAGGCCGCACTCGAGCGCGTGTCGCGCCTGCTCGGCACATCGATCGAGTGGCGCGCGATCGGGGCTTTCCTGCCCGATACCGCGAACGCGCAATTTCGCGCCTCGGCACTCGCCTCCAGCTTCGTCGCGGCGCTGGAGCTGGCGCGCCAGGGCAAAGTGGAGTTGCGGCAACACGCGCCGCTCGCGCCGCTATACCTGCGGGCACCGGCATGAGCGGGTTTGCCGATAGCCGCGACGAGCTGGTCCGCGCGGTGGAGGCGGTGCTGTTCGCCGCGACGACGCCGATGTCCGTGGAGGCGATCCGCGCGCAGCTGAACGACGCGACCGGTGTGCGTGCGGCGCTGGCGCGCTTGCAGGAAGATTATGCGCCGCGCGGCATTCAGCTCGTCAGGCGCGGAGAGCGCTGGCATTTCCAGACCGCGGCCGATCTCGCGCATCTGCTGCGCCGTACCCATGAGGAGCCGCGCAAGCTCAGCCGTGCGGGCATCGAGACGCTGGCGATCATCGCCTATCACGAACCCGCGACTCGCGCCGAGATCGAGGCGATTCGCGGCGTGCAGATATCCAAGGGCACGATCGACGTGTTGATGGAGGCAGGCTGGGTTCGCCCGGCCGGCCGACGCGAGGTGCCGGGGCGCCCGCTTCTCTATGCCACGACGGCGGAATTCCTCGCGCATTTCGGCCTTGCCAGCCGCCGCGACCTGCCTGGGCTAGACGATCTGAAGGCGGCCGGGTTGCTCGACCCCGTCGATCTCGCAACCGAGCAACTGGAGGTGGTAA
The DNA here is from genome assembly GCF_025231525.1 of Sphingomonas endolithica. Taxonomy (NCBI): domain Bacteria; kingdom Pseudomonadati; phylum Pseudomonadota; class Alphaproteobacteria; order Sphingomonadales; family Sphingomonadaceae; genus Sphingomonas; species Sphingomonas endolithica. The sequence continues at coordinate 3,972,198 of NZ_CP103057.1, forward strand.
CTGAAACAAAACAGGACTAGACACCCTGCAACCTCCAAGGAGATGCGTGATGGGTAGTTTCAGCCTGGTTCATTGGCTGGTGTTCGGAGTGGTTGCGATCCTGCTCCTGGGCGGCGGTCGTTTCTCGAACATGATGGGCGATGTCGCCAAGGGCATCAAGCAGTTCAAGAAGGGCATGGCCGAGGAAGACGACAAGCCGGAAGTCAGCCGGATCGACGCGAAGAAGGCGGCCGATCCCGCATTCGATCGCGACGGCGAGAAGCTGCGCGAAGAGCGCTGAGTTTTAGCTTTCTTCGCTGACAGGCTTTTTGAATGTTCGACGTCGCGCCTACCGAATTGCTGCTCGTCGCGATGGTCGCGCTTGTCGTGATCGGCCCCAAGGATTTGCCGAAAGCGATGCGCTTTGTCGGCTTCTGGGTCGGTCGTGCGCGTGGCGTGATGCGTCAGTTCCGATCCGGCTTCGATTCAATGGTCCGCGAGGCGGAACTGCACGAGATGGAAAAGAAGTGGGCGGCCGAGAACGAGCGCATCATGCGCGAACATCAGCCGAGCACCGACCACAGCGTGCCCGAGGTTATCGTGCAAGACCATGATGTCGTGGAGCATGCCGCGGCCGGCGAACCGCCGGTTGCGGGCGATCCTCCGCCAGTGATGGTCGAGCAACCTGCGATGATCGAGCAGCCGATTCGGCCCCAGGTGCCTGACAGCGCCGACGTGCCGGCGCATCATCCCAGCGCCGTCGAGGCCGCGTCGCCGACGACCGACCCGAAGACGGCGTCGTGAACGACACGACCGAGATCGACGCTACCCGCGCGCCGCTGCTCGATCACCTGATCGAACTGCGTCGTCGGCTGCTCTATTGCGCGCTTGCGCTGGCGCTGACCTTTGCCATCGCCTTCTATTTCTCCCGCCCGATCTTCAGCTTCCTGGTCCACCCGCTGGTGCAGGCGGGGCAGAACAAGATCATCTATACGCAGATCTTCGAGGCGTTCCTGGTCCAGGTGAAGGTCGCCTTCTTCGCCGCGATGATGGCGTCCTTCCCCGTGATCGCGATGCAATTGTGGCAGTTCGTCGCGCCCGGTCTGTACCGCCAGGAAAAGCGCGCGCTGCTGCCTTTCCTGCTGGCAACGCCGGTGCTGTTCCTCAGCGGCGCCGCCATGGCCTATTACATCGCGGTGCCGATGGCGTTGCACTTCCTGCTGTCGTTCCAGGGCGATCTGGGTGGCATCCGGCAGGAGGCGCTACCCTCGGTCGCCAATTACCTGTCGTTCGTCATGCAGTTCCTGTTCGCGTTCGGCGCGTCCTTTCTGCTGCCGGTGCTGCTGATGCTGCTCGAGCGGGCAGGGATCGTGACGCGCAAGCAACTCGTCGCCGCCCGGCGGTATGCGATCGTCGCGGCATTCGCGCTCGCCGCGGTGCTCACCCCGCCGGATGTTGGCTCGCAGCTGCTGTTGGCGATCCCGCTGGTGATGCTGTACGAACTCGCGCTGATCGGCATCTGGTTCACCGAGCGGAAGCGGGCGAAGGTCGCCGCGGCCGAGACCATCGAGCCCGCCTGACATGAAAAAGCCCCCTCCCCATAGGGGAGAGGGCTCGGTACTTCGCCGAATGGCCGAAGCTTAGTCCTTGGCAGTCTTCGCGACTGCGTCGCCAGCCGACGAGACGTCCTTGCCGGCACCAGCGACGGTGTTGCAGGCGCTGACCAGCAGAGCAACGGCCACGGTCGCGATCGGGATGAACTTGCGCATATTGGATCTCCTTGCAGGCGTATCTGCCTAGATAGCGGAAATGATCGAAGGCGCTGGATCGTTCCGGCTGCGCTCCGATTTTTCACGGCAGATGAGGTGCAAGCCCGCAGAAAGTAGTGGGGCCCGGAAGCGCCTCCGGGGGGGGAGGGTAGACGCTTCCGGGCCCATGTCGTGGATAGCGAGAGCGGGGGGGCATAAATTCGCTATCCGAAGACAAAACGGCCATCGAGAAGATCGGTTCCGGCTTTTTCGCGAAAAAACGATCGCGGTCGGAATCGATCAGTCGCGGCCGATCACCGCGATGGCGATCTCGTAGGCACCGATCAGTGGATCGTGGTGCAACTTGGCACGCAGCTGGCGGGACAGACCCTCCATCACGCGGCCATACCGATCGGTCAGTCCATCCTGCAGCGCACCGCAATCGATCAGGGCCGGCGAACTGACGCGCAGGATGGCCCGGTCGACGGTGTCGCCGCCCTTCACCGAGATGCGGATCTGGGCGCCCGCATTGCAGCTCATGGCGAGCTCGACGATTTCCGTCAGCAGGAATGCCACCGCCACGCCGACATCCTGGTTGACCAGCCATGGCTCGACATCGAGCACGATGCCGAGCTGCGAGGCGCCGGCAGGGGCGGTCGCGCGAATGTTCGATGCGAGCTCCCCGATCACCGAGCGCAGAGACAGGCCGCGGCTTTCCTCCATCTCGGCAAAGTGATGGCGGTGGACGACCGCGAGCGCATCGACACGGCGCTGGATGCCGGAATAAGCCGCCGTCGCCTCGACCGATTTCGAGCCACGCGCATGGAAATTGATCAGGCTGGAGATCACCTGGAGATTGTTCTTCACGCGGTGATGCACTTCGCGCGTGAGCTTGGTCTGGCGCACCAATCCCTCGGCAAGGCCGGCCTCGTGCGCCGCCACGGTGCGGCTGATCGCGCGGAACGTGTCGCCGAGTTCGCGGATCTCCTGCGCGGGCAAGGCGCGGACCTCGTCGGGATCGATCTCCTCGCCGGGCACATAGGCGGCCACCGTGGTGCGCAGCCGGCGCAGCGGCCGGATCAGCAGCCGATCGACGATGAACCAGCCAATGCTCGCCGCCGCGGCCCACATCAGGATCGGTAGCAGCAGCGCGATCAGCAATGGCGACGATATCGGCAAGCTGCGCACCGTCATGCTGAGCGTCAGCTCCCCGATTCCAAGCGCGGCATGAAGGGACTCACGCCGCTCCAGCGCAGCACGTGGCGGCAATTCGACCAGCATGACACTGTCGCCGCCGCGCTCGAGCGTTGCTTCGAACGGCGGGGTAAAGCCGCTCGGCCGCCCGGTCTGTGCCAAGAAGCCCGCCGGGAAGAAGGCCGTGGCGCTCGTGCCACCGGCTCGGCCGCCGATCGCCAGGACGAGGCCCCGTCCCGGCAGCACGCGCGCGGCGATCGGCGCATCATGGGCGGAGGGGATCAGCACCATGGGCGCTGGCAGCTGCGCGCCGCACAACAGGCGCCCACGATTGTCGACGATCGCAAAGCGCGTGCCGCCAGCTGCCTGCTGCGCGAAAACGCCTTGGGCGCGTGCGCAGCTCGGCGCGTCGCCCGCATCCGCATCCAGCGCGTTCAGCGCAGTGCGCAAGGCGGTCATGTCGCCGATCAGCTCGATCGACAGTTTGCGCGCGCTTTCGGAAGCTGCGACCCGCAGCCTGGCGCGCGCATCGGCATCGGCATTCTGTGTGGTCTTCAGGGTCGCAAAGAAAGCGATCACCGCCAGCGGCAGCAAGGCGGCACTCAGGATCAGGAAAATCTTGGCGCCGGTCGGGATCTGCGCGACGAAGAGCGACGAGCGGCTTGGCACGATCACGTTCGACGCGTCTTCGGCACCGTCACTGCTATCGGCGGAACCCGGAGCGCGCTGGGCGGCGGGATCGATCACGAACCGGTCAGTCGAGCTTGCCCAGTAGATCGAGCAGGTCGTCAGGTATCTCTTCCTCAACCGTCTTCTGATACACGGTGCGCAGTGCCGCACCCATGTCGCGGTCCTTGTTCTGCACCTTTGTACTTGCCGTCTCGGCCGCCGGTTTTTTCGAAGAGTCGCCCGAACGCAATGCAATGTCCCCTGGAATTCCGGACATCGCCGGCAACGAATGGTACGAACGCGACACGGAGCGGTCGTGGTGACCGCTGGGTGGACCTTAGTGTGAACAGCGGATGAAACCAAATACAACCTCGATTGTTCCGCTTGCGAGCCGAAAAAATCCGGTTGGGTGCCTGGCACGCGAAACGCATTGCAAAGGCGTTGAGTGGCTTCCACAAGGGCGCGGCCATTTCACGTCAGGAGACCTCGACAGTTATGTCGCTTGGACAGCAACTTGCCCCTCATCTTCCCTTCCTGCGCCGCTATGGTCGCGCGCTGACCGGTAGCCAGACCCATGGCGACCGTTATGTTCGTGCCACGCTGGAGGCGATCGTCGCCGCGCCGGCCGAGTTTCCGCGCGACGTCGATCCGCGGTTGGGCCTCTACCGCATGTTCCAGGCGATCTGGGCGTCGACCAATTATGACGAGACGTTGGAGAATTCCGGCGCCGATGAGGGCGACGATCATGAATCGATCGCACGGGCGCGGCTTGCGCACATGACGCCATTGTCGCGCCAGGCACTCCTGCTGACCGCGATGGAGGGCTTCACGCCCGAGGACACGGCGTATCTGATCGACGTGGATGCAAGCGAAGTGGATACGCTGGTCGCCGAGGCATTGAGCGAGATCGAGAAGCAGACGCGCTCGCGCGTGCTGATCATCGAGGACGAGCCGATCATCGCCATGGATATCGAGACGATCGTGCGCGATCTCGGCCATGACGTGACCGGCGTTGCCGTCACGCGCGACGAGGCAGTGGCGCTGGCGATGGAGGATCGGCCGGGCCTGGTTCTGGCAGATATCCAACTGGCGGACGATTCATCCGGCATAGACGCGGTGAAGGACATCCTTGCCGAGTTCGAAGTGCCGGTGATCTTCATCACTGCCTTCCCGGAGCGGCTGCTGACCGGCGAACGTCCAGAGCCGACGTTCCTCATCACCAAGCCGTTTCAGCGTTCCACCGTCAAAGCGGCGATCGCGCAGGCCTTGTTCTTCGATCAATCGACGGTGCCGTCAGCCTGATGAAAGGTGCCCGCGAAGGACGAAAGTTCCCGTTGATACGGAGCCAAAACGTTTTTCGCGGGTTTGAGCTTGCATGACCGATCCTAACGAAAAAATCCATGTATCCGGCACCGAGGCGCGCGGCGGCGCGACCCCCGGGGTGACCCGCTACGTTCTGGCTATTTCCTTGGTGCTCGTGATCGCGATTTTCGCGTACCTGCTATTGCGTTAATATTCCCGGCGATTGTTGGAGCTGCCGTGGCGCAAAGCGCCGCGGCTTCCTATGTTATACGCCGGTGAGGCAAAGAGCGGGTATTCATGAGCGACTCCGACACGACAGAAGACGATATCGGCCAAGACGTGGTGGTCGAACATGTCCCGCTGTCCGATCCCGAATTCAAGAAGGAATTGGCGCAGGTCATTCCGCATCTGCGCGCCTTCGGTCGGTCGCTTTCGGGTAATCGCGATCTCGCGGACGATCTCGTCCAAGAGACCTTGATGAAAGCCTGGGCTGCCCGCCAGCGCTTTCAAGCCGGCACGAACATGCGCGCCTGGACCTTCATCATCCTGCGCAACCTGTATCTCAGCCAGATGCGCCGGGCGCGCTTCAAGGGCGAGTGGGACGATCTGGTCGCCGACAAGATTCTTGCCGCACCTGCCAGCCAGGACCGCCACGTCGAGTTGGGCGATATGCAGCGTGCGTTGCTGCACCTGCCACAGCCCCAGCGCGAAGCGTTGATTCTCGTTGGTGCCGGTGGCTTTGCCTATGAAGAGGCAGCCGAAATCTGCGGCGTGGCCGTCGGCACGATCAAGAGCCGAGTCGCGCGTGGTCGTGTGGCGCTTGAGGCCATTCTTGGCGACGGATCGCTGCCGTCGCGCCGCACGCACAGCAATGAGCCTGGCATGACCGCGCTCGATACGATCATGGGTGAAGTCGAAAGCCTCAGTCGCAATCGCGACTGAGGTGGGGTCAGTCGATCTGGTCGAGCCTGTCCAACAGCATGGTGAACATGTCGGGATGCTCGAGCCGATTGTCGTACGCCAAGTGAAGTGACCGCGACATCATCTCGCCGGCGCAGGATATGCCCACGCGGACTCCGTCGAAACCTATGCTGTCCGGGTGCGTAGCGACGGGTTCGGTCATGTGGTATAAACGGCTGATGACGTCATTTGTTGCTCACCGATGACCAATGTTATCTCGGGTAACATTCTCGGCGGCATGAAGGCAATGGCGCCCAGGCCCGAAATCATCGCCGCCATTGCCCGAGCGCGGGACCATGCGCCCTTTTTGGCAATGACGCTGGGCCGCGAGCCCGAGCTGGAGGCGATGCTGGACGCGGGATTGTTGCCGCTCGACCAGGTGGCGGTCGACGATCCCGACATGCCCGTCGCACGCCGCTTGCGGCTGGAACGCCGGCGCCTGGCACTGCTGGTCGCGATTGGCGACCTGTCCGGTGTTCTGGATCTGTCGGCAGTCACCAAAGCACTCAGCGACTTTGCGGATCGCGCGCTCGATATGGCGATCCGTACTGCCATCCAGGAGCGTACGCCGGACGCCGAGCCTCGCGGGTTCGCCGCGATCGCCCTCGGAAAGCAGGGCAGCCACGAACTCAATTATTCGTCCGACATCGATCCGGTGCTGATATTCGATCCGCTGACGCTGCCCTGCCGTCCGCGCGAGGAGCCGCAGGAGGCCGCGGTGCGCATCGCCAAACGCGTGGTCGAATTGCTGCAGGCACGTGATGGCGACGGCTATGTGCTGCGCGTCGACCTGCGGTTGCGCCCATCGCCCGAGGCGACACCGGCAGCGCTGCCGGTCGATGCGGCGATCGGCTATTACGAATCGCAGGCGCTGCCCTGGGAGCGGGCCGCTTATATCCGTGCTCGCGCCGCCGCCGGGGACATGGCGCTCGGGCAGCGTTTCCTCGACACTATCCGCCCGTTCGTATGGCGCCGCGCGCTCGATTTCGGCGCGATCGGCGAGATTCGGGGGATTTCGCGACGCATCCGCGGCCATCACACGCAAGGGCAGGCGTTCGGCCCCGGCTTCGACCTCAAGCGCGGGCGTGGCGGAATCCGCGAAGTGGAATTCTTCGCGCAGATCCACCAGTTGATCCACGGCGGCCGTGACGCTGCGTTGCGGGCGCCTGCGACGCGCGATGCGCTGGCTGCACTGGCCGAGGCAAGGTGGATCGATCGAGCGGACGCCGTGGCGCTCACCGGCAGCTATACGCTCCTGCGGACGATCGAGCATCGTGTGCAGATGATCGACGACCGGCAGACACATCGGCTGCCGGTCGGCGCCGCGCTGGATAGCGTCGCGCGATTGCACGGGTTGGCCGATGGCGAAGCGCTGCTCGAATTGCTTGCGCCGCATGTCGCCAGCACCGCGCGCCGCTACGACGCGATCGAGCCGGAAGAGGCGGGCACGCTGTCGCACGACCCTGACCGCCTGGCCGAACAATTGGCAGCGGCGGGCTTCGTGGACGTCGCCGGTGCGGCGCAACGCGTCGCCGAGTGGCGCGCGGGCGGCTATGTCGCGTTGCGCAGCCCGGCGGCATTGCAGGCATTGGAGGCCGTGCTGCCCGGGCTGATCGATGCGATCGGCACGGCGCCCGATCCGCACGGTGCTATCCTCAAGCTCGACGCGATGTTGTCTCGGCTCCCCAGCGCCATCAATTTCCTCAGGCTGCTGGAAGCGCGCCCGGCGCTGGCGCGGTTGCTCGGCGCGATCCTGAGCCATGCGCCGCCCTTGGCCGAGGCATTGGGACGGCGCGTCGCGCTGCTCGACGGGTTGATCGATGCCACGGCGCTGGAGGCGGTCGGCTCGGTTGCCGAGCTGGCGGCGGAAATGGCGACGAACACGGCCGGCGACGATCATTACCAGGCGCTGCTCGACCATGTGCGCAAGATCGTCGGCGAAAAGCGCTTTGCGCTCGGCACCCAGATCATCGCCGGCGCCGCCGATCCGCTCGACGTGTCGGCCGGCTATGCGCGCGTTGCCGAAGCGGCGATCGAGACGCTGGCGCCCGCGACCGTCACGGAGTTTGCCGCCAAGCACGGGTACGTGCCGGGTAGCGAACTGATCGTCCTGGCGCTTGGGCGGCTGGGTGGCGGTGCGCTGACGCACGCCTCCGATCTCGACCTGATCTACATCTTCACCGGGGATTTCGCCGCCGAATCGGACGGTGAGAAGCCACTGGGTTCGGTGCTCTACTACAATCGGCTGGCGCAGCGGCTAACCGGCGCCCTGTCGGTCGCGACGGCATCCGGCCCACTCTACGAGGTGGACACGCGGTTGCGGCCATCGGGCGCACAGGGGCCGCTCAGCGTCTCGCTCGACGGCTTTGCGCGCTATCAACGCGAAAGCGCCTGGACGTGGGAGCACATGGCATTGACCCGCGCGCGGCCGGTGTTTGGATCGCCCGCTGCCCGTACCGCAACCGCCGCGGTGATCGGCGCCGTGCTGCACGGCGACCGCGTCGATCGCGACGTGATTGCCGACGCGAGCGCGATGCGTGCCGAGATGGCAGCGCATAAGCCACCGGCCGGGCCGCTGGATGCCAAGCTGTTGCCCGGCGGCTTGGTCGACCTGGAATTCGCCGTCCATGTTGCGCAATTGCTGCACGGAACGGCATTCGATGCCAATCTTGGCCGCGCGCTGGATGCCCTGATCGGCGCCGGGATTGCGCCACCTGGCCTGCGCGCGGCGCATGACCTGCTCGCCCGGATGATCGTCACGCTGCGGCTCGTCGCGCCCGATGCGCAGGTGCCGGGCACGGCGACGCAGGCGCTGATCGCACGCGCGGTTGGCCTGGCGGACTGGGTCGAGGTGATTGCCGCGTTCGATCGCACGCGTCATGAGGTGATGGCATTCTGGACGGCAATCGGGGGACGATGATGACGATCGAAATCGGCGCGGCGTTGCCGGATGTGGAACTCGCCTCGGCGGAGGGCGCGACGATCAGGCTACGCGACTATGTCGGCCAGCCGTTGGTGGTGTATTTCTATCCCAAGGACGATACGTCGGGCTGCACCCGTGAAGCGCAGGATTTCAGTGCGCTCAGTGACGATTTTCGCGCGATCGGATGTGCGGTCCTGGGCGTGTCGCGCGACGGCCCGGCAAAGCACCGCAAGTTTATCGCCAAATACGACCTGACCGTGACGCTGGCCTCCGACGAAAGCGGGACGGCGAGCGAGGCGTTCGGCGTGTGGGTGGAGAAGCAATTGTACGGCCGGAAATATATGGGGATCGAGCGCTCCACCTGGCTGTTCGATGCCGCCGGTGTGCTGCAGCGATCCTGGCCACGGGTACGTGTTGCAGGCCATGCCGCCGAGGTGCTGGAGGCCGTGCGGGCGCTACGCTGACGCTCGCATTTATGGCGCAAGATCAACGCAATCGCTCATGAAGCTGCAGCGCCCAGTTGATTCCACCGCAAGATCGACCGGATTTTCAACGGCTCGCCGCGTCGCTCCGGCACTTGGCCGCGCAGGACGCCTGCAGGGGTTGCCCTTTGCATGAGGTCTCGGCCACACCGGCATCGTCAAGAGCGCGGAGGGGCTGCGATCAGGACGGTTCAGGGTCGGATGCCGGATATTTCGGCATCCCAGCAAGATCGCCGGGGTTTAATGACCAAGATTTCAGTCGCAGTCGCCGCAGTGACGATGTGCCTTTCGATCTGCAGTGCTGCCCAGGCAGCCCCGGCCAATCCGGCCGCAGAAGCAGCAACCGGTGGTCCGTTCGAAGCCGCCGAAATCAGCGCCGTCAGTGTAGACGCACAAAGCGACCAGCAGTTCCGTTCCTTGTTCATGACCTGGAAAAAACTCGACACGGTCGAACAGGGCGTGATCGCCATCCCCTCGGTCCAGCCGGTTGATCACCTGATGTTCACCAGCAATTTTGGCGTTCGCAGCGATCCGTTCCGCGGCACGGCGGCGATGCATGCCGGTGTGGATATTCCGGGCCCGGTCGGCACGCCGATCTATGCCACCGCCGACGGCGTGGTCGATCGCGCCGAGCGTTCGGGCGGCTACGGCAATCTGGTCGAGGTCAACCACGGCAAGGGCATCCAGACGCGCTACGGCCATCTGTCGAAGATCCTCGTCGCACCGATGACGCGCGTGAAGCGTGGCCAGTTGATCGCGCTGATGGGGTCGACCGGGCGTTCGACCGGCTCGCATCTGCATTACGAGGTGCGTATCGATGGCCATGCGGTCAATCCGGTGCCGTTCCTGCAGACCGCCGATTACCTGCGGTTGCAGGGTAGCGCGGTGACGACGACGCCGTTGGCCGTCGGCGGCCCGGCTCCCTCGGCGGACTGAACGGTCGCTGCTTGCCGGCGCCATCGTCGCGTCGGTTGCCGATCCCGTCCCGACCGCCTATCTCCATAACATGGCTACATCCAATCTCGCCGCGGTCACCCTTACTCCTCCCGCCGCCGCGCGTGTGGCGGCGATTGCCGCCCGGCAGGGTAAGCCTGCCATCCTGCGCCTCGCGGTCGATGGCGGCGGTTGTTCCGGGTTCCAGTACAAGTTTGAACTGGCCGAGACGGTCGATGATGGCGATGCGGTTGCCGAGACCGACGCGGTGCGGCTGGTGGTCGATCCGATTAGCCTTGATCTGGTCCGCGGCTGTGCGGTCGATTACGTCGAGTCCCTTGGCGGTGCGGCGTTCAAGGTCGACAATCCTAACGCGGCCTCGGGCTGCGGTTGCGGCTCCAGCTTTTCGGTCTGACGTCCAGCGTGAAGATCGTCAGCTTCAATATTAACGGCATGAAGGCGCGCCTGCCGCGCCTGCTCGAATATCTCGCCGAGCAACAGCCGGACATCGTCTGCCTGCAGGAACTGAAGACCAGCGACGAGACGTTTCCCGAGGCGGACATCCGTGCCGCCGGTTATGGCGCGGTGTGGCACGGGCAGAAGAGCTGGAACGGCGTGGCGGTGCTGGCCCGGGGGCAGGACCCGGTCGAGCGCGTTCGCGGCCTGGGCGGCGAGCCCGAAGACGAGCATAGCCGCTATCTGGAGGTCGAGGTGGACGGGCTGGTCGTTGCATCGATCTACCTGCCCAACGGCAACCCGCTGCCCGGCCCCAAATTCGATTACAAATTGCGCTGGATCGATCGGCTGGCGGCGCACACGCGCGATCTGCTGGCCGAGGAAAAGCCGGTGGTGCTGGCGGGCGACTACAACGTCATCCTCAACGATGACGACACCTTCTCCGTGCGTGCGATGCAGAGCGACGCGCTGATGCAGCCGGAAAGCCGCGAGGGGCTACGGCGCCTGATCGCGCAGGGCTGGACCGATGCGCTGCGCACGCGCTTTCCCAAGGGCGGCGTGTGGACCTTCTGGGATTATCAGGCCGGGGCATGGCAGCGGGACGCGGGGTTCCGCATCGATCACCTGCTGCTCAGCCCAATGGCGGCCGACCGGTTGATCGACGCCGGAGTCGATAAGGAATATCGCGGCCGCGAAAAGGCCAGCGATCACGCACCGACCTGGGTGCGCCTGCGCTGAGGCGCGGGGCGCGAAATCGCTCGTTTGCTTGAACAGCCGTTTTCCCTAGGAGCGGCTTCGGTCGAGGGGAGAGTGATATGCGGATGATGTTGGCGGGTGCGATGCTGATTTGGGCGATACCGGCCGTGGCGCAAGAGCGGGAATATTGCCCCGCGCGCCCGGGGCTCGGCACGCCCGCCTGCACGATCGCGCCGGGGCGTGTTTCGGTGGAAACCGGCTTGGCGAATTGGACGCTGGAGCGGGACAGCGATACGCGTACCGATACCGTCCTGATCGGCGATACGCAGTTGCGCATCGGTGTGACCGACAGCATCGAGGCGCAGATCGGCTGGACCCCGTACGGGCATGTCCGCGTGCGCGACAAAGCGAGGGGGGATATCGATCGTGCCGGTCGCGTCGGCGATGCGTATCTCGGCATCAAGGCGAACCTGATGAACCCCGACGGCAAGGGTTTTTCGGCGGCAGTGCAGCCCTTCGTGACGGTGCCCGTGGGACGCGGGCCGGTTGGCGCGGGGGATTGGGGTGCGGGGGCGATCGTGCCGGTCAGCTACGACCTGAACGACACAGTGAGCCTGCAACTCAGCCCGGAAATCGATGCTGCGGTGGATGAGGATGGCGATGGCCGGCATCTTGCCTTCGGTACCGTCGTCGGATTGGGCGTCGCGCTGAGCGATGCGGTCAACGGCACATTGGAGTTCCAGGCGCTACGCGACAACGACCCTGCCGATCACGCCACGCAGGCTTTGGCGGGGCTGTCGGTCGGCTGGAAGGTGATGGACGATCTGCAGCTCGACGCCGGCGGCAATGCCGGGCTGAACGCGGCATCGCCCGATCTTGAACTCTATTTCGGGATCTCGCGCCAGTTCTGAGCGGCATTAGATGCCGCTATATCCTGATTATTGGTCGATTTTACGAGATGTTCGGGGCTTCTCCCGATCATCGCGGGCCCGACCGGCACTAAGTAGTTGATAATACTCCGACCAGGTGTTTGGCATGTATAATGCACTAACACGGTCACGATCGGCACGTGCCGATCGTGAGCTTGGAGGACCATCATGATCAAGACCGTTATTGCCACGCTTGCCGGCACGCTGATCGCCGCCGCATCGCCCGCCGCTACACGCACCGAAGTGCCCGCACCTGTATCGGCCGCGTCCATTGTTGCGACCGCCGACACCAAGCAACCGGAGGCTACCAAGCCTGCTAAGGCAACGCGCTATTGCGTCGAGGATCTCGTCACCGGCTCGCGCCTGAAGCACCGCACTTGCCAGACGCGCGACGAATGGCTTGCCGAGGGCTTCGATCCGCTCGCCAAGTGACATGCCGCCAGGCCCGCGGCGGTTGCCCCGCTGCGGGTCGCGGTCATAGATCCTTGCCGTAGATCTCGTACGTCTTGTTGATATCGCACTCGAGGATGTCGGCGATCGAGCGCATTCCCTGATTGTCGTCGAGAATCCAGCCGATTTCTCCGCGCGAGGCACCGTAATTGGCGACAGACGCACGGCGGATATATTCGATCATCATCAGCGCGAGCTGGCTCGCCATCCGCGACGATTGCAGCCGCTTGACCACGCCCATCAGCGGCACGCGCATGGTCCGCACCTGGGGCTTGCGCAGCCATAACAGCAGCTTAGCCCAGCCGAATGGCAACAGGTTGCCCTTGAGCGGGGCGATCGCCTCGTTGAGGTCGGGCAGGGTGATCATGAACGCCACCGGCTCGCCATCCACTTCGGCGATGCGGATCAAATCCTCGAACACGATCGGCTTCAGCTTCTTGCCGACATCGGCGATCTCCGGCGGCGTCAGCGGGACATAGCCCCAATTGTCCGACCATGCGTCGTTCAGGATCGCCAGAATGATCTCCGCCTCCTCGTCGAACTTCGATTTGTCGACATTGCGGATGCGGATGCGTGCGTTCTTCTCGCCCGCGGCGATGATCCGCCCGCAGATCGGCGGGAACTCCTTCGTGATGTCCAACTCGTAGGTGTAAAGCGTCTTCACGCCGGTATAGCCCGCGGACTCGATCCATTCGCGATACTGCGGCTTGTGATGGCCCATCATCACCGTCGGGGGGTGATCGAACCCGCTGGTCAGCAGTCCGGGCTCTTCCCAGATCGACATGGTGATCGGGCCCAGCGCGCGGCGCATGCCCTGGCCGCGCAGCCACTCCTCGGCCGTCGCGATCAGGGCGTGTGCCGTCTCGCGATCTTCGGTATCGAGAAACCCCCAGCAGCCGACGCCGGGGCCGAAGCCCTGCTCCGGCGGCAGCGTCAACGCCAGCGTGTCGATATGCGCCGAAATGCGCCCGATCACCCGCGTGCCCTGCCACGCCAGGAACAATTGGCCTTTGGCATGGCTGAACCAGCCATTCGACTTGGGCTCGATCAGCCCCGCCACTTCGCTCTTCAGCGGCGGCACCCAATTGGGATCGTCGGCGTTGAGACGGTAGGCGAGATTCACGAACGCTTTGCGGTCGGCTTTGCTATCGGCCGGGCGGATGGAGAATGGAGTAGCCAAGGGGCAGAACCTCATGTCGAACGGGTGTTCCACGTCCCGATTCCGGCCGTTGCTGTCAAGCGACCCTTTGATTGCCATCGTAGCGCCACTATCTTCTAGCAATGGACCAAGTCATGGATAGCTCACTCACCCTGGATCGACGTGCGACCGAGGCGCCGGCTGCCGTTGTCGGCGCGGCGCGCGAACGGATTGCGGATGATCGCGCGATGCTGCGTGCCGCCGCCGATCTCACGCGCGATCTGGTGGCGCACCGGCCGGCAATCTATTGGGCGGACCTGCTCGCATCGAGTGTGGTCGGCTATGGCGCAATGGTCGCGGCAGTGATGATCCCGGTAACCGGCTGGGCGATCCTGGCCGGGCTCGTCTCGGTGCTGGCACTCTACCGCGCGGGCAGTTTCATCCATGAACTGACCCACTTCAAGCCGTCGGCGGTGCCTGGCTTCCATCTTGGCTGGAACGTCTTGGCAGGCGTGCCGCTGCTGGTGCCGTCCTTCATGTATGAAGGCGTGCACAATCTGCACCACGCGCGCACGCGCTACGGCACGGCGGAGGATCCGGAATATCTGCCACTGGCGTTGATGAAGCCGTGGACGCTGCCGCTGTTCATCCTCGTTTCGTTGCTGGCGCCGGTCGCCCTGCTGTTCCGCTATGCCGTGCTGTCGCCATTGTCGGCAGTGTTTCCCGCCGTGCGCAAGCTCACGGTCGAGCGTTATTCGTCGCTGTCGATCAATCCCGAATTCCGCCGTCGTCACCCCGAAGGTGCTGCGCGCAGGGAATGGCATTGGCAGGAAACGGCTGCCAGCCTGTGGGCGATCGCCTTGCTGACGATGGTCTTTACCGGCGTGCTCCCGCTGCGTGCATTTGCCATCGGCCTGATGATCGCGTCCGGCGTGATGGTGATCAACCAGGTGCGTACCCTGGTCGCGCATCTGTGGGAGAATGAAGGCGAGGCGATGACCGTCACCGCGCAGTATCTCGACACCGTCAATGTGCCGCCACCGGCCTTCCTGCCGATGCTGTGGGCACCGGTCGGCTTGCGCTATCATGCGCTGCATCACTTGTTGCCGGGGCTGCCCTATCATGCCTTGGGCGAGGCGCACCGCCGCATTTCCGCCGCGCTGGATATGGAATCTCCCTATCATAAGGCGAGCTATCCAGGCCTGCCGGTGCTGGTGGCCAAGATCGCGCGTAGCACGATGGTGGCACGCTAAGAAGCCATACCGGGTGCAAAGCCGCGCGCTTTCTGCCAGTTAGCCTTATGCCCACGGTCTTCCTGCTGATCGCGTCCAACGTGTTCATGACGATCGCTCGGTACTGGCATCTGAAAGGCGGGATGCACAAATCGATCGTGCTCGTCATCCTGATCAGCTGGGGCATCGCGCTGGTCGAATATTCGCTGGCGGTACCGGCGAACCGGATCGGCTATCAGAGCGGGTGGAGCGCCGCACAGCTCAAGATCGTGCAGGAAGCGATCGCCCTGATCGTTTTCGCGGGGTTCATGGTCACGATCCTCGGCGAGCCGCTCCACTGGAGACATTCGCGGCATTTGCGTGCATCATGGCGGCGGTGGCGTTCCTGATCTTGGGGAAGGCTTGAGGCGGCTGCCGCCTGTCTGTATCTGCGTCACTTCGGGCGCGATCAATTAGCGGCCTGTTAACGCGGCTTTAGGCCGATCGCCCGCATCGTCATGCCGAGAGGTTTGATATGCGTAAGGGGTTGATGCCGGGGCTGGGGCGATGGGAGAAGGCGCGCAAGGTTCTTGCGGGTCTCTCCGTGTTCGTGCTGATCTTCGGCGGCTGGGTGTGGATGTGGAGCCGCGCCGCATCGGCAGAGGCCGCGTTGATCGCTGCTTCGCCGTTGCCCGATACCCGCGCTCCGGACAGCTATTGCGCATTGTGGTTCGTCGGCAGCTCGTCGATGCATCAATGGGATCAGCTCAGTGCCGATATGCTGCCATGGGACGCGCATAATCGCGGCCTTTCCGGCGCGTCGCTGCCCGAAATCAGCCGACGCTTCAACAATGGCGAATCAGGTCGCTTTCCACGCGCGATCGTCTTCTATGCGGGCGAGAACGATATTGCCTTCGGTGTCTCGCCCAAGAAGGCGTTCGACGAGTTGAAGACCTTCATCGCGGAAAAGCGCCGGCAGATGGGCGCCGTCCCAATCTTCATCCTGTCGCTGAAGCCAAGCCCGCTACGCTGGGACGAGCGGCCCGCGCAGATCGAGTTCAACGACGCGGTGCGCGGGCTGGTACGGGAACAGCCCGATTTGGTCTATGTCGACATCGTGCCGTCGCTTCTTGTCGGGGGAAAACCGGGGGCGTTCTACAATGCCGACGGTTTGCACCTCAACCGCGATGGATATGTGGCGGTTAGGACGGCGGTGCGAGCAGCGCTCGATCGCTCCCTGCCTAGAGCCTTGGTGAAACGCTGCAGCGGCAGCGTCCCTCCGCAAGTCAGCTAGAGGCGTGGTGCGGGGGCACATAAGAGGTCGGATCGAAGGATTGGACGCGTGGCGCGGCATGCTCATGCTCGGCGGCCCGATCCTGCACGGCGCGATGTTGCATGCGCCACACCTGCTGTTCCAGACCATCGACTTAGCCTCCGCGTCGTTTCGCATGGGCGCGTTTTTCGCGATTTCGGGATTGCTGGCGGGTTTGAACCTGCGACGCCGGCCGCCACGCGTATGGTTGGCCCGGCATGTCAAGCGCGTCGGCATACCGGCATTGTTCGGTGTCGCCGTCCTTTCTCCGATCACGTCGCTTGTTCTGCGCACCGAGCTTCCTGCAGCAGCGGCGTCGCGGATAGTGTTATTCGACTGGTACCATCTCTGGTTCCTGTACGCGCTGCTCGTCTACGGCGGGTTGACCTATCTCGCCTTTACCTTTCTCGGGCGACGCACTCTTGCTCGTGCCGTCGCCATCGCCATCGCCCGTTCCGTGGGGCAGGGTGGCGTGCTGTTCTACTTGTCCACGCTTGGATTCCTGCTGCTGATGACGACGCCGACCATCGTTGCCGTCATGCCGGCGCAATATGGGCGCATCGCGATGCAACTGGCACAGATAGCCGCATTCGCGCCATTGTACGGGTTCGGGATCTGGATGGCATGCTCACGATCGATCCGCGGCTTGATGCTGCGGACGTGGAGGCTGCCCGCCGGCGTGCTCGCCTGTAGCGCTGTCGGCTATCTGGTCTGGTACGGCGTGGTCCGGCTGCGGCTGCCGCCCGAGACATTCGCCAATTGGGATATCATCGTACGCTTTGCCGGGGAGGCAATCTGCCCACCGGCGGCGTCCTTACTCATCCTCCGTTCGGCGTTGCGAATCCGGCGCATCGGTCCCTGGACCAAGAGCCTGTGCGCGGTATCGTTCACCTTGTACCTGTTGCACTTTCCCATGCTGGCGGTGGTGAACGCGGCGCTGCTGCGAACGAAACTGCATTATCTGGCGGTCTATGTCGTCGCCGTGACGGCCACTACGATCGCCTGCATTGCGATCCATTTCGGATTGGTCAGCCGCTCTGCATGGTTGAGCCTGTTGCTGAACGGCCGGAGCATCAATCGCCAGCCCAACCAGTCTGCGCGCGCGCTGGTCACGACAGCTGGGTAAGTCGCTATTCCTCGGAGCGGACCAGCACTGCCTCGCCGATCAGGAAGAACAGCAGGAACGGCGCCCAGGCAGCGAGGAACGGGGGGTAGGCGCCAAGATTGCCCATCGCCAGCGCGAAATTGTCGGCCACGAAATAGGCGAAGCCCAGGCCCATGCCGAGCGCCGCGCGTAGGAACAGCTTGCCCGACCGGGCCAGGCCAAAGGCGGCGACCGCACCCAAGAGTGGCATGAGCATCGATGACAAAGGCGCTGAGAGTTTGTGCCAGGCGGAGCCCTCCAGCGCCTTAGTGGGTCGGCCGGCATCGGCGAGATCGCTGATCGCGCTGCGCAGCGCACCGAACGAGAGCGAATCGGCATCGACGCTGGCGAGCGTGAACTGGTCGGGGCGGACATTTCGGCCGATCACGACGTCGCCGAGCTTGGAGAGCTTGCCGCTTGCCACATCGAAGCGGGAGACGTTGGTGATGCGCCAGCCCTGGCCGGTATAGGTGCCGCGTTCGCCCTGCAAGATGGCGATCAGATTGCCCTTGCTGCGATCATATTGCGTGATTCCGCCGAGCATCGCCGCCGCACCGCGGCCCTTGATCTGATCGACTTCGATCAGATCGTCGCCATCGCGCACCCAGACGTTGGATCGATCGCCGCGATCGATCGGCAGCGGTCCGTAATCCACCTTTTGCCATTGATTGAGCGTGGCGGTGGCGCGGGTGACGATGCGGTCGTTGAACGCGAACGAGATGATCGCGACCACCAGGCTGGCAAGCACCAGCGGCGCGAGTACCTGGTGCGCGGACAGGCCCGATGCCTTGAGCGCGATGATCTCGCTATTCTGGTTCATCGTCGACAGCGTCAGGATCGTGCCGAGCAGGACCGAGAAGGGCAGGATGAAGGCGATGATCTGCGGCGCGCGCAGGCCAACATAGCGCCACACTTCGGCATCGCCATTGCCAGGTACGGCCAGGATCTTGCCGGATTGGCCGAGCAGGTCGAGTGCCTGCAACACCATGACCAGCGCCGCCATGATCGCGAAGGTGCGCACGACGAACAGCTTGGACATGTAGATCGCAACGACGCGCGACGGGAAGAATTTGACGAAGCTCATGCGGCGGCCTCCGGACGGCGGCCGGGCATGTGGCGCGCGATCCACTTGCCCGTCTTGGCGGCCCAGCGTTCGAGCGCGCCGATCGGCTGCCCGTCGGGCACGAAGGCGATGGTATAGTACATCCAGCCGACCAAAGCGGCGAAGATCACGAACGGCGTCCACAAGGCGATCAGCGGGTCGATCTTGCCCAGGCTGCCGATCGACGCGGCGTACTGGTTCACCTTGTGATAGGTCACCACCATCACGATCGCCAGGAACACGCCGAGCGCCGAGGTCGAGCGCTTGGGCGGCACGCCGAGCGACAGCGCCAGCAGCGGCAGCAACAGCATCGTCGCGACCTCGACCACGCGGAAGTGGAATTCGGAACGCGTCGGATCGCGCAACTGCGTGGCGGTGGCGGGATTACCGCCGAGCCGCGCCAATTCGGGCAGGGTCAGCTCTGTATTGCCCTCGCCACGGCCACGGAAATTCTCATACTTGGGCAAGGGGATCGGCAAATTGTGCGTGGTGAAGGTCAGCACGCGCGGCGTGGCGATGCCCGGCGCCTCGTTGATCAGCACGCCATTCTTCAGCTGGAAGACGATTTCCTCGGGATTGTCGGTGGCCAGGAACTTGCCGCTCTCCGCGGTCACCGCATAGGAGGCGCGGTACTTGGTCACGGCCTTGACGAAGATGCCGCTCAGCTTGCGCCCCTCGTCGCGGCTTTGTTCGATGCGGATCGTCATCTGCTGGCCGAAATGGGTGAACTCGCCGACCTTGATCGAAGCGCCGAGCGCGCCGGTGCGCAGTTCAAAACGCAGGCTTTCATAGGCATAGCGCGATTTCGGCTGGACGAAGCCGACGATCGCCAGATTGGCGAAGGCGAGCACGATTGCGAACATGTAGGGCACGCGCAGCAGGCGCCAATAGCTCATGCCGACACCTCGCATCACGTCCAGCTCCGAACTGGTCGCCAGCTTGCGGAAGGCGAGCAGCACGCCGAGCAGCAGCCCGATCGGGATACCGAGCCCCAGATATTCGGGCAGCAGGTTGGCCAGCATCTTCCACACCACGCCGATCGGGCCGCCTTCGGTGGCCACGAAATCGAACAGCCGCAACATGCGGTCGAGCACCAGCAGCATCGCCGAGATGATGAGCGTCGAAATCAGCGGCAGAAAGATCAGCCGGGCCATGTAGCGATCGATCGACTTCATGGTGCGGGCAAGCGGCCTTCGAACAGGGGAGGCGAACGGCGGGAGGCACGTCGGCGTCGCGGGAGCAATGGCGCTCTATACCGGCGCCCGCGGCCGCCGTCAGCCGCTATTTCTATTCGGCGGCGATACTTTCGGGCGACCGCGCCGCGGCCATCGCATCGCTCACCGCGCGTTCGAGTGCGTTGATGGTGAAGGGCTTGCGCAACACATGATGCCCGCCGAACTCGGCCTTGCCGCCGGCCTCGCCGGCATAGCCGGTGACGAACAGCACCGCGATTTGCGGGTAAGTGGCGCCGATCGCGGCGATCATCTCGGGGCCGGTCTGTCCGGGCATCAGCACGTCGGAGACGATCAGGTCGATGCGCTCGGCCTCCGCCAGCAACGCGGGGGCGGCAAGGGGGTCGCTGCAGGCGACGGGACGGTGGCCGAGATCCTGCAGCGCGCCGATCGTCGCGGTCAGCACGCGCGGGTCGTCTTCGACCACCAGAATGTCGAGCCCGGCGGTCGCCTCCGGCTCCGGCGCGGCCACGAGCGGAGCCGCCGCAGCCGCGGTCTCGGTCACATGGCGCGGCAAATACAGCGTCACGGTTGTGCCCTTGCCCGGCCGCGACTTGAGCCCGATCTCGCCATTGGCCTGCCGTACGAAGGCAAAGATCTGGCTGAGCCCCAGTCCGGTGCCCTGGCCGATCGGCTTGGTGGTGAAGAAGGGTTCGAATGCGCGCTCCATCACGTCGGGTGTCATGCCCTGGCCGGTATCGGTGACCGCGATCGTGACATAGTCGCCGGCCGCGCAGCGCCCGACGGCATGTTCTTCGAGCGCGGTGCCGGCGGTTAGGATGGTCAGCTTGCCGCGCCCGTTCATCGCGTCGCGCGCATTGACCGCCAGGTTCAGCACGACGTTTTCCAGCTGATGGCGATCGCAACGGGTCAGCCAACCGCCGCCGTCCGCTGTTGCCGGTGTGTCGCGCGTGACGACGGTAATCGCATCGCCCAAAGTGCGATCCAGCAGATTGGCCATGCCGACGATCAACGCGCCTGCCGCGATCGGCTCGACCCGGAGCGATTCCTCGCGCGAGAAGGCGAGCAGGCGCCGGGTCAGTGCGGCGGCGCGGTTGGCGCCTTCCATGGCATTGTCGATATGCCGCGCGGTCGATGCGGGATCACGCACCAGGCTGCGCCTGGCAAGTTCGAGCCCGCCCACCACAACCGCCAGCATGTTGTTGAAATCATGCGCGATGCCACCGGTCAGCTGGCCTACCGCCTCCATCTTCTGCACCTGCCGCAGCTTGCCTTCATGCACGCGCAGTTCGGCGGTGGCCTGTTCCACGGCGGACTCCAGCGCCGCCGAGCGTTCGCGCGCCGCCTCCGCCTCGGCGCGCGCGCTGGCCCGTTCGCCAAAGGCCTGTACGGTTAGCCAACCAAGCGCGGCCGCGCCCAGCACGATCAGCATGCCGAACATCGCCAGCACGGCGGCCAGCCGGTTGGTCCGTTCGACCGAGCGCATCGCGGTGCCGGTGCGCGTACTGAGCAAATCACGTTCGTGGCGGATGAGCTCGTCGAGCAGATCGTTGATCTCCGCCAAGGCCGGCGCCTTGCGCGCCTGATAATAGCGCGCCAGCGCCATGTTGTTCTTGCCGTAATTGGTGCTGAGCGCGGTCAGCGACAGTTCGTCGCCCCGCTCGCCATAAGCGCGGCGCAGGCGCTCGACGCGGCGATGCTGATCCTTGTTGTCGGCGGTGACCTGGTCCAGCCGGGTGATCTGCTGGCCGGCCAATTGCCAATCCTCGGCATAGAGCCGCCCCAATTGCTTGTCACCGCTGATCACGTAGCGACCAAGCGATGCCTCCGACCGGGCGATCGTGCTGGACAACGTGCGGGCGAGGATCATCACCTCGTAGCTGTGCGACTGCAGGCTCAGCGCCTCGTCTCGCTGCCGATTGGCGCTGCCCAGCGTCAGCACGAGCGCGACGAGCACCGCCGCGCCCAGCAACGCCATCACGACCAGCATGATGGTGCGCCAGGCCGATTGCGGCTCCCCCGGAGCCTCGATCTCGCAATCGATCCCGCTCATGGCAGCAAGATATACACGCCGGCGGGAGCGGTGGAAAGCCGGGCGGCCGCCGTCAGCCGATCACGCCCAACGCGCGCCCGGCGGCATCGAACATGCCGAGCACCCGGTCGAGCTGCGCGGACGTATGCTCCGCGCACAGCGAGCAGCGCAGCAGGTAGGTGCCGGCCGGCGTCGCGGGCGGGCGGGCCATGTTGACGTACAGACCGCCGTCGAGCAGCGCCTGCCACATTGCCACTGCCTGTTCCTGGTCGTCGAGGATGATGGCGATGATCGCGCTGTCGGGCCTCTCGGTACCGAGCTCGAAGCCCA
This sequence comes from Sphingomonas endolithica, assembly GCF_025231525.1. Taxonomy (NCBI): domain Bacteria; kingdom Pseudomonadati; phylum Pseudomonadota; class Alphaproteobacteria; order Sphingomonadales; family Sphingomonadaceae; genus Sphingomonas; species Sphingomonas endolithica. Next base: position 3,994,381 of record NZ_CP103057.1, read on the forward strand.
ACGCCTTCAGCCCGCCGTGCAATTTGCGCGCATTATCCCATAGTTGCGCGCGCTTCCTGTCCGCCGTCATCAGCTTGCGGATCGACGCGGTGGCGGTGGCGACCACCGACGGCGGCAAGGAGGCAGTGAAGATATACGGGCGGCAGGCCAGCCGGATCGCCTCGAACTTCGGATGGTTCGACACGCAGAACCCCCCCACCGTGCCGACCGACTTGGAGAAGGTGCCGACGATAAAGTCGACGTCGCAACCCTGCTCCTCATACACGCCGCGCCCGTTGGGGCCGTAAAAGCCCATCGAATGCGCCTCGTCGCACAGCACCATCGCATTATGCTTCTTGGCCACCGCGACCATCTCCGCGAGCGGCGCGATGTCGCCGAGCATCGAATAGACGCCCTCCAGGATGACGAGCTTGCCCGCCTCCTTGGGCAGTCGCCCCAGCCTCTTGTCGAGATCCGCGACATCGTTGTGGCGGAAGCGCACGATCTCGGCATTGCCCTGCTTGCAGCCGTCATAGATCGAGGCGTGGCTGTCGGCGTCGAGGATGACGTATTCGCCCTTGCCGGCGAGCGTCGAGATCATGCCGAGATTGGCCATGTAGCCGGTCGAGAAGACGATCGCGCCGGACATGCCGTAGAAGTCGCGTAGCGCATCCTCGACCTCGATATGGTCGCGGAACGTGCCGTTGAGCATCCGGCTGCCATTGGTGCCCGAGCCGAAGCGGTCGAGCGCGGCATGGCCGGCGGCGATCACGTCGGGATCGAACGTCATGCCCATATAATTGTAGGTGCCGAGCAGGATCGTGTCGTGCCCGGCGATCATCGCCTCGGTCGGCGAGGTGACCTGCTGCATCACGATCGCGAACGGATCGGTGACGCCGGTATCGATCAGCGCCTGGCGCTCGGCGATCAGCGCGTCGAATTTCGACATGAGATCGCGTTCCGGGGCGATCTCGACCGGATTAGCGGAAAGTTTCTCGGCTACCAGCCCGGCGTCGGTCATCGTCTCATTCCCTCGAACACCCGTTCGTGCTGAGTAGGGGGCGAGCCCGTCGAAAGCCCGTATCGAAGCATCTGTCCTTCGATACGCGTCTTCGACTTCGCTCAGCCGCTACTCAGGACGAACGGCGGTTATCATTCAACCTTTAAGCTTGGCCACCGCATCGGCCAATTGACCCACGGTCTCGATCTCGGCCTGCATGTTCATCGTGATGAGGATGTCGAATTCGTCCTCGATCGCGGCGACGAAATCCATCACGGTCAGGCTGTCCCATTCCAGATCGCCCTGGAAGGTCGTGGCCTCGGTGACGGTGACGCCCTTCTTGTTGAAGGGTGCGATCTGGGCGGCGATCGTGTCGAAGATCTCGGTGCGGTCTGTCATCCACAAGTCCTTATGCAATTGCCGCCCGACTTGCCAAGCGAATGCGGCGGGAAGGGGGCGTTGGTAAGGCGGGGTTGGTGGCCTGCTCCTTCGACGCTACCGCAACAGCCCGTTGGCGCGATACCAGGCTGCGGTCGCCGCCAGCCCCGCCGGCGTCGCGATCGCCGCCTGCCACAGATCGGCCGCGGGGCGCCGCGCCGGGTCCGCCGCCCAGTCGGGGTGCGCCAGATAGTTCACCCGGTCCTGCGTCAGCTTCGCCTTGTCGCCGCGGAATGCCTTGTCCGCCGAAGCGGCTAGCGAGAGCAAACCCTTCGGGAGCGGCAAGGTCAGCACGCGCTGGCCGACCGCCACGCCGACGGCGCGGGCGAACTCTTCGTGCGTCCAGCTCCTGCCATCGTCTGGCTCGAGGATCACGCGCCCGGGATCGCTCTCGACCAGCGTCAGCAACAGCCGCGCGAGATCGTCGACATGAATCAGCGACAGCCGCCCCGGTGGTGGCATCAGCGCCAGGCCCATCCGCGCGAGGCGGAACACGTCGCGCATCTCCATGTCGCCGGGGCCGTAGACCGCGGGCGGGCGAACGATCGTCCAGTCGAGTGCGCTGGCAGCGACGGCGTCCTCGCCGCCGCGCTTCGACCAGCCATAGTTGGACAGGCCGGGCTCGCGTGCGGAGAGCGAGGAGACGTGGATGAAGCGCGCCGGACCACCGGCGAGCGCCGCCGCGACCATGGCGCGGGTACCGTCGACATTGCCCGCGGCGAACGCGGCGCGCGTGGGCGCGTTGACGATGCCGGCGACATGGATCGCGGCGTGAGCGCCGTCGAGCAGGCGGGGGAGGGCGTCTGCGGTGTCGAGCGCGCCGATGATCCACGTCACGCCGTCGCGCGGTGCCTGCGGACGTCGCGCGAGAGCACGCACCGTGTAGCCTTGCTGGAGCGCGAGATCGATCAGGCGCTTGCCGACGAAGCCGGTGCCACCGGTGATTGCGATCGTGGTCATTGCTGCTTCCCGGCGGTTACTCACAGCAGCTCCCCGGCGGAGGCCGGGGGCCAGTCGGGAAGGTGGATGTAACGACGCGCCATGACAGCCAAGGAACGGCCCGCGACTGGACCCCGGCCTCCGCCGGGGAAGTTGAGCGACGCCGCCCTCACAGCATCGCCATGTGATTACGATGCACCAGCGCCCCGCGCGGCGCGTAGCCCAGCACCGCCGCCAGCGCGTCGCTGCGCTTGCCCATGATCCGCGCCGCCTCGCCCGCGTCATATTCCACCAGCCCGCGCGCGAGCACCGCCCCGTCGGGCCCGGCCACCGCGACCAGATCGCCGCGGGTGAAACTGCCCTCGATCCGCGTCGCCCCGGCCGCGAGCAGGCTCTTGCCCGCCCGCAGCGCGGCGACCGCGCCGGCATCGATATGCACCGTGCCGCGTGCGGTCAGTCCGCCTGCCAGCCACGCTTTGCGCGCCGGGGCCGAGCGCTCGGCCACGAACATCGTATGTCGCGCCGCAGTCGATAGTGGCCGCGCGATCCGTCCGCTGGCGATGGCGAGATGCGCGCCTGCGGCATTGGCGATGCGCGCGGCGGCGATCTTCGACACCATGCCGCCGGATCCCATGCCGGACGCCGATCCGCGATCCGCCATTGCCTCGATCGCAGGCTCGATGCGCTCGACGCGCGGGACGTGCACCGCGCCGGGCAGCGCCGGATTGCGATCGTACAGCCCATCGACGTCGGATAACAGCACCACGCCCTGTGCCCCCGCGGCTTGCGCCACCCGCGCGGCAAGCCGGTCATTGTCGCCGAAGCGGATCTCCGCGGTTGCCACGCTGTCATTCTCGTTGAGCACCGGCATGACACCGAGCCCGAGCAACCGGTCGAGCGTCGCCGCGGCGTTGAGATAGCGCCGCCGGTCTTCGAGATCGTCCAGCGTGACCAGCATCTGCGCCGCGGTCAGCCCCTTGGCGGCGAGCATTTCGGCCCAGACCTGGCTGAGCGCGATCTGGCCGACCGCGGCGGCGGCTTGCGCATCCTCCAGGCTGGCCCGACCGCCCTTGGCCAGGCCCAGTCGCCGTGCTCCCAGCGCAATCGCGCCGGACGATACCACCGCCACCTGCTGGGCGGCGGCGCAGCGCTCGGCGATGTCGGCGGCGACGCTTTCCAGCCATTCCCGCCGCACACCGCCATCGGGATCGACCAGCAGCGCCGAGCCGATCTTGACGATCAGGCGCGGGCAGGAAGCGGGTGGGAAGAGCGACATGCGTGGTGGCTCAGACCGGCGACCAGGCGATCTCTTCCTCACCTTCGTCGTCGCTGCCGACAACGGCGCCTGAAGGGCCGATCGCCTCGAGCAGGCGGTCGAGCGCCCAATCCAGCCCGGTGCCGGCAGCGGCCGAGATCGGGATCACTTCCGCGCCACTGGCTTCCTCCAGTTCCGCCGACAGCGCCGCGATCAGCTCGTCGTCCAGCGTATCGATCTTGTTGAGCGCCAGCACCTGCGGCTTGTCGATCAGCCCGGCGCCATAGGCGGCGAGTTCGCCACGGACGATGCGGTAGCTTTCCGCGACATCCTCGTCATTGGCGTCGATCAGGTGCAGCAGCACGCGGCAACGCTCGATATGTCCGAGGAACCGGTCGCCGATGCCGGCACCTTCCGCCGCGCCCTCGATCAGGCCGGGAATGTCGGCAACGACGAACTCGCTCTGCTTGTGGCGCACCACGCCCAATTGCGGGCGCGTGGTGGTGAAGGCATAGGCGCCGACCTTGGCCTGCGCGTTGGTCACCGCGTTGATGAAGGTCGACTTCCCGGCATTGGGCAGCCCGACCAGCCCGGCATCGGCCAGCAGCTTGAGCCGCAGCCACACCCACATCTCCTCCGAGGGCCAGCCGGTGCCATGCTGGCGCGGCGTGCGGTTGGTCGAGGTCTTGTAGCTGGCATTGCCGCGCCCGCCATCGCCGCCGCGCAGGAACACGACCCGTTCGCCAAGCTCGGTGAAGTCGGCGAGTACCTCTTCCTTGTCCTCGCTCAGCACCTGCGTGCCGATCGGCACCTGGATCACCAGATCCTCGCCGCCGGCACCCGTCATGTTGCTGCCCGCACCGCCCTTGCCGCGGGGCGCGCGGAAATGCTGCGTGTAGCGGAAGTCGATCAGCGTGTTGAGCCCGGCGACCGCCTCGAACACGATGTCGCCGCCCTTGCCGCCATTGCCGCCATTGGGGCCGCCATATTCGATGAACTTCTCACGGCGAAAGCTGACAGCGCCAGGGCCGCCGCTGCCGGAGCGAACGAAAATCTTTGCTTGGTCGAGAAAGTGCATGGCTGTCTCTTAGCGGAAACCGTGGCCCAACGTCACCCCGGACGTATTCGGTGGCTATGTCGCTCCAGCATGTGATCGCCATTCCCGCGCAGGCGGGAATCCATACTGGCTCAGGCAGTGGCGGAATCGTTACCGTTCAGGACTATGGATCCCCGCCTGCGCGGGGATGACGGCAGCGACATGTTTGGCCGGTATAAGCGTCGACCTGTTCCGAAGTGACGCGTTCAGGCGGTCGGCACGCCCACATGCGACGCGATCAGCGTCTTCAGCGCCAATTCCCGCGCCGCCGTTCGCGGCAATCCCAGCGCCTTGGCCATTGGCCCGCCGAGCAACGCATCGCCAAGCGCGGTCAGCACGAGCTGCAGCGTCTCCTCGTGGATCGTCTGCCGGCCGGGCTCATAGCCTTCGGACAGATCGTCAACCAACCGGTGGATCGCCTCCAGGATCGGGTCGAGCGCATCCTCGTTGCCGGTCAGGATCATCCAGCTCGCCATCGCCCCCGCACCGCGCGCAAAGGCGTCGAACGTCATGTCGACCACTTCGCGCGGATCCTGGTCGCCGGCGCGCGCGCGTTTCGCGGCTTCGCCGATCTGCGCGGTGATCGTGCCCGCGAGATGCGCGATCAGCGCTTTCTGCAGGTCGGCGGCCGAACCGAAATGGTGCAGCAGGTTGGCATGCGTCCGCCCGATCCGCGCCGCCACCGCCTTCAGCGTCACCGCTTGCGGCCCGATCTCGACCAGCAACGCACGCGCCGCCTCGATCGCGGCATCGCGGGATTGCTCGGGGGATAGGCGGCGGCGCGCTATTGACATGAGTGTAAGTAAGGCCTAGCTGAAGTACACATTCTGTTCCGAGGTTTCGATGGCGAAAGCAACCACTCCGGCCGATCTGACGATCACCCCGCGCGATCTGCGCTTCGGCCGCGGCACGCAGATGCGGCGTTGGTGGCTGAACGACGATCCCTACGCGACCGCCTTCTACAACGCCTTGTCGGTCACCTTCCCCAAGGGCGAAGGCTTCTTCGTCGACAGCGTGCGTGCCTTCCGCGACGGCACCCCGCCGCAATTGCGCAGCGAGATCCAGGCCTTCATCAAGCAGGAAGTGATCCACACGCGCGAACACGTCGCCTTCAACCGGCACGTCACCGATCAGGGGTACGAGACGGCGCCGCTGGAACGCGATGTCGACGAGGCGCTGGCGCTGACCAAGGGGCGTCCGCCGATCGCCAGCCTGGCGGCGACGATGGCGATGGAGCATTTCACCGCGATGCTCGCCAACCAGCTGATCGCCAATCCGAAGCACCTTGCCGGCGGCGACGAACAGGCCGCCGCCTTGTGGCGCTGGCATGCCGCAGAGGAGATCGAGCACAAGGGCGTCGCCTACGACACCTGGATGCACGCGACGAAGGATTGGCCGCGTTTCAAGCGGTGGCGAAACAAGTCGATCGTCATGGTCGCCACCACGGTCAAGTTCTTCCAGGGCCGCCGGCGCGGCATGCTCGACTTGTTGCGGCAGGACGGGCTGACGGGGCCGAAGGTCTGGGCGCGGCTCGCCTGGTATGCGTTCGGCAATCCCGGCATGGCGCGCAAGATCCTCGGCGCCTGGATCGCCTTCTTTCTGCCCGGCTTCCACCCGTGGAACCATGACGACCGCAAGCTGATCGGGCTCGCGGAGAGTGACTATGCGGCGGCGGTGCTGCCGGAGGCGCAGCGGCGGGTGGTGGCGGCGGCTTAGGCCCTAGCACGCGGCGGCACAGGCTTATGCGACTTAGGGTTGGTGACTTGAGCTGTGCCTCCCTCCGTTCGTCCTGAGTAGCCCCTTCGACTGCCTGCAAGGGCAGGCGCTCAGGACAGGCATCGAGTAGCGCGCAGCGCGTATCGAGAGGGTGTATCGAAGGACAGGCGCCTCGCGCTCTAAGGTGCTTCGATACGAATCCTCGATACGCCCTTCGGCCTGCTCGGTCTCTACTCAGCACGAACGGGGAGGGGGTGCAGTCGTCAAGCTCCAAGCCGGGCCCCGAGAAAGGCGAATGCTAGCGGATTGAAGCTGACTACCGGCCCGCGAAGGATCACGCCGCCAATCGCTCCTCGCATTGTCCCCCAGGGTCGAGGTCGAGCTCGAACAGCGCTGCCGGTGCGGTGCCGCCGCGCGCGCGCGAATGGCGCGGTTCGATCCGGCCGGTCGTGCGGAAGCCGAGCTTGGTCAATACCCGCCCGGAGGCCGGGTTGTCGACGAAGTGGAAGGCGTGCAGCCGCTGCAGCCCGAGTGTGTAGCGTGCGATATCGACCAGCTGCTGCCCGACCTCGGTCGCATAGCCGCGACCCCAGGCATCGGGCGTGAGCCAATAGCCGAGCTGATACTCGCCGCCATATTCCTGCGCATGGATGCCGGCCCCGCCAACCAACCGCGGTGTCTCGGTAGGTGATTCGAACACGAGGAAGCGCGGCTCGCGCGGTGGGTGCGCCATGCCAAGGAAGCCGGCGGCATCCTCCAGCCCATACGGCCAAGGCACGTGCGCGAGCTTGTCCACCACCTGTTCGTGGCCGATCGCGGCGGCAAGCGCCGGCGCATCTTCGGGCCAGCCGGGGCGCAACGTCAGTCTCTTGGTACGCGCGAACATCTTACTCTCCTCGTCGCTTGGCCGCTGGCACGTCCGCATGACGTGTCGGCGACAGGGGCAGGGGAGGAAGCAATAAAAAAGGGAGCCGGGGTGACCCGTCTCCCTTGTTCGGACCGCTTGCGCGGACCCGGGTCACCCTGGTGGGCAACCCGGCTGGTTACCCGATGTTACTCGGCAGCAATCGCCACCGGCATCTCGACCGAACAGAATTTGCGGCCAAGCTTGCCTTGCTTGAACGTGACGCGACCTTCGGTCAGCGCGAACAAGGTGTGATCGGTGCCCATGCCGACATTGGTGCCGGGATAGAATTTGGTGCCGCGCTGACGCACGAGGATGTTGCCCGGGACGACCGATTCGCCGCCGAACTTCTTCACGCCAAGGCGACGACCTGCCGAATCGCGACCGTTGCGCGAAGAGCCGCCTGCTTTCTTATGTGCCATCTGGGATTACTCCTTACGCCTGGGCGGCCGGCGCTTCTGCGCCCGCATCACGGTTGTTCTTAGGCTGATCGTCGGCCTTGTGGTCGCCGATCGCAGTGATCTTCAGGATCGTGTGCTGCTGGCGATGGCCGTTCTTGCGGCGATAGTTATGCCGGCGCTTCTTCTTGAAGACGATGATCTTGTCGGCTTTCGCCTGGGCGATGATCTCGGCAGAGACGGTCAGCCCCTCGAGCGACTTCAACTCGGAACCTTCGCCCGCGAGCAGGATGTCGCTGAACGAGATTGACGAACCTGCTTCACCATCGAGTTTCTCGACGACGATCTTGTCTCCGGCGGCGACGCGATATTGCTTGCCGCCCGTGCGCACGACTGCGAACATGGCCTTACATCACTTTCAAAATAACTATGCCCCACGCCAGGCAGGCCCGGCGCGGGAAAGAAGCGTCAGCTAAGGGAGGCAGGCGCGCCTGTCAACCGTTTCGCGCCCTCCCAGTGGCAGTCGATCGTTGCCAATCTACCATAGTGCCGCGCGAAAGTGGCCGCCTCGTACCTTTTTCGGCTCTCCCGCAAAACATCATGTTGCATTGCCATGATGATTGTGGCGTCATCCGCATCGTGGATCGAGAACAGCAGGCCGCCCGCAAGGAACGTCTGCGGTCTCGATTACGAAGAGGCTATAAGGAGCAAAGATCAGATCGATCCCGATGTGCAAAGCGCACGGGAAAAAGCGAGCGCTATTCTTACTCTCACGAATAAATCGAGGTGTCGCGACACGGATGATCGTGCGCGTGCCTCGGTGTGAGGACGTGAGTATGCGTCCGTTCGCAGATGCAGGTGGAGCAAAGCTTCCGCGTGAGCGGCTGTCCTTGGGCAGTCGGCGCGCGGCCGTAACAGAACCGTTGGGAGCGGATCCGGAAAGCTTTTCTCATTGGGGGTGCTCAACCATGCATAGTTCATCGATCTCTCTACTTGCGCTTGCGGTTGCCAGTCTGACTGCCGCGCCGGCCGTTGCCCAAACAATGCCGATCGACTCCGTTGCCGCCACGCAGGACAGGGCGGTACCGGAAAGCTTCGCCACGCCGGAGGAAGACAATAGCGAAGTCGTTGTCATCGGCACCCGCCGTACGGATCGCACGCTGACCAATTCCCCATCGCCGGTCGACGTGATCAGTTCCGCCGAACTCACCTCGCAGCCCGCCGCCAACATGCTGGATGCGCTCAAGAACATCGTGCCGTCTTTCTATGTCGGCCAGAATTCGATCTCCGATGCATCCACCTTCGTCCGCTCGCCCTCGCTGCGCGGCTTGTAGGCCCGACATCTCGGCGATCCCCGCGCTGGCGATCGGCAGCTTGCAGGTGCTTCGCGAGGGCGCAACCGCGCAATATGGCTCCGACGCGATTGCGGGTGTGCTGAATTACGGTCTGCGCGACGATCAGGGGATTGAGTTGGTCGGGCGGGCCGGCCAATATTATGACGGCGACGGTGAAAGCTACCAGATCGCCGGCAATGCCGGCCTGAAGAGCGATTTCGGCTTCATCAACGTGACCGGCGAATGTTACGACGAAAAGCAGACCAGCCGTGGCGTGACTCGCCCGTCGGCGGCAAATTTCGCCGCCAGTTTCCCGGCGCTCGCCCCGCAACTGCCCAATTATCCGCTGCCGGTGCAGATCTGGGGCAGTTCGCCGTCGCATGGCTACAAGGCGGTGGTGAATTCGGCGATCAACGTGACCGAGGACAGCAAGATCTACTTCTTTGGCAATTATGCCAAGAACAAGGGCAATCAGAGCTTCAACTATCGCGCACCGGTGTCCAGCACGGCAGTCGATTCGAACGGCGTGGTGCGTAATCAGGGAGCCAACGGCGCCTTCAACAACACCTTCTTCCTGACGCCATGCCCGGCCGGCAATGCCACCTGCCCGGCGGGTGGGTTCGTACGAGACGGCAACACGTTCCGCTTCGCTCAACTCTACCCTGCCGGCTTCACGCCACGCTTCGTCGGCGAGACTGAGGAAAGGTACGGGGTGCTGGGCTACAAGGGCACGGCAGGGAAGTTCAGCTACGACGTCTCGGGCACGTTGGCGCGCAACAAGCTGTCGCTGTCGATGTATAGCTCGGCCAACTTCTCGTACGGCCCGGCGACGCAGACCAGCTTCGAATTCGGCGACCTGATCCAGAAGGAGATGAACTTCAACGCCGACTTCACCTATGCGGCAGACATTGATTTTGCAGCACCCTTGACCATCTCGGCTGGTGCTGAATATCGCAAGGAAACATACGAGCAGACCGCGGGCGACCCGCAATCCTATGGCGCCGAGCCGTACGCCGTGGCGCAACAGCTCTACGACCAGACCGCGCCGGGCGTGTATATCTTGTCGGGCGCGACGGCGGCGCAGGGGGTGGGCGCCAGCGGCTATGCCGGCACCAGCCCGGCGACCGCAGGCAAGTTCAGCCAGAAGAATTATGGCGCTTATGTCGGCCTGGAAACGGACATCACCGATGCCTTCACCGTCGGCGCGGCCGGCCGCTACGAGCATTACAATACGTTTGGCGATGCTTGGGTCGGCAAGGTCAATGCGCTTTACAAGATTGCCGATGCGTTATCGATCCGCGGCAGCTTCGGCACCGGCTTCCATGCGCCGTCGCCAGGCCAATCGAACGTCTCGATCGTGACGACATCGTTCAACAATGGCGTGGCGTTCCAAAGCGGCACCTATCCGACCAACAACCCGGTCGCGCAATATTATGGTGCAACCAACCTGACGCCGGAGAAATCGACCAATTACGGGCTGGGCTTCATTCTCGAGCCGCTCAGCGCCATGACGATCACGGTCGATGGCTATCAGATCGATCTGCGCAACCGGATCGGCCTGACGTCGCCCTTCATCGTCACGGCGGCGGATCTGGCCGCCCAGCCGTCGCTGTTGCCGGTGGGTGTGGACGGCCAGGTGCAGTATTTCACCAATGGTTTCAAGACGCGGACGCGCGGTGTCGACGTGGTCGCCACGTAGCGTGCCACGGTCCAGGATGCGGTGTTGAACTTTTCGCTCGCGTATAACTACAACAAGACGGATGTCAGGTCGTTCAACCTTCGTGTCATCGGCTTGCCGCAGTTGATCGATGCCGAAAACCTGGCACCGAGACATCGCGCGGTGTTCAACGCCGGCTGGACGCTTGGTGATCTCAGCTTCAATGTGCGCGAGAATTACTACAGCTCGTAGACCAGTGCGCAAGATTATGGCGTCACGACGACCAAGGCGCTCGATCTAGTAGCTGGAACGCCGGCTGAAGGCTATGCCAACCAGAGGTTCGGAAGCAAGTTCACTACCGATCTCGAACTGAGCTACACCTTCGCCAAGCACTTCACGCTGGCAGTCGGCGCGCAGAACTTTACCGACGAACGGCCGGACCGGCTGGCCCCGACGCCTACGGTGCAGATCTACCCGATCACCGGAGGCACATCGGATGGCCAGGTTTATGCTCGGAACGGCGGGCCATTCGGCTTCAACGGCGGCTTCTACTACACACGCCTGCGCGTGAAGTTCTGAAGGCTAGTGCCGCGAAGCCCCGGGGCTTCGCGGCAGACACCGCCAAGAAACAGCCGGCCGACTTAAACTTCGGCCGGCTGGTTCAATCAACCTAAGAGAGGCTTAGTGGCGGTGCTCGCGGCGCAGGGTGTAGCGGCCGTCGGCATAATCGGTGAACAGCCCGCTGATGGCCGGATGGTCGACCGGCTCGTCCGTTTCGTCGGGGATCAGGTTTTGCTGGCTGACATAGGCGATGTAGGTCGATTCCATGTTCTCGGCGAGCAGGTGGTAGAATGGCTGGTCCTTGCGCGGGCGCAGGTCGAGCGGGATCGCGTCGTACCATTCCTCGGTATTGGCGAAGATCGGATCGACGTCGAAGATAACGCCGCGGAAATCGAACATGCGGTGGCGCACCACCTCGCCAATGCCGAAGCGGGCATGGGCGACCGGGGGCAAGGCGGTTTGCGTATCGGCTGGGATCATCGGGATATGGGAACGGGACATGACGGCAATCTAATCACTGTTTCGGCGCGCACAAGCACGGATAGGGGCTAGTGCGGCTTGTCAGCCCCGAAAGCTTGCGTTAGAGGCCCGCGTTCATCGACCGGTGTCGCTCCTGGAACACACGTTCCGGCGGCATCAGAAGACCTCGCGGAGAGGTGGCAGAGTGGTCGAATGTACCGCACTCGAAATGCGGCGTGGGTGCAAGCTCACCGTGGGTTCGAATCCCACCCTCTCCGCCACATAATTGACTAGAAGTGCCCGAAAGGCCGAACACGAATGGCGTACAAGGAACCGACCTTCCAGGATCGCGCGGCACTCGCCGCCCAGGCCAAGCAAAAGGCACTGGAGAAACTGAAGGCCAAGCCGCAGGTCGACCCGGCCGTCGCCGCGGCCCGCGCCGCTGCTCGCCAGGCGCGCGAAGAAAAAGAGGCGCAGCGCCGCGCCGACAAGGCCGCCGCGATCGAACAGGCTCGGCTCGACAAGATCGCCAAGGCCGAGGCAGAGCTCGCCGCGATCGAAGCCGAGAAGCAGCGCCTGATCGATGCCGATATCGCTGCCAAGGCCGCGCGCGATGCGCGCTATGCGGCACGCAAGGCCAAGCGGTAACATCTGACGTCACCCCGGCCTTGTTCCGGGGCCTAATCTGCCGCTTATTTTGCGGCGCGGTGGACCCCGGAACAAGTCCGGGGTGACAGGTTGGATTTACGGCACGTTCCGCGCCAGCTCTTCCAGAAACACCGCGGCCGTGCCATCCGACGGCGCCCGCCAGTCCCCTCGCGGGCTGAGCGATCCGCCTGCCGACACCTTCGGCCCGTTGGGCAGCGCCGAACGCTTGAACTGGCTGGTGACGAAGAATCGCACCAGGAACTTCTCCATCCACCCCTTGATCGTCGCCAGATCATAAGCCTTGCGCGCCTCGGCCGGGAAATCCTCCGGCCAGCGCCCCGCCTCCGCATCCCGCCACGCATGCCACGCTAAAAACGCGATCTTCGACGGCGCCAGGCCGTGGCGGATCGTATAGTGCAGGAAGAAGTCGTTCAGCGCGTACGGCCCGATCCGCGCCTCGGTGCTCTGGATCGCGCCGTCGGCACCGGCCGGCACCAGTTCGGGTGAAATCTCGGTGCCGAGAATCGCTTCGAGCACGCGATCGGTGTCGCGGTCGAACTGGTCGGTCTTGACGCACCAGCGGATCAGGAACTGGATCAGCGTCTTGGGCACGCCGGCATTGACCGCGTAATGGCTCATCTGGTCGCCGACGCCATAGGTGCACCAGCCTAGCCCCAGTTCGGAGAGGTCGCCGGTGCCGACCACCAGCCCGTCGCGCTGGTTGGCCAGGCGGAACAGATAATCGGTGCGCAAGCCTGCCTGCACGTTCTCGAACGTCACGTCGTACACCGGCTCGCCGCCGGCAAACGGATGCGCCATGTCGCCCAGCATCTGACGCGCGGCGGGACGGATATCGATTTCCTCGCCAGTGATGCCGAGTGCGCGCATCAGCGTCCAGGCATTGGCCTTGGTATCCTCGCCGGTCGCAAAGCCCGGCATGGTGAAGCCGAGGATGTGATCGCGCGGCCGCCCCAAACGGTCCATCACCTTCGCTGCGACGATCAGCGCGTGGGTCGAATCGAGCCCACCCGATACACCGATCACCAGCCGCTCGGCGCGCGCCGCGGTGAAGCGCTTCAGCAGCCCCTCGACCTGGATGTTGAACGCCTCGTAGCAATCGGCATCCAGCTTCTCGGGCGTGTTGGGCACGAACGGGTAGCGTCGGATCGCGCGCAGCAATCCGGTATCGGCATAGTTCGGCTGGTGCTCGAACGACACGCGCCGGAATGCCGTTTCCGGGTCACCCGCCAGCCGCGCGGCATCGTTGAACGTGCCGTTACGCATCCGCTCCTGCGCGATCCGCTCGGCGTCGACGTCGGCCAGCAGCAATTCGGGATCGCTGCCGAAGCGCTGCGATTCGGCGATCAACTCGCCCAGTTCGTGGACCGTGCCCTGGCCGTCCCAGGCGAGATCGGTGGTGCTCTCCCCCGGTCCCGCAGCGGCATAGACATACGCGCAGATCGCCCGCGCGCTTTGCGACGCCGACAGCATCATCCGCTCGCGCGACTTGCCGATCGTGACGTTGGAGGCGGACAGGTTGCAGCAGATCAGCGCGCCGGCGAGCGCGCCGGCGGTCGAGGGCGGGGTGGGGGCCCAATAATCCTCGCAGATTTCGGCATGGAAGATGAAAGGCTCCAGGTCGCTGGCCGCAAAGATCAGATCGGTGCCGAACGGCACGGTTTGCCCGGCGACCTTGATGTGGCACGCGCCGGTGATCCCGGCACCGCTGGCGAACCAGCGCTTCTCATAATATTCGCGGTAATTGGGCAGGAAGGTCTTCGGCACGACGCCCAGGATGCGCCCGCGCGCCACCACCACGCAGCAATTGTACAGCCTACCGTTGCGCGGGATGGCGGCGCCCAGCAGCAGCACGGGGCGCAGATCCACGCTCGCCGCCACCACGGCGGCGATCGCCGCCTCGCTCGCTTGTTGCTGCGCGGTCTGCAGGTGCAGATCGTCGATCGCATACGAGGTGAGGTTGAGCTCGGGATAGACGAGCAGGTCCGCGCCCTTGTCATGTCCTTCGCGCGCCAGTGCGATCGCCGCCTCGGCATTGGCCGCGGCATCGCCGACGGTCGCGCGCGGCGTGCAGGCACCGACACGGATCAGCCCGTGGCTGTGGATCGAGTGGAATCTATGCATCTCGGTCATGCCGGTCGATGTAGCGCTCCGGCGGGCACGCCGCAAACGCCATACACTGCGGTACGTTAGCGCGCGCTGCTCAGCCGCGTCATCAGGATCGCCGCGCGCTTTGCCTGGCGCTTGATGCTGTCCAGATCGACCGTCTCGCCCGGCGCATGATCACCATGGCTCGCCGTGCCGAGCCCAACCAGCCCGTCCACATCGTCGCTGACGAACGATATGTCACCAGCACCGCGCTTCAACGGATCGAGCGCCGCCATCGTCGGCAGTCCAAGATCGGCGTTCACGCCGTTCAGCGCGTCCAGCAGCGCCTTGTTGCCCGGCGTCGGCGCCATCGCCGGATAGGCGCCATCGTCGAACGTCAGCGTGGCGCCCGTCCCCGGCGCATGCTGGGCGACGATCGCCAGCATCTTCGCCTTCACGCGGGCGGTCTGCTCGGGGCTGAGCGTCCGGAAATCGCCGCGTGCGATCGCCGTCGAGGGTATGATGTTGCCCTTGCCCGCTGCGCTCGCGCGCACGCGGTCAGCATCCAGCGCCGCGCTCGATCCGCCGGCGACCAGCCCAGTGTTGAACGTCAGGTTGGGCTCGGGCAGCGTCGTTCGGAACGCCGCCAGCACCCGCGCCAGTTCGTTGATCGCCCCGTCGCCATAATCGGGCGTGAAGATCAGCGAGGAATGGCCGGTCTTGCCCGTCGTGGTCAGCGTCCAGCCGTTGGACGATCGCCGCGCGATCGACCCCATGTCGCGGCCGTCCTCGACCACCAAACCCTCGAAATCCAGCGCCACGTCGGCCACCTTGCCCATCGCCACCAGGTCGGTGCGCGAGGCAGTGCGCGGGTCGCCGGCATCTTCCTCATCGCCCGACAGCATGATCGAGATGTCGGCGTCCTTCAGCGTGCCCGCGGCCTGCATTGCGCGCAGTGCGGCCAGCATCACCACCATGCCGCCTTTGTCGTCGCCCGCACCCGGGCCTTCTGCCACCTCACCCCGCCGCACGAACTTCTGGAACGGCGAATCCTGTTCGAACACCGTGTCGAGATGCCCGATCAGCAGCAGCTTCTTCGCCCCCGGCCGGCCGCGCTTCACCGCGATCAGATGCCCGGCGCGCTTCACCGCGTCTTGCGGCCTCCAGGTCACGGTAAAGCCCAACGGCTCGAGCTCGGCACGCATCATCCGCCCGACCGCGGTGACGCCGGGAAGGTTCATGGTGCCCGAATTCTGGTCGACCAGCTTCTGCAGCAACGCGACCGAGCGCTCATATTCGGCATCCACGGTCGCGCTCATGCGGGTCTCGGCGGGAGTGAGTTTCGCCTGCGCAGGAACAGCGGCGGCCAATAGTGCGGCGATGGCCTCGGCACGGATGGACAGGGTTGGCATCGAATACTCCTGGTCGTCGGAGATCGTAGTTTGCACGCTCGCCCTGCCGATGTCTTTAGCTGGGACAGACGGCGCCCAGTGTCATTCCGAATTTTAGCAGAGGCCTTCAGCGCAACCGTACGCTGCCAGTGCTGCGCGGAGGGTCTCACCGATGTGAGCCGGACCTTGAGTCACATCATACGAGCGTCGCGAGGATGTAGACGGAAGTATTCCAGTTAGTCATCATGTATGCGTATGGTGCACTTGGGGAGTGGAGCATTGGCGTCGTCGGCGGAATCGAAACAGACTTTCGACGTTCTGAACGGTTTGCGCGGCATTGCCGCCATCGCGGTCGTTGCGATGCACCTTTCATTCTACCTCGACACGCTGCACCCGGCCAACGTCGCCCCAGCCGTAGACTTCTTCTTCGTCCTGAGCGGCTTTGTGATTTCCTACGCTTATGAGCGCAAAATCACGGGCGGCGGAAGCTTCGGTTGGTTCGTCACGGCACGGCTGATCCGGCTTTATCCGCTTTATCTGATCGGTCTTGCAATGGGCGCGGCCGCCATGTGGACGTACCAACGTCCGCCAGATCATGCGGGATTTTACGGACACCTTGCGCTGAACCTGCTGATGCTGCCGTCGCCGACGGAATTTGACCCCACGAACCATGACCTGTTCCCGATCAATTTCCCGTACTGGTCGCTCTTCTTCGAACTCGTCGCCAATCTCGTCTATGCGGCGCTGGCACCACGTTTGAGCAACAGGCTTCTCATGGGCATCATCCTTCTCGGGTTCGTAGGGCTGGTCGCGAGCGGACTGGTCGTCGGGTCGCTCGATAACGGCACGCTGCGCGCCACTTTCGTCGGCGGGTTGGCGCGTGTGGTATTCTCGTTCTTCGCGGGTGTTGGCCTTTACCGCCTCTGGCTGGTCCGGCCGACGCGCTTGTCGCTGCATCCCGCGCTGTTGTTCGCGCTGCTGATCCTGCCCTTGCTGTTCAAGCCGGCCCCCCCGACCGGCTGGCTGTACGAACTGGCGGTCATCGTCCTGTTCATGCCATGGATTGTCTGGCTCGGTGCCGGCTCACGACCGACCGGCCACTGGCTTTCGGTCTCGGTCGCGCTCGGGGCGCTTTCCTACCCCGTCTACGTCATTCATGCACCGGTCTGGACCGCAATACGCGCCTTCAACGGCTGGCGGGGCAACACCTTCCTGCACGACCATGCGCCGTGGAGCGGTATCATACTGGTTGCAATCCTGTGCGCCTTCGCCTGGATGCTGGACAAGTATGTGGATTATCCGGTGCGTCTTCGACTTTCGAAAGCGCTGTTGCACCGTCGGACGAGTGCCGCCGATCCCGGGGTTCACGGCCACATCACTTAACGCGCCAAGTCGGAAGCGGCCATCGGGTGGACCAAGGCGCCGATCGGCCGCGAAGGTGTGGCCGCAAAAATTGGCGCGCCCGGAGGGAGTCGAACCCCCGACCGAGGAGGTAGAAGCTCCTTGCTCTATCCAACTGAGCTACGGGCGCGCACGCCTCCAAATAGCGCGGATTGCGCGGCGGCGAAACCGGCTTCATACAGGCTCGCATGAGCGGGAACGAGATCGATCAGCGCAGGCCGCCGCCGCTCGCCGCCGATGCGCCTGGCCATTTGCGCTACTTCGACTTCGTCATGGCCGCGTTCGTCGCGATCATCCTGCTTTCCAACGTGCTCGGCGCGGGCAAGGTCGCGGTGGTCGATCTGCCGGGGATCGGCAGCTGGCCGTTCGGCGCGGGCATCCTGTTCTTTCCGATCTCTTACGTCATCGGCGACGTGCTGACCGAGGTATATGGGTATGCGCGCGCCCGGCGCGTGATCTGGGCCGGGTTCGTCGCGGTCGCGTTCATGGCGTTCATGTCCTGGGTCGTCGTCGCGTTGCCGCCGGCGCCGAGCTGGGGCAACCAGGCGGCATACGAAACCGTGTTCGGCCAGGTGCCGCGCATCGTGCTAGCGTCGATGATCGCCTTCTGGGCGGGCGAGTTCGTCAATTCCTACGTGCTCGCGCGGATGAAATTGTGGAGCAATGGACAGCATCTGTGGATGCGCACGATCGGCTCGACCATCGCCGGGCAGGGGATGGACAGCCTGATCTTCTATCCGCTCGCCTTCTTGGGCGCGGCGGGGTGGACGACGGACCTCGTGCTCACCGTGCTCGTCACGCAATGGGTGCTGAAGGTCGGCTGGGAAGTGCTGCTGACGCCGGTCACCTATGCGGTGGTCGGCTTCCTCAAGCGCCGTGAAGGCATCGACGTGTTCGACCGCGACACGGATTTCACGCCGTTCAAGACGCGTCTTTAAACTGCTGCGCGCCGGCGCAGGCCGGGGTCCAGTCGTAACGGAGCGCAGCGCCAGCCACGCTGCGTTTTCGCTCCTGGGCCCCGGCCTTCGCCGGGGAGCGGCTCATGCCGAGACTGGCCGCCCATCAGTCGCGGAGGCGACTGCCTCTTATGCCACCGCCGCCAGCAACCCCTCGAACAACCGCCGGCCATCGTTGCCGCCATGCGCCTTCTCAATGCGCCGTTCGGGGTGCGGCATCATGCCGAGCACATTGCCGGCGGCATTCAGCACGCCGGCAATGCCGCGCGCCGAGCCATTGACGCTTTCGCCATAACGGAACGCGACGCGGCCTTCGCCTTCCAGCCGATCGAGTGTCTCGTCATCGGCGAAGAAATTGCCGTCGTGATGCGCGACGGGCACGGAGATCGTCTCGCCGGCATCGTAGCCGCCGGTGAACAGCGACTGCGTGTTGTCGACCACCAGCGACACATCGCGGCAGACGAAGTCGATCCCCGCATTGCGCATCAGCGCACCCGGCAGCAGCCCCGCCTCGGTCAGCACCTGGAAGCCGTTGCACACGCCCAGCACCGGCATGCCGCGTGCTGCCGCGTCAGTTACCGCGCGCATGATCGGCGATCGCGCCGCCATCGCGCCCGATCGCAGGTAATCGCCGTAGGAAAAGCCGCCCGGCACCGCGACCAGGTCCAGTCCCTCCGGCAATTCGCTGTCGCCGTGCCACACCATATCCGGCGCGACCCCGCCGACTTCGCGGATCGCCACCGCGAGGTCGCGGTCGCAATTCGATCCGGGAAAGACGATCACCGCCGCCTTCATGCGCGTTCTACCCGGTAATTCTCGATCACCGTGTTGGCGAGCAGCTTGCGGCACATCTCGTCGATCGCGGTGTCGCCGGTATCGTCGGCAACGTCCATCTCGATCAGCTTGCCGGCGCGCACGTCGTTGACGCCGGCAAAGCCAAGGCCGTCGAGCGCCTTGTGGATCGCCTTGCCCTGCGGGTCGAGGACGCCGTTCTTCAGCGTGACGACAATTCGGAGTTTCATGTTCTACGTCCGGTTTGTGGCGATGGCGCCGCTATGCCGGGCGGGCGCCGCGCCCGCAAGCACCTCGCGGCCAATGTGCGTGCCGACGGAACGATCGGTGTCACCACCTGTTCGGCCAATACACCCCCCGACCACGGAGAATCATCATGCGCGCCCTAGTCTGGCACGGTAAAGGCGACGTTCGCGTCGACACTGTCGCCGATCCCGAGATCAAACATCCCCGCGACGCCATCATCAAGGTGACGGCATGCGCGATCTGCGGCTCCGATCTCCATCTGCTCGACGGCTATCAGCCGACGATGGAAGCCGGCGACATCCTGGGCCATGAAAACATGGGCGAGGTCGTCGCGGTCGGTTCGGAAGTGACCAACCTGAAGATCGGCGATCGCGTCGTCGTGCCGTTCACGATCAGCTGCGGCGACTGCTTCTTCTGCCAGAAGGGCCTGTTCTCGGCCTGCGAGCGCACCAACCCCAATGCCGATATTGCGATCAAGGCGATGGGCCATTCGCCCGCCGGCCTGTTCGGCTTCAGCCATATGCTCGGCGGTTATTGCGGCGGCCAGGCGGAATATCTGCGCGTGCCGATGGCCGATTTCGGACCGATCAAGATCCCCGACAACGTCACCGACGATCAGGCGCTGTTCCTGTCCGACATTTTTCCGACCGGTTACATGGCGGCCGAGAATGCGCAGATCGAGCCGGGCGACACTGTCGCGATCTGGGGTTGTGGCCCGGTTGGCCAGTTCGCCATCCGCTCGGCATTGATGCTGGGCGCCGGGCGCGTGATCGCCATCGACGAGCTGCCCGAGCGGCTGGCGATGGCCGAAGCTGGTGGTGCCGAGACGATCAACTTTGCCGAAGTCGACAGCGTGTATGACGAGCTGCAATTCCGCACCAAGGGCCGCGGCCCCGACAGCTGCATCGACGCGGTCGGCTGCGAAGCTTCGGCGCACGGCGCTGCCGATGCGGTGCTCGACAAGGTGAAGGCGGCTACGTTCCTGGCGACCGATCGCGTGCACGTGCTGCGCGAGGCGATCATGAGCTGCCGCATGGGTGGCACAGTCTCGATCCCGGGCGTCTATGTCGGGATGGGCGACAAGATCCCGATCGGCGCTATGATGAACAAGGGGCTGACGATCAAGACCGGCCAGACCCACGTCCAGGCCTATACCAAGCCGCTGCTGGCGCGGATCGAGGCGGGCGACATCGACCCGAGCTTCGTCATCACGCATCCCGCGAGCCTCGAAGACGCACCGAAAATGTACAAGAAGTTCCGCGACAAGGAAGACGGCGTCATCAAGGTCGTGATGCGCCCGCACGGCTGATCAGCCGCTGACCGCGAGCCCGCCCTGTATCATCCCAGGGCGGGCAAGCGGGCTTATTTTTCTTTGCTCTTGCGGTGCTTTTCCATGTCGAGCACCGCGCCATCGGCCCCCTCGGGCAGCAGCCCCAGGCGCCGCGCGACTTCCTGATACGCTTCCACTTCGCCGCCGAGATCGCGGCGGAAGCGGTCCTTGTCGAGCTTTTCGTTGGTTTCCATGTCCCACAGCCGGCACCCGTCCGGGCTGATCTCGTCGGCCAGGATCACGCGGGCATAGTCATTGTCCCACAACCGGCCGAACTCCAGCTTGAAGTCCACCAGCCGGATCCCGACGGCGGCGAACATGCCGCTCAGGAAGTCGTTTACGCGGATCGCCAGGTCGGCGATGTCGTGCATCTCTTCCTGGCTCGCCCAGCCGAACGCGGCGATATGCTCGTCGGTGATCATCGGATCACCGAGTGCGTCGTCCTTGTAGTAATATTCGATGATCGTCCGCGGCAGCTGCGTGCCTTCCTCGATCCCCAGCCGCTTGCTGAGCGATCCCGCGGCGACATTGCGGATCACCACCTCGACCGGAATGATCTCAACCTGACGGATCAATTGTTCACGCATGTTCAGCCGGCGGATGAAATGCGTCGGCACGCCGATCAGCCCGAGCAATGTGAAGACATGCTCGCTGATGCGGTTGTTGAGCACACCCTTACCGCTGATTGTGCCCTTCTTCTGGGCGTTGAACGCGGTCGCATCGTCCTTGAAATACTGGATCAGCGTGCCGGGTTCGGGACCCTCGTACAGGATCTTGGCCTTGCCTTCGTAGATCTGGCGGCGGCGGGCCATATGGCATTACCCTTCGACAAGAGCGCCCCGCACCCACGGGAGTCGCGGGCCGGGGCGGGAATGAGCGCGCCTATATAGAAAGCGCGGCGAAGGCGCAATTAAGCGTCGCTGGCATCGCCGCGCGGCGGGACCATCGTTGCCGCCGGGCGAGGGGAAACCGGCGCCTGGCTCGGGCGGCGCAGGCGTTCGGGCAGCAATGGCCGCAGCCGGCGCCACAGCAGCCACAGCAGCAATGCGGCGAGCGCCGGTGGTCCGAAAATCGCGAGGAAGCCGAGCACGAAGGCGAGCGTCGTCTGTGCCGAGGACAGGAACGTATCGAGCGCGCTGGTGAGCGGCGCGCTGGCATCGAAGCCGCGGATGCCGGCGCCGGATTCGTAATCGAACGTCATCGGCGTGGTCGCGAGGCTGGCGCGCTGTTCGGCGACGCCGGCTGACGCGGTAGCGACGGCGCCGGCCAACTCGGCACGCTGGCGTTGCAATTCGGTGCGCTCGCTGGCGGGCAGATCGCCGCGTGCGAGTTGCTTGTCGATGCGGGCGAGCTCGTCGGCAGCGCGGGCCTTGCCGCTGCTCAGCGTATCGATCTCCGCGCCGGCATCGGTACCGGTGATTTCGGCGTCGATCAGCTTGCCATCGGCTTTCTCGATCGCGGCGATGCCTTCCTTGCCGAAGGCGCGGGCGAGCGTGGGATCGAGCTTGAAGGCGAGCATCGCGCGGATGTCGTTCTCGCCGATCAGTTGATAGCGCATGCCGGTGATGCGACAGCGCGCGACGCCCAGTTTCTCGCACGCGCCGGCGTGCTGTTCCTGCGCGGCGGAAATCCGCTTAGGCGGCAGGCGGAAGGCGTAACGGTAGGTGAAGGCGACGCCGGGGGCGGCGGTGATGTTGATGCCGGGCGCTTCGGCGACATCGCTGGTCTGCATCGTCTCGCTTTGGCGCGATTGCGGCGCTTGGCTGCAGGCGGTGACGGAGACCAAGGTGATCGTTGCCGCAGAAATCAGTCCGATACGCATCGTCCGTCTCCATACCCTATCATTGAGCTAGGGAATGATGACCCGTTCCATAGGAGCGGTCAACCGAGTGTTGCGACCGTACAAAGCAATGATCGGGCTGCCGGGATCAGGCCATCCTCGAACCGTCGCCCCAGACTTGTTCCGGGGTCCGCCACGCGGCTTGCGACAGGCATAGAGTTCAAGGGCAGGGCGTGCGGCACGTTGGACCCCGGATCAAGTTCGGGGTGACGGCTTGGGGTACATCGTGTGCGATCCCCAGTTAAGTAGATACGTCGCTCCGCCTCACCGCAGCGCTGCCCAAATCAGCCGCTTGGCTTCCGCCCAGGCGGCGCTCTCCGGCGCGATCAGCTCGACATGCCCCGTCGCGGGCATGACATGCAGTTCCGCCCGATCCCCGGCCGCGCGTGCGTGCGCGACATAGCCGGTGCCGAGCCGGAGCGGGATGATGCGATCCTCTGCGCCATTGACCAAATCCTGCCCCACCCCGAACGGCAGCAACCGCGGCACGGATGTGTCGCGGTACACGTCGGCCCGCGCCGGCGACGGTGCGCCGACCAGCTTACCGACAACCTCGACTCCACAGCCATTGTCGGGGCTCGCTGCGGTGGCGGCGAGATCGGGCAGGCCGCCCAGGCTAATGACATGCGCGATCTTCAGCGGGTGGGCGACATGCAGCACGCTGTCTTTCGGCAGCCGCCCACGCGCGGCCAGCCACAGCGCGAGGTGTCCGCCGGCCGAGTGCCCCACCGCCACCACACGCCTGGTATCCAGCCGGTACCTTTTGGCATGGGTCAGCAACGCATCCGACGCCTTGGCGACATCGAGAAACGTGCCTGGATAGCCGCCGCCGCTGCGGTCCACGCCGCGATAATCGATGTTCCACACCGCGATACCGGAGCGGCGCAGATCGTTAGCGATCCAGTTCATCAGGCTGCGGTCGGCGATGCTCGTCGTCCAGCAGCCGCCATGCACCATCAGCACGGTCGGAAAACCACGACGTGGCGCGTCGCCTGTAGGCATCCAAACATCGACCTTCTGCAGATGATCGTCGCCATAAGCGATCGTCGCATCGGGCTTCGGCTGCGCGCGCTTCGTCAGATCGGGCCAGGTCAGCAGCGTCGGGGTTTCGGCAACGGCCATGCCGGGGGTCAAGGCGAGTAAAGCGCAAATGGCAAGGCGGATCATGCCGACGGCTTAACGGCGGGCAATGCCGCCGTTCAAGCTCGATTCTGGCGGCGTCGTGGTGGCTGCCGCCACGGCGCGCTGAACTGCCGTGCGCAAAGCCGAGTATAGCCGGCCGCTATCCGCCTGATCAGCTTATGGATGTCGCTGCTCAGCCTGCCATGCTCGGCGGCCCAGTCGGCGCTCAGGAAATCGTCGCGCATCGCATCGTTCCTTGTCGCTGTCGTTGATGATGCATGGAACATGCGCGGCGCCGCCAGTGTTCGCCAACAAATCATTCGACAAGATACACAAGGCCACCTTATCGTTCGGCATGCGCCGCCTGCCGCCCTTATCCGCTGTCCGGGTGTTCGAAGCAGCAGCTCGTCATGAGAATTTCACTATCGCCGCGGCCGAACTCGGCATGACACAGGCGGCGGTCAGCTATCAGGTCAAGCTGCTCGAGGAGCGGCTCGGCGTGCCGCTGTTCCGGCGCGAAAAGCGCGGCGTGGTGCTGACCGAGGCCGGGCGTCGTGCTGCCCCGGCCGTGTCGCATGCGTTCGACGGGCTCGACGCGGCGTTCGGCGCCCTGCGCGCGGAGGATGTGTCGCTGCTGACCGTATCGACCTCAACGACCTTCGCCAATACGTGGTTCGCCCGCCGCCTTGGCGGGTTCCAGATGGCACATCCCGACATGGCGGTGCGGCTCAACACCAGTGACTCGCTGGTCGATTTCGCCGCCGATCCGGTCGACGTGGCGGTACGCTCCGGGCTGGGCACCTGGCCCGGTTTGCTGGCCGATCTACTGCTCCCGGTCGATTTCACGCCAATGTGCAGCCCGGGCTTTCTTGCCCGCCATGGCGGCGCGCTGTCGCTGGCCGACCTGCATCATCTCCCGCTGGTCGGCGCGGAGGATCCATGGTGGGTGTATTGGCTGGCCGATGCCGGCGGTGCACAGCTGCCGGGTCGCCGCCCGAGCGTTCGGCTGGATTCACAGGCGATGGAAGGCAATGCCGCTATCGCCGGGCAGGGCATTGCGTTGCTCACGCCGTTCTTCTGGCGCGGCGATCTTGCCGAGGGCCGCCTCGTCCGCCCATTCGATCACGTCGCCACGCAAGGCCAGGCATATTGGCTGGTGTATCCCGAGCATCGCCGCACCTCACCCAAGATCCGGCAGTTCCGCGACTGGCTGTTGACCGAGATCGCGCAAGATCATGCCGATGCCATGGCGCAACTCCCGGCACGCTGCTAATCCGCATCAATGCCCAGCGCCGTGAAAGACCCCGAGGACCCCTTCAACGCCATTGTCGATGCGCCGTTCGATAGTGCGCTTTCCGACCGTTACCTGGTCTATGCGCTGTCCACGATCACCGCGCGCTCGCTGCCCGATGTGCGCGACGGGCTGAAGCCGGTGCATCGCCGGCTGCTGTGGGCGATGCGGCTGCTGAAGCTCGATCCGAGCCAAGGTTATAAGAAATGCGCGCGCGTCGTCGGCGATGTCATCGGCAAGTATCATCCGCATGGCGATCAGTCGGTCTATGACGCGATGGTCCGCCTCGCGCAGGATTTCGCGATGCGGTATCCGCTGGTCGACGGGCAGGGCAATTTCGGCAATATCGACGGCGATAATGCCGCGGCCTATCGCTATACCGAAGCGCGGCTGACGCAGGTCGCGATCGACATGATGGAGGGGCTCGACGAGAACGCCGTCGATTACCGCCCGACCTACAACAACGAAGACGAAGAGCCCGAACTGCTGCCGGGCCTGTTCCCCAATCTGCTCGCCAACGGCGCGGCGGGGATCGCCGTGGGCATGGCGACGAGCATTCCGCCGCATAACGCCGCCGAACTGTTCGACGCGGCGATCCTGCTGATCGATCAGCCCGATGCGAGCGATGCGCAGGTACTTGAGCATGTACGAGGGCCGGATTTCCCGACCGGCGGGCTGGTGGTCGATTCGCCGGCGGCGATCGCCGAGGCCTATGCCACCGGGCGCGGGGGTTTTCGCGTACGCGCGCGCTGGACGATCGAGAAGGAGAAGGGCGGCGGCTGGAATGCGGTGGTCACGGAGATCCCGTACGGCATCCAGAAGGGCAAATTGATCGAGCAGATCGCCGGGCTGATCAACGACAAGAAACTGCCGATCCTGGCCGATGTGCGCGACGAATCCGACGCGGTGATCCGCATCGTGATCGAGCCGCGCAGCCGCACGGTCGATCCCGACATGCTCATGGAGAGCCTGTTCCGGCTGTCCGATCTCGAGAATCGTGTCAGCCTGAACCTCAACGTGCTCGACAAGATGCGCACGCCGCGCGTGATGTCCTTGCGCGAGGCGCTGCAGGGTTGGGTCGAGCATCAGTTCGTCGTGCTGCAGCGGCGCTCGCAATATCGGCTCGACAAGATCGCTGAGCGGGTCGAGCTGCTCGACGGCTATCTGATCGCCTATCTCAATCTCGACCGGGTGATCGAGATTATCCGCACCGAGGACGAGCCCAAGCCGATCATGATCGCGGAGTTCGGGCTGACCGACCGTCAGGCCGAGGCGATCCTCGATATGCGGCTGCGCCGCTTGCGCAAGCTGGAGGAGATGCAGATCCGGAAAGAGCGCGACGGGCTTGAGACTGAGAAGAGCGGGCTGGAGCTGTTGCTGGGCAGCGAGGCGCGGCAGCGCACGCGGTTGAAGCGCGACATGGGTAAGCTGCGCGAGCGTTATGGGCCGGAGACGCCGCTGGGTAAGCGGCGCACCACCGTTGCCGAGGCAGCGCCGTCGCGCGACATTCCGATGGAATTGATGATCGAGCGCGAGCCGATCACGGTGATCCTGTCCGAACGCGGCTGGATTCGCGCGATGAAGGGCCATGCCGATGAGGCGGCGCTGGCCGCGCTCAAGTTCAAGGAAGGCGACGGACCGATGTTCGCCTTCAACGCGCAGACGACCGACAAATTGTTGCTCGCGGCAGAGAACGGGCGGTTCTTCACGTTAGGTGCCGATAAATTGCCCGGCGGGCGCGGGTTCGGCGAGCCGGTGCGGCTGATGATCGATCTCGACGGCGATGTCGGTATCGTCGCATTGCTGCCGGCGAGCCGGGCGAAGAAATTGCTGGTGGCGGCAAGCGACGGGCGCGGGTTCATCGTGCAGGCGACCGACACGATCGCCGAGACGCGCAAGGGCAAGACGGTGGTGACGCCGCGACCCGGGGCGAAACTGAAACTGGTTAAGCCGGTCGATCCAGCGGCGGATTACGTCGCCGCGATCGGCGACAATCGCCGATTGCTGGTGTTCCCCCTCACCGAGCTGGCCGAACTGTCCAAGGGGCAGGGGGTGCAGTTGCAGCGCTACGGCGATGGCGGGCTGTCCGACGCCGTGACGTTCGTGTTCGCCAACGGGCTCAGTTGGGCGATGGGCGGCGATACGGGCCGCACGCGAACCGAAACCGACGTGACGGCCTGGCGGGCGGCCCGGGGGGCCGCCGGTCGCATGCCGCCAACGGGGTTCCCGCGCGACAATCGTTTCTAGATTCCAGGATCGCGGCGCCTGCGCGCAACGATGGAACATGGCGCGCGCGAAGCAGAACGTTAAGATAGCTTCGGTCAGGCAGCTTTAGTTCCTCTTAACTAACTTGCATTACCAATAATGCTTGATGATGATGACCAAGGCATTGGGCAGGCTTCGCAAGTCTCCGGCGGTACCGCTGGCGGAAGAGCCTTCCGCTGTGCCGAGCTTGGGGTTGGCCACGGCGGCAATAAATCTGTTGCCGATACCCGCGGCGCTCGTCGTCCAGCGCGGCGACCGCTTCGATCTCGCTGCCTGCAATACTGCCTTCCAGCATGCGGGGCTCGGCACGGCCGATGGCGCCGCACCGTTGCTCGAACTTCTCGGCGGGCGCGTCGAGGCTTTCCTGCACGGCGATCTGCTGCACGATGAATTCGGCTGGCAGTTCGGCGATTCGATCGATTGTCGGCATTACCGCGTCACACTAGCGCGGCTGGAGCGCAGCCAGCTGCAGCGCTGCCTGATCACCTTGCTCGATCACACCTCCGAACTGCGCACCGAAGACAATATGCGCCGCGAGATGATGACGGACAGCCTCACCGGCCTGCCTAATCGCGCCGGCTTTTCCGATCGGCTGGAGGCAAAGCTCGTCGATCCGGC
Organism: Sphingomonas endolithica; assembly: GCF_025231525.1. Classification (NCBI taxonomy): domain Bacteria; kingdom Pseudomonadati; phylum Pseudomonadota; class Alphaproteobacteria; order Sphingomonadales; family Sphingomonadaceae; genus Sphingomonas; species Sphingomonas endolithica. The sequence goes on from NZ_CP103057.1 coordinate 4,022,123, forward strand.
ACAGCGCGCGCGGTATGCGGTGATGGTGATCGACCTCGACCGCTTCAGCCGGGTCAACGCCTGCCTCGGCTCAATGGCGGGCGATGAATTGCTGATCACCGTCGCGCGTCGCTTGAAGAGCGCGTTGCGCGCGCAGGACGTGCTGGCACGTACCGGCGGTGATGAATTCGGTATCCTGCTGACGCTGGAGGACGGTCCGGGGGATGCTAGGCATGTCGCCGATCGCATCGTGGCAGCACTCAGCACGCCGTTTCGCCTGTCCGACTTCGAGATCACCATGTCGGTCTCGATCGGCATCGCCTTCGGCGCGGAGGAACTCGCCGATGCCGGGGAGTTGATCCGCCACGCCCAATTCACCGTCAAGCGCTCGAAGGTCAGCGGCAAGGCCGAATCGTATCAGCCACAGGCGTTCGATATCGCGCGCGAACAGTTCGGCATCGAAACCGCGCTGCGCCGGGCGGTGGAGAACGGGTTGATGCGGCTCGCCTACCAACCGATCTGCGATCTGGCGACGGGCAAGATCGTCTCCTTCGAGGCGCTGGCGCGCTGGACCGACGAGGAAGGGCGCGACCATTCGCCATGCGACTTCATCCCCGTCGCCGAGGAATCGGGGTTGATCGTGCCGCTCGGTCGCTGGGCGATCGACAAGGCGGCGGAGACGCTGGCCGATTGGGACCGAAGATCGGGTGGGGACTGCGGCGCAAAGCTGGCGGTCAATCTCTCCGCCATCCAGCTACAGCGCGATCGCATTGCGCCGATCGTCGAACGCGCGTTGGCCACGCACGGTCTGGAGGGGCGGCGTTTCACGCTCGAGCTGACCGAAAGCGCGCTGGTCATCGATCCCGACCGAACGGCGGACATCATGCGTGCCCTGAAGGCGCTCGGCGCGACGATTGCCATGGACGATTTCGGCACCGGTTACTCCAACCTGGCCTATCTGCAGCGCCTGCCGATCGACGTGCTGAAGATCGACCGGAGCTTTATCACCGGCATGCTCGCCGACCGCGACAAGATTGCCATCGTCCGCGCCATCCTCAGCCTCGCCCAGGCGCTGGGCATGGGAACCACCGCCGAGGGCATCGAATCGAACGAACTGGCCCAGACATTGGCGGCACTCGGCTGCACCTATGGCCAAGGCTATGTCTATGCCCGTCCCCTGGAAGCAATCGACGCCTACGCGTTCCTGCTCGAACGGAGCTGATCGACCGCAGCATCGGCGAGTTGCTCGACTCGGCCAGCTTGCGGGAAGCCCTCCGCGATCCAGGCTTCCTCGACCTGCTTCAGCAACCTTGCGACGTCCGGGCCCTTGTCGATCCCGCGCGTGACGAATGCGCCACCGCTCAGGGGAAGCGTGGGCGCGTGGAATGCCGCTGCGCGGACGACCTCTTCGATCGGGCGATCGGACAGCAGCAGCCGATCCACCGCGAGCGCCGTGCCGATACGATAAGCCAGAATCTCCGGCCCACGCAGATCGATATTCTCGCCCGAACTGACCATCCGCCGCCGCTCCGCCTTGGACAGCTTGAGTCGGGCGCCGACATGCTCCAGCACCGCGGGGTCCTTGGGGATCAAGGAGCAAAGCCGCCGCAATGCATCGGGCGACACCGCGGCCGCTGCCTCCCGCTCGGCTAGCGCCGCCAACCGCCTCGCGGCGTCGTCGCCGATCTCTGGCAACACCGGTCGGAAGATGCCGCGCTCGACCATCAATGCTATGACACGCGGAGCATGCCGCGCCACGACCAGCTTCAATACCTCCGTCGCAATCCGCTCGCGCGATAGCGCCATCAGGTCGTTGGCGCGCACTGTACACGCCGCGAGCGCTTCTTGATCGGGCGTATCGCCGAATCGGGCGTGGAATCTGAAATAGCGCAAGATTCGCAGGTGGTCCTCGCCGATGCGCTGCAGCGGATCGCCGATGAAGCGCACCCGACCGGCTGCGAGATCGCCCAGACCGCCGAAATAGTCGATCACTTCGCCGGAGAGCGGATCGGCGTACAGAGCGTTCATGGTGAAATCGCGGCGCGCCGCGTCTTCTCTCCAGTCATCGGTGAAGGCGACTACGGCGTGCCGGCCATCGGTTGCAACGTCGCGCCTGAGCGTCGTCACCTCGACTGGACCCGAGGGAAGCACGGCAGTGATCGTGCCATGCGCGATTCCGGTTGGCACTGCCTTGATCCCGGCGCGTCCGAGCAGGTGCAGCACGTCTTCGGGATGATGCCGTGTCGCGAGATCGATATCGGCGGCGTCGATGCCGATCAGCGTGTCGCGCACGATCCCGCCGACCAGCCGCACTTGCCCGGAGTCCGCGCCCAAGGCGTCGATCAGTGCCGACAGACCCTCGCGCTGCAGGAACGGCGCATCACGCGCAATCACGCCGTCCATTGCAGCCGCCGCGACAGGTTGACGATGATGGCCGCCGTCGCGCCCCAAATCCGCCGACCATCCCACATGATCTCGTAGAAATGCCGCGTGCGTCCGCGCCATTCGGCGCTTGCGGCCAAGTGATTCGAGTTTTCGAGCACGAACGCGAGCGGTACTTCGAACACATCGGCCACTTCCGCCGGATTGGGGGCGAGCACCAGATCGGGCGGCACGACGCCGAGCACCGGCGTGACATCGAACCCGGTGACAGTACGGTACCGATCGGCAATGCCGACGACGTCCACCGTGTGCGGGGGCAGGCCGATTTCCTCATGCGCCTCGCGCAAGGCAGCGGCAGTCGGGCTGACATCGCTCGCGTCAATTCGACCGCCGGGAAAGGCGATCTGCCCCGGATGTTTGCTGAGCGTTGCGGTCCGCACCGTCAGCAGGACGCCGGGCTCCGCGCGATCGGTTACGGCGATCAACACCGCGGCAGGCGAGGCGGGTACGCCCGCGACCTCTTCGTCCTGCACATCACCGGTCAGCAAGGCCAGTTCGCCGTCCTGCCCAGCCGCCAGCGCTTGCCGCAGCCTTTCCGCCAGGCTCATGCAATGGGCTCGAGCGGGAAGAAGGCGCCGCCGCTCCATACCCCCGGCGGCTGATCGTCGCCGGCGAGCGCCATGGTCGCCAGATCGTAATAGATCGAGCGCGCGACCAGCGCCTCCAGCCCGCCACGGACATGCAGATAGGGCCGTGGCCCGTCTGTGCCCTCTTCGAAGCGCAGCGCGTGTTCGGGGCCCGCGGTCACCAGCTCACCGGTATTGAGACGAAAGGCGAGGTTCGTCTGGGCGCCGACACCCTCCGCCTTCATCTCGACGGCGACGAACGGCGCTTCTTCGACCTCGATGTCGAGCTTCTCGATCGGCGTGACCAGCACGTGTTTGCCATCCGGCTCGCGTCGCAGGATGGTGGAGAACAGCTGGACCATCGCCGGGCGCGTTATCGGCGATCCGTGATGATACCAGGTGCCATCACGGGCGATGCGCATCTCGCTGTCGCCACAATGGGTGGGGCTCCATCGGTCGACCGGCGGCAGGCGTTGTTCCTCCGCCAGCCGAGCGATATCGGCGAGCGAGAGCGTGGCGAGATCGGGTAACGGCGGCATGGGCATGAGGGTCGCGGTAGGCCCGGCTTGCTCCTGCGGCAAGCAGTCAGGTGGTCGTGCGCCTCGGGCCGAGCATGCCCGGCCCGCGTGGCACCATGTCGCCGCGCGCCAGCAGGCGATGCCGTTCGACGGGGCCCGGTGTCCGCCACCCGGCGGTGCTCTCGGCCGAAAATCCGAAGAAGCGGCCATAATATTCGGGATCACCGATGAGCATTAACGCGATCGGCTCCGCGGCCGATTGCGCCGCTTCCAGCGCACGGGCGGTCAGCATACGGCCGAGCCCGTCGCGCTGCCGCGATGGATCGACTGCAACTGGTCCTAGCATCAGCAGCGGCACTTCCCGGCCATCGTCGGATCGCAACTCGATCGGCCAACATTGGATCGTGCCGATCAGCGTGTCGCCATCGACAGCGGCGAAGCTTAGATCGGGCGACGCGGCCATCCCGGCGCGAATTTGATAGGCCGTGCGGAGATGACGATCCTGCCCGAAGGCGTCGTCGAGCAATCGCTCGATCCGCTCCTCGGCAATCTCCGCAATCGGCACCAGCGTCACCATCAAGGCGTCTCCAGGAAAGCGCCGGGCGCATAGCCTCCGGGTGCGCAAAGGCAAGCGGAATGCATGTCCGCCTTTCCCATCGGCGTGCTTCTGCTATGGCGCGGCCTATCACCGACACCCAAGGAAAGGTCGCCGTTTGGATGATCGTCTAACCCTCGAAGTGCACGATCTCGAAGTAAATGTGCTGACCGGCATCTATTCGGAAGAGACGCATCTGCCGCAGCCGCTCAGGATCTCGATGACCGTCGACTTGGAGTGCCGTGCGCACTTTGCGCCAGAAACGCCACTTAGCGCCTCCAAGAACTATCTCGACCTGAAGCATGCCGCGACCACCGCGCTGCCGGAGGGGCAGCACTTCACGCTGATCGAAGGCGTGGCCGATCATATCATCGAGACGCTGTTTCTGCAGGATGCGCGTGTTAGCCGCGCCGAGGTCAAGATCGTCAAGCTGGCGATTGCGGAGGCGGGCGAATCAATCGGCATCACGTTGACGCGCCATCGCCGGTGATCGAGGCCGCTATCCTGACCGCCGTCGATAATGCCCTCAAGGAGGAGCCGGCCACGTTGCTTTGTAGTGACCTGGCATTGCCCGATCTGATTGCCGGCATCAGAGCGGCGACGACTGAATTTGTCTTGCTGCTCGTTCTGCCGACGACGCCCGAGCTCGACCGGGCGATGCTCTTGGCGGCGATCGCGCCGCTGGCGGCGGAACGCGCGCCTGGGCACCGCATCTGCGCGCTGGACATCAAGGCGGGGGCTACCGTCGCTAATATCGTGGCGACCGCGCAATTTCTGGCGCGCGCCGGATCCACCACCGGGCAGGTGATCGCAGTTTCCTAATCAGCGCCCTCGGTCGCACGTCCCGAGCGACTCGATGACGAAGCGGTAATCCTCGGCGGCGATGGTGCCCTCGCCGGTCGAAGTGTCGCCTGGAAAAGCGCCCGGCAGCGAGCAGGCCAGACGGTACCACAACAATGTGTCGCGTTCGGGCGGTCCGGAGGTCTGATCCACGACATCGCTGAGCGAAACCGACCAGCGCCGTTCCTGGCCGGGCCGTCGGACGATGCTCAGCGATACTGGCCTGGCATCCTTGGTGGCGAGGAAGACCTGCGTCTCGCCTTCTCCGGGCAACGATCCGGCCACATGGAAGGCATTGCCGACGCCGGTAATTTCCGGCGGGGGCGCTGCGGCAAGCGTTTCTGTGGCGATGCGGCGGGTGAGTTCGTCCGCACTCGGCGTCCATCCCCGTTGCGCATCCGGGCGGATCAACTGGATTTGCGCTGCGCTCCCCGCCACGGGGCGGGCAAACAGTAGCACCCGTGCTTTTTTGAGATTCGGCAGCCGGCCGTGCGCGTCCGCCGTGACGTCCAGAACATAGCCGATCCGGGGCGGCAGCGGCTGCGTGCCACGGATTAGTGCCGCGACATCGGCCTCTACATAAAGCCTGGCATGTCCTGGTGCGACGTCCAACGCGTCGGCACCCTTGATTCGGGTCAGACTGCGTATCGTGGCATCGACGATCACCGGGGCGGCGAGCACGAGATCGGCATAATCGGCATAAAAGACGGCGGGTGCGGCAGCGACGGGCGGTGCCGCCGACTGCGCAGAGGCAGGGTTGGGGAGGGCGATCAACGCCGTCAGCAGCAGTGTTTTGAGAGGGCGTGGCATGCCGATGGCGTTATCCCAGCGCACCTTAATGATACAGAAATAAATCTGCAGCGTTGCGCTTGTACGTTTGTTGCGTCCGACAAAGCGTTTGCGTCGTAGTTTACGTCACGATAGAGGTTCGGCTCTGTCTGAGGATACACTAACCCATGGCAGGCGGAAGCCCGGCGATGACCGGGGCCAAATTGGCCGTGATTGAGGAGTGTCGTTTCTGAATGGCCTATGCTGACCAAAAGATGAGCGGTAGCAAGGTGGTCGCGATCGTTATCGTCGCGCTCATCCATGCCGTTATAGGATACGCTTTCGTAACTGGCCTCGCGTACAAGTACGTGAAGAAGGCTGCGGAAAAGTTAAACACGTTCGACGTCGAGGAGCCACCACCCCCGCCGCCGGATGAGCCGCCACCCCCGCCACCAGACACGCCGTTGCAGCCGCCGCCGGTTGTTTCGCCGCCGCCGATCGTGCGCAATCCGAATCCGCCTCCGGTCGTGATTCAGACGGTGCAAACTCCGCCGCCGTCGATTCAATATACGCCGATCGCTGCACCGCCGGCGCCACCCGCCCCACCCGCACCGCCGGCACCGCCGCGCGTTTCGCAGGCGGCTGGGCTCAAGGGTAACGTTGCTGGGTACTTTGGCCCCGATGCTTATCCGCCAGCAGCCATCCGCGCGGAAGCGCAGGGTCGCGTTGTTGCCCGGCTCAGCGTTGGTCCCGATGGTCGCGTGACCGACTGTTCGATCACGACGTCGAGCGGCAATAGCGATCTGGATTCGACCACGTGTCGTATTGCTAAGAGCAGGGTCCGCTATACGCCTGCTCGTGACTCGAACGGCCAGAACATCGCGACGACTACCAGCCTGCCCGTGCGGTGGGTGTTGCCGTCCGACTAAGATCAGAGACGGGGGCCCGGGCTCGGGTCCCCGCAAAATTCATGCTATTCTAGAGGGACTAACCGCAATGATGACCACCATTCTCGCCGCAGGTGCGGCACCCGCCGGCGCCGGCGCAAACCCGTACGGTTTCTGGGAAGCACTGCAGCAGGGCGGTGTGATCGCCTGGACCGTGTTCTGCATCCTGGCGTTCATGTCGATCGTGTCGTTCTACATCATGTTCACCAAGCTGTTCGAGCAGCAGAAGGTGATGAACCAGGCCAAGCGTGTGCGTCAGGGCTTCTGGTCGTCGAACAGCCTGCGCGAAGGCGCTGCCAAGCTCGACAAGAACTCGGCCTATCGTCAGATCGTCGACGACGGCCTGGCTGCGCAGGAGCAGCACACCCAGCTGACCGATCCGGTCGAGGCACATGACTGGCTGCACGGTTCGCTGGCGCGTTCGGAAGCTGCGATCAACTCGAAGCTGGGTGGCGGTCTCGCCTTCCTCGCGACGGTGGGTTCGGTTGCACCGTTCATCGGCCTGTTCGGTACGGTTATCGGCATCTACCGCGCACTGATCAAGATCGGTGCGGCTGGTCAGGCATCGATCGACGCCGTTGCCGGCCCGGTTGGTGAAGCACTGATCATGACTGCACTTGGTCTTGCCGTGGCCGTTCCGGCCGTGCTTGCCTACAACTGGCTGCAGCGCCGCAACAAGTCGATCGCAGAAGACCTCGCTGCCTTCTCGAACGACGTGCTCGGCTTCCTCGCATCGGGCGGCGCTGTTCGTCCCGTCTCGCGGACCACTTCTGCACCGGTGACCGGTGCGAAGCCGGGTGCCACGACCGCTGTCGGTCAGACCGGTACCGCGCCGCGCGCATAAACTGACGGATGGGCCGCGGGCGACGCTCGCGGTTCTTCCTTCGCCGCCGGATACGAATCCTGCGGCGCGACTGAATGGATAGGGATAGCCCTCAATGGCAATTAGTAGTGGCGGCAATACCGACAAGCCGATGTCCGACATCAACACGACGCCGTTGGTCGACGTGATGCTCGTGCTGCTGATCATCTTCCTGATCGCGGTTCCGGTCGCAATCCAGGCGGTCAAGGTCAAGCTGCCATCGGTCACCTTCGATCCCACGACCACCAAGCCGGAGAACGTCTCGCTGTCGATCACGACGGCCGGAGACGGCACCTGCGCGGTGTACTGGAACATGACGCGCGTCACCCACCAGGAATTGCTGGACCGCGCAGTCGAAAAGCTCAAGGTCGAGATCGAGCGTCAGGGCGGCGTAGGCAACCCGGCGCTGGAACTGCCGGAAGCGCATATTCGCGGGGACATCAACACCCCGTATCAGTGCATCGGTGGCGCGATCTACACGATGCAGATGGCGGGTTTCGCGAAGGTCGGATTCATCTCCGAGCCACCTCCCGGTGGCGGCACGGCGCGTCTTTGATCTACCCGCAAGACTCAGGAGTAACATAATATGGCAATGAGCGGCGGTTCCGACGACGGCGAACCGATGATGGAAATGAACATGACGCCGTTGATCGACGTCCTGCTCGTGCTCCTCATCATGTTCATCATCACGATCCCGATTCAGACGCATGCGGTGAAGGTCGACCTTCCGGTCAATGATCCGAATGCGAAGCAGCAGGCCGTCGATCCCCAGAAGAACAAGGTCACCATCGATCCGACAGGTACCGTTTCCTGGAATGGTTCGCCGGTCGACACGGTAACGCTCCAGCAGTATCTGGAGCAGACGACGCAGATCAATCCGGAGCCGGAATTGCACTTCCAGCCGAACCCGCAGGCGCGTTACGCCAAGGTGGACGAGGTACTGGCAGTCATCAAACGGTCCGGGGTCGCCAAGCTTGGCTTCATCGGCAACGAGCAGTATCGTAACGACTTCTGATTTTCAGATCAGGCAAAGATCGGGCGGTCCTTCGGGGCCGCCTTTTTTTGTGCTTGAAGGTGGCTGATCCGCGTGAAGGATCAGCGATAATAGTGACCATGTTGCGACACGACGACGCTTGCATGCATTTCACAAAAGTGACACTCCAGTGTCATAAAAATGAAACCTCTTGTAAGTCGAGAGGGCGGTTAGGAGACCGATCATGCGCTTCTTTGTAGTCAGTCTGTCGCTCGCGGCGTTAGCTACGCCGTTCTCCGCCAGCGCGCAGCAGCGAACCGGTTATAGCCAGATCGTCTCGGGCGACCTTAAGCGAGCCGAACAGACGCTGGTGGCGGAACGCCGCGTATTCCCGCAGAGCCCCGAATTGATGTTGAACCTTGCCGCTGTGTACCAGCAGACGGGTCGCTTGGATCAGGCGCGGAGCTTGTACGACATGGTGCTCGGCCAGCCCGAGGTGATGATGGACATGTCGTCCGATCGCATCGTCGGGTCGCACGCGATCGCCCGGACCGGCTTAGGCCGGCTCGCCGATGTGAAACTGTCATCGCGCTGACGCCGCAACGCTGATGATAAACGACTGGCGGCGGGTGCCGCCGCCAGTCATTTAAATCTTGGGCAGCGTGACGCCGCGCTGCCCCATATACTTGCCGGCGCGGTCGGCATAGCTGACCTCGCATGGCTCGTTGCCCTGGAGGAACAGGAACTGGCACGCGCCTTCATTGGCGTAGATCTTGGCGGGAAGGGGTGTGGTGTTGGAGAATTCCAACGTGACGTGGCCTTCCCAGCCGGGCTCGAGCGGGGTCACGTTGACGATGATCCCGCAGCGCGCGTAGGTCGACTTGCCGAGGCAGATCACCAAGACGTCGCGTGGCACACGGAAATATTCCACTGTGCGGGCAAGCGCGAAGCTGTTGGGCGGAATGATGCACACGTCGGTCCGGCGATCGACGAAGCTGTTCGCCGCGAAATCCTTCGGATCGACGATCACGCTGTCGATGTTGGTGAAGATCTTGAATTCGTCCGACACGCGAGCGTCGTAGCCGTAGGAGGACAATCCGTAACTGATGCAGCCATCGCGCTTCTGGCCGTCGACGAACGGCTCGATCATTCCGGTCGTCAGCGCCTGCTCACGAATCCAGCGGTCGGACATTACGGACATTCTTCTCTCCTACTGGGGCCGACCTTGCCGCGGACGATCAAGGCCGAACAAGCATTAGATTGGTTGCATTACTGCGGGCGGGTCAGGCGACGCCGAGATCGGCTGGTCCGAAAGCGTGCGGTAATAGGTCCGAGCACAGATGGCGGGTGACCAGATCACCCTCCGCGCTGCCGCAGAGGATCTCGACATCGCGATGGCCGATCTGCGCAGCTTCGTTGATGACCTGCCGGCAGCGGCCGCACGGGCTGATGGGCTCGTTGCCCGTCACTTTGCCGCCGCGGATGGCGCCACCGATAACACCGATTGCAACGACGTCCGCCAGCCGTCCGGCGCTGCTTGTCGTCGCGAGAGCCACCGTTTCGGCACAAAGCGACAGCCCGTAGCTGGCATTCTCGAAATTGGCCCCTGCGACGATGGTGCCGTCGGTCAACAGCACCGCCGCGCCCACGGCAAAGTTCGAGTAAGGCGCGTACGCCCGCGTGGCAGCATCACGTGCCACGTCGATCAGCCGGGCTTTGAGATCGTCATCGAGCATCTTTGTATGTCCGTCATCGAAGGTGGTCGATGTTTGCGTGGGTGACGTTGCGGAGCAAGAGCCGCTTTCTGCTCCGCCAACACCGCGTTCAAAAGCCGATCGATTTTATGGTGTCGTCAGCCCTTGATATGCAACACGCAGATCAGCGTGAAGAGGCGGCGGGCGGTTTCGAAATCTATGTCGATCTTGCCGACCAGGCGATCCTTCAGCAATTCTGCGGCCTCGTTGTGGACACCGCGACGGGCCATGTCGATCGTTTCGATTTGCGATGGCGCGGCGTTGCGGATGGCATCGTAATAGCTATCGCAAATCGCGAAATAGTCTTTGATCGGACGGCGAAAGCGGCCAAGCCCGAGAATGTGCGTTTCCAAATGGGTGTCGTCCTGCCGGTGGATGGCGATACCCAAGCGACCTTCCGCCACGCTTAAGGTGATACGGTAGGGGCCGGCATAGCCGTCGGCATGCTGGCGCTGCGGCGCAAAATGATTGCCTTCGATCAGATCGAAGATCGCAATGCGGCGTTCTTGCTCGATATCGGCCGATCGCCATAGAATGGTGCGTTCGTCCAGCTCGACGTTGATGATCCGCCAGTCGGCCATCGACAAGCCCTATAAGGGAAGCGCGCGGGGGACAATCCGTGTCTCTTGGCAACTCTCGCCGCAGCGTTCTGCTCGCGTTTTCCACAGGCAGCTGAACGCAAAGCGGGTTGAGACGAACGCGCACGGGGCTATTACCAACCGATGGCTTCCATCATCCCCATCACGCCCCTTACCGAAACCACGGCCCTGCCGCAGAACGTCGAGGCAGAAGCAGCGATGCTTGGAGCGATGATGATCGATAATCGCCTGGCAGACGACCTAGTCGACAAGCTTGAGCCGGAGCATTTCTTCGAGCCGCTGCACGGGCGCATCTTCGCCGCGATCAAGACGGCGCGGGCCAACGACATGCTGGCGTCGCCGGTGACGCTGCGACCGATGTTCGACAACGATGCCGGGATGCGCGAACTCGGCGGGCCGGCTTATCTGGCGCAGCTGACCGGCAGCGGTGCCGGACTGTTGGGCGCACGGCAGTTCGCCAAGCAAATCTACGATCTTGCGATGCTGCGCACGCTGGTGACGGTCGGGCGCGGACTGGTCGAGCGGGCGATGGATACGTCGGAGGAGGTCAACCCGCGCAGCCAGATCGAGCTGGCGGAAGAAGAGCTGTTCAAGGTTGCTGCCGACGGCGGCACGGAGAGCGCGATCAAGACCTTCGCCCAGGCGACAACGCTTGCGGTGAAGATGGCGCAAAAGGCACTGAATTCGGGCGGGCATTTGTCGGGCATCACGACGGGGCTGGACAGCATCAATGCCAAGATCGGCGGCATGCATCATTCCGATCTTATGATCCTCGCCGGGCGCCCGGGCATGGGCAAGACCGCGCTCGCCACCAATATCGCGTTCAACGCCGCGCAGCGCTACATGCGCGATCGGCAGGATGGCATCGAACATGCGGCGTCGGTTGGCGCCAAGGTCGCTTTTTTCAGTCTGGAAATGTCTGCCGATCAGCTCGCGACTCGTATCCTGGCCGAGCAGGCGCGGATCAGTGGCGAGGCGTTGCGCATGGGCAAGATCAGCCGCGCGGAGTTCAACCAGCTGGCGGCAGCGGCCGCCGACCTCGAGAACCTGCCGCTGTTCATCGACGATACGGCCGGTCTGACAATCGGCGCGCTGCACACGCGTATGCGGCGGCTGCAGCGGCGGCATAACAACGAGATCGGCCTGGTCGTGGTGGATTACCTGCAACTGCTGACTGGATCGGCCAAGGCTTCTGGCGACGGGCGCGTGCAGGAGATTTCCGAAATCAGCCGCGGACTGAAGACGCTGGCCAAGGATATGAACGTGCCGGTGCTGGCATTGTCGCAGCTCAGCCGCCAAGTCGAGCAGCGCGAAGACAAGCGCCCGCAGCTGTCGGATCTGCGCGAATCGGGATCGATCGAGCAGGACGCCGACATCGTGATGTTCGTGTTTCGTGAGGATTATTACGTGGCGGCCAAGGAGCCGAAGCGTCCGACGGAAGGCGATAGTGCGAAGATCTTCGAGGATCACGCATCCTGGGCGACGGACATGGAGCGGGTGTTCGGATTGGCCGAGTTCATCGTGGCCAAGCAGCGGCATGGTTCGACGGGCAAGGTGGTGCTGAAGTTCGAGCCGAGCATCACCCGGTTCTCGGATTTTGTGGGGAGTGGATATTGAGGCCGGCTTTGTGATTGCGGGGGCGAGCCAACGCCCACGCCCACGCCTGGTTGTGGTGGTTGGTAAGTGGGCACCGGTTAGCCTGCGGAACAATGGTGTTCCCCGGCGCAGGCCGGGGTCCAGTCGCGGGACGTGCATGGCGTGCGCAGCGCTTCCGTTATGTGGACCTGTCCGCCTGGGCCCCGGCCTTCGCCGGGAACTGAATACTGTGCGATCGCTCGGCGCACCGGTCGTGCCGAGCTTTAAAAAACCGGTTCTTCGCCCGGCTTCTCGGGCACGTGGATGCCGCATTCCACCTTGTCCCAGCCGCGCCAGCGGCCGGCGCGGGGGTCTTCGCCAGGCTGCACCTTGCTGGTGCAGGGGGCGCAGCCGATCGAGGGATAGCCCTGCACTTCCAACGGGTGGCGGAGCAGTTGGTGTTCGGCGAAATAGGCCTCCAGCCGCGCTTTGTCCCACTCCGCCAGCGGGTTCAGCTTAAGGCGGCCTTCGTCTTCCTCGAAGCGCGGCATGGTGATGCGGGTGCCGGCCTGAAAGCCCTTGCGGCCGGAGATCCACGCATCGAACGGGGCGAGCGCGCGGCGTAGCGGCTCGACCTTGCGCAGGTCGCAGCAGCCGTCGGGGTCGTAGTTCCAACGCAGCCCGGTCGCGTCCTTCTTGGCGAGGAGGCGGGGGTCGGGGCGGAAGACGCGCAGGTCGTTGAGCGCGAGGCGTTCGGAAAGTTCGTCGCGATATTGCAGGGTTTCGCCGAAGATCTTTTGCGTGTTGATGAAGATCACTGGCACGTCGGGGTCGATCTGCGCGACCATGTGCAGCAGGACGGCGCTTTCCGCGCCAAACGAGGATACGGCGGCAATGCGGCCCTTGAGTTCGGCGGCGAGGAGTTCGGCCAGCATGTCCTGCGTGGACACGCCGACGAAGCGCGCGTTCATTTCGGCCGCGTCCACCTTGGTGAACGGGGTTACGTCGACATAGTCGAGAACGCGCGCGGCTTCAGCCATGCCGGAATTGCCATACTGGCGTGCGGCCGTCGGCCGCCTTTTGATACACGTTGTCGTATCGCGCGAGGCTGGCCTTCGCCGTTGCGGCGTCGATCTCCGATTCAGGCGCGAAGCTGTCGAAGCCGCAGCGGCGCATCGGCAGCAACTGATCGACCAGCACGTCGCCCTGCGCGCGGAGTTCGCCGGCATAGCCCGCCTCACGCAGGATACGCGCGGCGCTGTAGCCACGGCCGTCACGGAACGAGGGGAAGCTGACTTCGACCAGCGCGATTTGGCCGAGATGGGGGATCAATGCACGGACGTCGTCACCTGCTTCGATGCGCACAGCAGTCGCGTTGGTCTGGCCGAGAAAGGCGTCGAGCGTGACGGCGGGTTCGTCATGCGGATCGTCGTTGCGGAAGCGGAGCAGGGTGCCTGTGTCGCTCGGCTTGGTGGACTGATCATCCATAGATCGCCTCCTTGAACGGGGCCATGCCGACGCGGCGATAGGTGTCGAGGAAACGTTCGCCATCCTCACGCAGGCCGAGATAGGTGTCGGTGACGCGTTCGACTGCATCGACCACGCCGTCTTCGTCGAAGCCGGGGCCGGTGATCTTGCCGAGGCTGACATCCTCCGCGCCCGAACCGCCAAGCGAGAGCTGGAAGTTCTCCACGCCCTTCTTGTCGACGCCGAGGATGCCGATGTGACCGGCGTGGTGATGGCCGCAGGCGTTGATGCAGCCGCTGATCTTGACCTTCAATTCGCCGATGTCGCGCTGGCGGGCGGGATCGGCGAAACGCGTGGTGATCTTCTGCGCGAGCGGGATCGAGCGGGCGTTGGCGAGGCTGCAATAATCGAGGCCGGGGCAGGCGATGATATCGCTGATCAGATCGAGATTGGCGGGTGCGAGGCCGGCGGCGTCTAGGGCGGTCCAAATTTCATGAAGGTCGCGCTTATGGACGTGTGGGAGTACGATGTTCTGGGCGTGGGTTACGCGTAACTCATTGAAACTAAAGCGTTCTGCCAGGTCGGCCATGAGGTCCATCTGCGCCGATGTGGCGTCGCCCGGGATACCGTCCTGCGGCTTCAGGCTGATGTTGACGATCGCATAGCCCGGTTGCTTGTGGGGTTTGACGTTCTGATCGAGCCACAACGCGAAATCGGGATCGCTGCGATCGACGACGGCACCGTCCTCGGGCGCGAAAGCGGGATCGGCGAACATGGCGGTGATGCGGTCGAACTCGGCCTTGGGCGGATCGAGGCCGAGCGCCTTCACGGCGATGAATTCCTCCTCGACCTGGCGGCGATATTCGTCGGCGCCGATCTCGTGGACGAGGATCTTGATCCGCGCCTTGTAGATATTGTCGCGACGGCCGTAGCGATTGTAGACGCGCAGGCACGCCTCGAGATAGCTCAGCAGATCGTCGGCGGGGACGAAATCGCGGATCTCGGGGGCGATCATCGGGGTGCGGCCCATGCCGCCGCCGACATGGATACGGCCGCCGAGCACGCCGTCAAGCACCACCATCTGGATGCCGATATCGTGCAGCCGCATCGCCGCGCGATCCTCCTCGGCACCGATCACGCAGATCTTGAATTTCCGAGGCAGGTACGTGAATTCGGGGTGGAAGGTGCTCCACTGGCGCAGCAATTCGGCCCAGATGCGCGGATCGGCGACCTCGTCCGCGGCGGCGCCGGCATATTGGTCGGCGCTGATGTTGCGGATGCAGTTACCGGACGTCTGTATGGCGTGCATCTCGACCGTGGCGAGCTCGGCCAGGATGTCGGGCGTGTCCTCGAGCTTGATCCAGTTGAACTGCAGGTTCTGGCGCGTGGTGAAATGGCCGTAGTCGCGGTCATATTTGCGCGCGATGTGCGCGAGCATGCGCATCTGGCGGCTGTCGAGCGTGCCATAGGGGATGGCAACGCGCAGCATATAGGCGTGGAGCTGCAGATAGAGGCCGTTCATCAGGCGCAGCGGCTTGAACTGATCCTCGGTGATCTGGCCGGCGAGGCGGCGCTTCACCTGGTCGCGGAATTCCTCGACGCGGGCGTCGACGATCTGCTGGTCGTAGGTGTCGTATTTATACATTCGGTGTTCCCAACAGGACCCGTTCGTCCTGAGTAGCGACTGAGCTTGTTGACGGCGCGTATCGAAGGACAAAGCGGCGATCGGGGCGATGCTTCGATACGAGCCCTCGATACGCCCTACGGGCTACTCGGTCTCTACTCAGCACGAACGGAGATTGGAGCATTTGATGGGAGGCGACGCTCATATCACCCAGCTGCCGGCGGCTGGATCGGCGGGCTTCAGCGTCAGGTCCGGGCGTACCGTGGGGCCCAAAGCGCGGATGCGGTCTTTGATGTGGGCGGGGCGGGGGCCGTCCGCCGTCAAGGTGGCGTCGATGACGTAGGGGACGTTGACCCGCCTTGCGCCTTCCTCGGCGCGGAGGATCGCTTCGCCCTGGTCGGCGACGTCGATGGCATCCTCGACGTGCCGAGACCAGCCCTGGCCGGTCCACCACACGACGTCGCCGGTCGGCAGATCGTTACCGGTGAGGAGCTTCATACTGCTGCTTCCGCAATGCGCGCCCAGCGCGCGAGTTTGTCTTCGGCGTCGCTCAGTTCGACCACTTCGCCGACGACGATGATCGCCGGGCTGGCGACCTTTTCGCGCTCCACCATCTGGCCGAGATCGGCGAGCAGGGTCTTGATCGCGCGGTGGCCGACGAGCGTGCCTTTTTCCAACACGGCGACGGGCATGTCCGGGGCGACGCCGTCGGCCATCAATTTGTCGGCGATGTCGGTGGCGGTGGCGACGCCCATATAGATGACGAGCGTACGGCCCTGGCCGGCGAGGCCCGACCAGTCCTGATCGGCCAGGCCCTTGCACTGGCCGGCGACGAAGCTGACGGCGCTGCTATGATCGCGGTGGGTGAGCGGGAGCATGGCCTCGGCCGCGCAGCCGAGCGCGGCGGAGACGCCGGGGATCACCTCAACCGGCAAACCGGCGGCGCGCACCGCTTCGACTTCCTCGCCGCCGCGGCCGAAGATGAAGGGATCGCCGCCCTTGAGGCGGATGACGATCGCGCCGGTCTTCACATGCGCGACGATCAGCGCGTTGATCGCCTCCTGCGGCAGGGTGTGGCGGGCGCGCTGCTTGGCGACCGAGATGCGCTGGGCGGTTGGTGGCGCGATATCCAGCACGCGCGGATCGATCAGCCCGTCATGCACGACGATGTCGGCCTGGCGGAGCGCCTCGACCGCGCGGACGGTGAGCAGGCCGGGATCACCGGGGCCGGCGCCGACGAGGATGACACGCCCGCGGGCGGTGGGATCGAGGAGACTGGCCATCGCTGTCAGATGGTCCCCTGTTGGATCGGGCGCAACGCCAAGGTTGCTTGTGGCGGGGGTAGGGAAACTTTCGTATGGGCAGCGATGCTCCGGGGGAGGGGCATGATGCGGCTCGTATAGGGGCGACGATCGTCGCTTGCCTTTGCTGTATTGCTTGATTAGTACACCTACCGACTACGGATGTAGTCGTTGGTGTTGGGGGTGACGTATGAAGCGATGCGGCATGGGAGCGGTGCTCCGCGTGACGATCACGGCGGTAGTTGTCGGCAGCAGTGCGGCAGCCATGCCGGCCACCGCGCAATCGACGGACGGCGGCACCACCACCGCGCCGCAGCCGGTGCAACCCGCCGCGACATCGCGCACCACCAACGGGCGGCAGGTGTACGACGCCGCCTATTTCGCTGGTTATGCCCCGGCCAGCGCGCTGCAGATGGTGGAGCGCGTGCCGGGATTTGCGATCGAGTCGGTCGATTCCTCGGTGCGCGGGTTCGGCCAGACGGCGGGCAATGTCGTGATCAACGGGCAGCGGCCGAGCGCCAAGAGCGAGAGCCTGGAGACGATCCTGGCGCGCATTCCGGCAAGCCGCGTGGCGCGGATCGAGGTGGGGCCGGGCGACCAATTCGGCGCGGATTATTCGGGCAAGTCGCAGGTGCTGAACCTGGTGACGACCGCGGGCGGCGGGCTGGCGGGAACGGTGCAATTGGCGGCGTTGCGCGATTTCACCGGTACCGTGCGCCCAGCGGGGAGCGCATCGGCGCTGGTCAAGCGCGGCAAATCGACCTTCAACGCATCGGTCACGGTTGAGAACGGGGCGACGACCGAGGAAGGGACCGACCGGCTGGTCAGCGTGACCGATGGCGTGTTGCAGGAATTCCGCCGCAAGGTGAACGTGCAAGGCGAGCCGAACGTGTCGGTGGCGGGCTCCTGGGCGTATGAAGACGGTACCAACCGTACCGCGCACGCCAATGGCCGCGTGTTCATCGACCGGTACCGGCTGACGCAGCGTAACGACGTCACGCCGCTGACGGGTGCAGTGCGCGACGATCGGCTGACGCAGCGGCTGGACTATGACGAATATGAGCTGGGTGGTGACGTGACACGGCCGCTGGCCGGAGGTGGGTTGAAGCTGATCGGTCTGGCCACGCGGCGCAACCGCGACAGCCGGGATGCCGAGTTCAACCGCATCGCCAGCGATGTGATCGGCGGATCGACGCAGACGCTGCGCGATACGCTGGAGGAGACGGTGCTGCGCGTCGTGTGGAGCCGCGCCAAGCTTGGCGGCTGGACGGTCGAGACGGGTGCCGAGGGGGTGATCAACCGGCTGGACAGCGACGTCGAACTGTTCTCGTTCGGGGGCGACGGGCAGCCGATCCGCATCGACCTGCCGGTCGACCAGGCAGTGGTGAAGGAAGTGCGCGGTGAGGCGTTCGTCAATGCCGGGCGGCCGCTGTCGCGGACGCTGCGCATCGACCTGGGGCTGACGCAGGAGCGATCGCGGATCACGGTGACCGGGGATGCCGAGGCGGAGCGCAGCCTGAGCTTCCTCAAACCCAAGGTGACGCTGGACTGGAAACCGTCGGCCAAGTGGCGGGCGCAGCTGACCGTGCAGCGCACGGTGGCGCAATTGCAGTTCGAGGATTTCATCAGCGGCGCCGAGCTGTCGAGCGGGCAGGTGAATGGCGGCAATGTCGATCTGGTGCCGCAGCGCGCGTGGGAGGCGCTGGCGACGGTGGAGCGCAAGATATTGGGCGACGGGCTGTACAAGCTGGAGCTCGGATACAACCGCGTGTCGCTGGTGCAGGACCGGGTGCCGACGCCCGAGGGGTTCGATGCGCCGGGCAATCTCGGCAATGGCCGCACGTTCATCCTTCGCAACCGGATCGACGCGCCGCTCGGCGCGTTCGGGATCAAGGGTGGGCGGCTGACGCTGTACGGGTCGTATGTGTCGACATCGGTGAAGGACCCGTACACGCTGCGCTCGCGGCCCTTTTCGGGCAACAGCCTGTTCTATGGCGAGGCGACGTTCCGCCAGGACCTGAAAAAGGTCGCCTGGGGTTTTACCGCGACCGCCGACACCGCATCGACCAATTACCGGCTCGACGAGACGGATCGTAATTACCGGACGATCCCGGAGATGAGCGCGTTTGCCGAATGGCGGCCGGATGCGCGGACCTCGCTCAACCTGACGGTGGACAATCTGACCAGTGCCAAGAACCGGCGGCGGCGGACCTTTTATGAGCCCGACCGGCGGACGCGGGAGCCATCGTTGATCGAGTATCGCGAGCGGAGCCGGCATGTCGTGCCGACGCTGACGTTCAAGCGGAGTTTTGGGTGAGGGTTGGGGGTGTGCGGCTGGGGGGCTGAACTTGGGTGCGGCGGTACTTTCCTCCGTTCGTCCTGAGCTTGTCGAAGGGCGGCTGTTCGCGGGCTGTGGTTTGTGGGCATGTCCTTCGACAGGCTCAGGACGAACGGGGGAGGGGGGTCGATATTCAGGTGCTCCAGCCACGGCGTCACCCCGGACTTGTTCCGGGGTCCACCCAGCGGCTTCCGATGCGGGTGGTGCCTCGGTCGCAGAGCTTGCGGCGCGGTGGACCCCGGAACTAGTCCGGGGTGACGGGTTGGTTTGTTACGAAATGGGTGGGATGATGCGCCGCGGTTTCTCGTGGTGCGATAAGCCGTTCCCCGGCGGAGGCCGGGGTCCAGTCGTGGGCGGTTTGTGATGTGCGTGGCGCTTTAACCGCCACCTGTCCGCCTGGGCCCCGGCCTTCGCCGGGGAGCAAAGGGGGGTGCGTTCTTAGCCGGTGCCTGGGACCGCTACTTCTTGATCAGCCAGGGTTTGACCAGGCCGGTCGGCTTGGGCGGGCCGTCCAGCCGCCTTGCGCCGATCACGCGGATCGATTGCTGGAGCATCTGGCCGCCCATGCCGCCGCCGGTGGGGCGCGCCAGGATGCGTTTTACGGTGTCCATGCCCTGCACGACATGGCCGAACGCCGCATAGCCGGGGAAGTCGCCCTTGGCGTCGAAGCTGGGCAGTGCGCCGACCGTGATGAAGAAATTGCCGCCGGCGGAATTGGGCTCGGTGCGCCTGGCCATCGAGATCGTGCCGTCGGTGTGGCGGATGCCGGTACGGTCGGTGCGTTCGTGCTTGAACGGCGGCAGGATGCGGCGTGCGTCGGTGCGGATGCCGCCCTGGATGAAGCCGTATTGCGGCGCGTTCTTGCTACGCGCGGCACGGTAGATCACCGCGCCGTCGAAGCGGCCGTCATCGACATAAGCGAGGAAGTTCTTGGTCGTCTCGGGCGCGCGGCGGGTGTCCAGCGCGAGGACGATCTTGCCTTGCGCGGTGGCGAGCAGGACGCGGACGATGCCGCTGGGCTTGCGTGGCGGGGCGGCGAGCGTGGGGGCGGCGAGCGTGGGGGTGGCGAGCGTCAGGGCGAGGAGGGCTGGGAGGATGCGCATGGTGGGGGGCTAGGGGGTGATGGCGGGGGGTGCAAGAGTATCTCGGGCGGGGGCGCTTGGGGCTCTGGATCCCAGCGTTCGCTGGGATGACGGGGTGGTGGGGTGACGGTTCCGGGGGCGGTTAGCCGTCGCGCAGGCCGATGCCGATGCTGGCGCGGGCCTGGTCGGCTTCGTTGCTGACTACCGGATAGGCGCAGTAATCGGCGGCGTAATAGGCGCTGGGGCGGTGGTTGCCGGACCAGCCGACGCCGCCGAACGGGGCGCCCGAACTGGCGCCGTTGGTCGGCTTGTTCCAGTTGACGATGCCGGCGCGGGCATTGGCCCAGAAGCGGTCGTAGAGTTCGGGATTCTGGCTGATCAGCGAGGCGCTGAGCCCGTAGCGCGTGTTGTTGGCCTCGGCGATGGCATCGTCGAAGGTGTTGGCGCGGATCACCTGCAGAATCGGGCCGAACAATTCGATATCCGGGCGATCGTTCATGTCGGTGGTGTCGATCAGGCCGGGGGTGAGGAACGGGCGGCCCTCGATCAGGCGTTCCGGGTGGCGGATCGGGCGGCCGCCGCGCATCATCAGTTCGAGGAAGCTTTCGGTCAGCAGGTCGGCGGATTCGTTGTCGATCACGCAGCCCATGAACGGGGCGGGGGTGGCGTGCGGTTCGTCGACGATGATCTTGGCGCAGATCTTGTTCACCTGCTCGATCACCGCATCGTAGACGCGCGTGTCGACGATCAGGCGGCGCGCGGCGGTGCAGCGCTGCCCGGCGGTGGTGAAGGCGCTCTGCACGATCAGGGCGGCGGTGGAGTGGAGATCGGGCGATTCCCACACGATGATCGGATTGTTGCCGCCCATCTCCAGCGCGAGGATCTTCTCGGGCTTGGTGGCGAAGGCGCGGTTGAGCGCGATGCCGGTGCGCGCCGAGCCGGTGAACAGCAGGCCGTCGATGCCGTCATGCGCGGCGAGCGCCTTGCCCTCGTCCGGGCCGCCGATGACGACGCGGATACAGCCTTCGGGGACGCCCGCGGCATGGAAGCAATCGACCAGGAAGGCGCCTACCGCTGGGGTCTTTTCGGACGGCTTGAACACCACTGCATTGCCGGCGAGCAACGCGGGGACGATGTGGCCGTTGGGCAGATGCGCGGGGAAGTTATAGGGGCCGAGCACCGCGAGCACGCCGTGCGGCTTGTGGCGCAGCGCCATGCGGCTGCCCATCGGCGCGTCCATGCGGCGCTGCGCGGTGCGTTCTGCATAGGCCTTGACCGAGATGTCGACCTTGGCGACGACCGAGTCCACCTCGGTGCGGGCCTCCCATAGCGGCTTGCCGGTTTCGCGGGCGATGAGATCGGTGAAGGCGTCGGCGCGCTGGCGGACGACGTTGCCGAAGCGGCGCAGCGTCTCGATGCGATAGGCGAGCGGGCGTGCGGCCCAGGCGGCCCAGCTGGCGCGGGCGGTGGCGACTTCCTCGTCGACGTCGCCGATCGGGCCGCGCCAGAGGATCGCACCGGTGGCCGGTTCGTGGGAGATGAGTTCGAAGGCTGGCATGGCGAGGTTCTTTGCCCGAGATTTACCAGAGGGTCTAGGCGCGGTCGAAGCGCTTGCCGGGCGCGGGCGGGACGGCGATAGGAAGGTTCGCAACCGCAGGACGCCGCCATGGCCATGTATGACGATAGATATTGGTGGTCGAACGACGGGGTGCGGCTGCATTGCCGCGACTATCCCGGGCGGGCCGACCGGCCGCCGATCCTGTGCCTGCCGGGGCTGACGCGCAACGCGCGGGATTACGATGCGCTGGCGCGGCGGCTGGCGGGCGAGTGGCGGGTGATCGCGATCGACCTGCGTGGGCGCGGCGAGAGCGGCTACGCCAAGGATCCGATGAGCTATGTGCCGCTGACCTATGTGCAGGATGTTGAGGGGTTGCTGCGCGAGCTGGGCGTCGAGCGCTACATCGCGTTCGGCACCTCGCTGGGCGGGATCGTGACGATGCTGCTGGCGGGAACGGCGCGCGAGACGTTCGTGGCGGCGTTGCTGAACGATGTCGGGCCGGTGATCGAGACGGCGGGGCTGAGCCGCATCCGCAGCTATGTCGGCAAGTCGAACACCTGGCCGACCTGGATGCACGCCGCGCGCGCGGTGATGGAGGCCAATGCCGACGTCTATCCGCATTATGAGATCGAGGATTGGCTGGCGATGGCCAAGCGGCTGTACCGGCTGAGCAGCGCGGGGCGCATCGTGCTGGATTACGACATGAAGATCGCCGAGCCGTTCCGCGTGCCGGGCAACGAGGCGGGGCCGGACATGTGGCGGGCGCTGGAGCAATTGCACAGCGTACCGACCCTGATCGTGCGGGGCGCGAAATCCGACGTGCTGAGTGCGGCGACCGCGGCGCGGATGGCGGCGGCGTTGCCGGGATCGGAACTGGTGACGGTGGCGGAGACGGGGCATGCGCCGACGCTGGGGGAAGCGGGGGCGGTGGCGGGGATCGAGCGGTTGTTGGCGAAGGTTGGGGGCTAGGCGTGTTCTGGCGCACCCGATTCCGCGGGGACGAGGCAGTTCCCCGGCGGAGGCCGGGGCCCAGTCGCGAAGGTGGATGTTGTCGGGCGCCGCGCCGGTTTCATCCTGCTCTACTCCTGGGCCCCGGCCTTCGCCGGGGAACAGTTTCGCAAGGGTGAACTCATCCTGTCAGTGGCGTTCTTGGGTGGAACCTCTCTCGCGTCAGCGCGTCTGCCCTTGCGAGTGAGGAGATGCAGATGACCGACATTGCCGATGCCCATACCGAAGTCGTGAGCCTGAAGGGCAGGCGCGTGGCGATCACCGGCGGGACGACCGGGATCGGGCGTGCGATCGCGGTGCTGCTGGCGGCCGAGGGAGCGAAGGTGTTCGTCTGCGGGCGCGATGCGGCGCATCTGGCCGATGCCGTGGCGCGCATCCGCGAGGTCGGAGAGGGCGACGGGATCGCAATCGATCTGTCCGAGCCGGACAATGCCAAGAAGTTCGTCGCGGCAGGCGTCGCCTATCTCGGCGGGCTGGACGTCGCGGTGATCAATGCGGCGGTGGCGGCCGAGGGGCTGAGCGACATGTCCGAACAGGATCTGCGCTATGCGATCGCCACCGACTTCACCGCCTATCTGCTGACCGCGCATGCTGCCGTTGAGGCCCTGAAGGAGGCGGGCGACATCGTGCTGATCGGATCGATGAGCGCGCATGTGCTCGGGCCGGGATCGACGGTTTATGCCGGGATCAAATACGGCATCCAGGGCTTTGGCGAAGCGCTGCGGCGCGAGCTGGGGCCGAAGGGCATTCGCGTGGCGAATGTCGAGCCGGGCAAGACCGGATCGAGCATGCAGGAGCCGGACGTCTCGCCCGAGGAGCAGCGCGAGGCGATCAACAAGGACGAGATGCTGCGCGCGGAGGATATCGCGGTCGGCGTGCAGTATCTGCTGACGCAGCCGCGCCGTGCGGTGGTGCAGCAGCTGACGATCACGCCGCGGGCGATGGCGGAGGAGTAGGCGCCGCAACCGTCCTATTCGTCACCCCGGACTTGTCCCGGGGTCCACTGCGCCGGAGCCGCAGCGTTCCAGTCACTATTCGCATCCCAAAGCCGCTTGGTGGACCCCGGAACAAGTCCGGGGTGACGGTGGTGGGATGGGAAATGAAGAGGATCCGCCAATGACCTTTGCCTTCGACCAGCTCGTCTTCACGCCCGCCGATGTCGATCTGTCGCGTTCGCCGCTCAGCGGACAGATCGATGCGGAAACGTATGTGCTGGGCGCGTTCAATCCGGGCATGACGCGGTTGGCGAACGGCAACCTGTTGTTGATGGTGCGGGTGGCCGAGGCGCTGCGCAAGCCGATGCATGACGGGTTTATCCATGCGATCCGCTGGACGGCGGACGGCTATATGCTCGATGCCTGGGCGATCGAACATGTCGATACCAAGGACCCGCGCAAGTTCCTGATCCCCGGTGGCGGGTGGCGGGTGATGGCGCTGACGTCGCTGTCCTGGCTGTTGCCGGTCGAGCTTTCCGCCGACGGGCGCGAGATCGTGACGGTGCATTACGATCGCGCGATCGCGCCGGCGGCCGATTACCAATGCTACGGCGTCGAGGATGCGCGGATCAGCCAGGTGGACGGCCGCTATCTGATGACGACCTGTTCGGTGAGCCCGGAGCGGCATTGCACGACCCTGTACAGCTCGGACGATGCGCTCGACTGGACGCTGGAGGGCATCGTGCTCGATCACCAGAACAAGGACATGCTGATCTTCGAGGGCAAGGTGGGGAACAAGTTCTTCGCCCAAACGCGGCCGCTGGGCGACCTGTATTTCGCCTATCCGCCGGGCAGCGAATGGCGCGCGGGGCCGTCGATCAACCTGTCGAGCTCGCCCGATGCGCTGCACTGGAAGCCGTACGATAAGCCCGGCATCCGGCCGCATTCGGCGACGGTGTCGACCGCGCGGATGGGCGGCGGCGCGCCGCCGGTGCGGATCGCGGATGGCTGGCTCAGCTTGTGGCACGGCGTCGAGCCGTCTGGCGTGGTCGGCGTCTATCGCACCTATTGGTCGGTGCTGGATGCCGATGATCCCAGCATCGTCGTGCGCACCAGCCATCCGGCGCTGCTGGAGCCGTCGCCCGAGCTGACCGAGCCGCTGAAGGAGCTGATGTATCTGGATGGCGTGGTGTTCACCACGGGAATCGCGGATGGCGGCGACCATTATGTGGTGGCGAGCGGGGAGGCGGACCTGGCATGCCGGATCACGCATATCGATAAGGCGGTGTTTGCGCCTGGGGGGTGATGCGGCGGGGGTTGCGGGTTGATCTGTCGCCCCTGACTTGTGTCCCGCTTATTCCCCGCCAGCGCGTATGCGTCATTCCCGCGTAGGCGGGAATCCATAATGGCGAAGGTTCATTCTCTCTCACGACGGTTGGAGACTATGGATCCCCGCCTTCGCGGGGATGACGGGAGGGGTTTGCGATCGGGATGAGCATCGGCTGTCCTCGGGGACGATTGGGAGCCTTGAGGAACCTCATCAACGGCGTTCTCCCGCGAAAGCGGGGGCCCAGGGCCATAAGGGATGGCGTTTGCGACCCTGGGCTCCCGCTTTCGCGGGAGAACATTGGTGGTCTTGTGCAACGGTAGCATCGACTTGTTCCGGGAGGCGCCGTGCCGCATGGCCTGCGTCTAGGTCACCACGGTCATTGAGAGCCGCTTGGTGGACCCCGGAACACGTCCGGGGTGACGACAGGGACGTGAATATGCTCGAGGCTGGTTTTTGGGGATTGGTCGGGGGTTCGGCGCTGATCCTTGGCGCGTTGATCGCGTATTTTGCGACGCTGCCGCAGCGGCTGATTGCGGGGGTGATGGCGGTGGGGGCGGGGGTGTTGATCTCGGCGGTGGCGTTCGACCTGATGGACGAGGCGTTTCGCCAGGGTGGGTTCGGATCGACGGCGGCGGGATTCCTGGGTGGGGCGGTGGTGTATACCGCGGCGAACATCTTCATCTCGAAGCGGGGGGCGCGGCATCGCAAGCGCTCCGGATCGAACGACGACAAGCGCCAGCCGAATGCGGACGAAGGCGGCGGCGGCCTGGCGATCGCGGTCGGCGCGTTGCTCGACGGGATCCCGGAATCGGTGGTGATCGGGGTGAGCCTGATCGGCGGCACGGGCGTGAGTGCGGTAACGGTGGCGGCGGTGTTCCTGTCGAACGTGCCCGAGGGCCTGTCGAGCGCCGCGGGGATGAAGAAGGCTGGGCGATCGGCGCGCTACATCTTTGGCGTGTGGACCGGGATTGCGCTTGCCTCCGGCGCGGCGGCGATGCTCGGCAATGTCGCGCTGGCGGGGGCGGCGCCGCAGGTGATCGCGGCGGTGACGGCCGTGGCGGCGGGCGCGATCCTGGCCATGCTGGTCGACACGATGATCCCAGAGGCGACCGAGGCGACGCACGATTATAGCGGGCTGATCGCGGTGGTCGGCTTCCTACTGGCGTTCGTGCTGACCAAGTCGGGATGAGCGCGTTGCACAAGGATGACCGCGCCGGATTTTGCCGCTAGGCACGGCACAAGATCATGGCCCAGCCCGTCAACATCCTGCACCTGCATTCGGCGTTCGACCTGGGCGGCAAGGAAGCGCGCGCGGTACGGCTGATGAACGCGTTCGGGGACCGTGCGCGGCACACGATCGTGTCGGGCATGCCCGATCAGTTGAGCGCGCGGGATGCCATCGCGCCGGGCATCCGATACGAGATCGCGCAAGATCCGCCACCGCTGACCGGGCGGCCATCGGTCGCGCGGTATGAAGCGATCGCGCGGTTCATGCGGCGCTTCGACCTGGTGCTGACGTACAATTGGGGCGCGATCGACGGGGTGATGGCCAAGCGTGCGTTCGGCAAGGGAACGCCGCCGCTGGTGCATCACGAGGACGGGTTCAACAGCGACGAGGCCGGCGGGCTGAAGCGCGAGCGCAATTACTATCGCCGCTTCGCGCTGCCGGCGGCTTATGCGCTGGCCGTGCCGTCCGAGGCCTTGCACCGCATCGCGCTGGACGTGTGGAAGCAGCCGGTGGCGCGCGTGCACCGCATCGTCAACGGCATCGCCACCGCCGCTTATGCCGGGCCGTGCGACCCCAAGGCGATACCGGGGTTCAAGCGCAAGCCGGGCGAAGTCGTGGTGGGCACGCTGGCGGGCCTGCGCGCGGTGAAGGACCTGCCGATGCTGGTGCGCGCGGTGGGCGGCTGTTCGTCGCGCATCCGGCTGGTGATTGTCGGCGACGGGCCGGAGCGGCAGAACATCCTGGCTGCGGCGCAGAACATGGGCATCGCCGACAAGCTGCTGCTGCCGGGCTTCCTGCCCCGGCCGCATCTTTATGTCGGCCTGTTCGACATCATGGCAATGTCGTCGAGGAGCGAGCAGTTTCCGATCGCGGTGATCGAGGGCATGGCGGCGGGGCTGCCGATCGCCGCGCCGCCGGTCGGCGACGTGCCACAGATGGTGGCGGCGGAGAATGCGCCGTTCATCACCGAGCATGCCGGCGAAGTGCGGCTGCGCGATGCCATCGAGGCGCTGGCGCGCGATGCGGGGTTGCGGTCTCGCGTCGGCGCGGCCAATCGGGCGAAAGCGGCGGCGGAGTTCGACGAAAGCGTGATGATCGCACGCTATGCGTCGCTCTACGAAGCTGCAATGGGGCGTCCGGGGTGCCTTTGTTGAGTCGGCATTCGCTGGGTGGCATCCTTTCGCTGTATCAAACGTATGTTCATTGCGGAGTAGGTCGTGTTCAAAGGTCTGAAGCCCATCGTCTATAATGGCCGCGAGGTCTGGCCGCTCGTCGAGGGTGGCAAGGGCGTGGCTGCGACGAACCATGCCTCGGCCGGCGCCTGGGCGGCAGCCGGCGGGATCGGCACCGTCTCGGCCGTGAATGCCGACAGCTACGACCCCGACGGCAAGATCATTCCGCAGATCTACCGCGCGCTGACCCGGCGCGAGCGGCACGAGGAATTGATCGAGTATGCGATCGAGGGCGCGGTGCAGCAGGTGCAGCGCGCCTACGACATTGCCAGCGGCAAGGGTGCGATCAACATCAACGTGCTGTGGGAAATGGGCGGGGCGCAGCGCATCCTGCACGGCGTGCTGGAGCGGACGCGTGGGCTGGTCGCCGGCGTGACCTGTGGTGCGGGCATGCCGTACAAGTTGAGCGAGATCGCCGCGTCCTACAACGTGACATACCTGCCGATCATCAGTTCGGGCCGGGCGTTTCGGGCATTGTGGAAGCGGGCTTATTCCAAGGCATCCGAATTCCTGTCGGGCGTGGTGTATGAGGATCCGTGGCTGGCGGGCGGGCATAACGGGCTCAGCAACGCCGAGGATCCGCTGAAGCCGCAGGACCCCTATCCGCGCGTCAAGGAGTTGCGCGACGTGATGCGCGAGGGCGGGATATCCGACGACGTGCCGATCATCATGGCCGGCGGCGTGTGGTATCTGCGCGACTGGAGCAACTGGATCGACAATCCCGAGCTTGGCAGCATCGCCTTCCAGTTCGGCACGCGGCCGTTGCTGACGCGCGAGAGCCCGATCCCGGAGGATTGGAAGAACAAGCTGATGAACATCGAGCCGGGCGAGGTGCTGCTGCACAAATTCTCACCGACGGGCTTCTATTCGAGCGCGGTGCGCAACCCGTTCCTGCGGCTGCTGGAGGCGCGTTCCGACCGGCAGATTGCTTTCTCGACGCAGGAGGCGGGCGACCATGTGTTCCAGCTCGACGTCGGGGTGAAGGGCCGGAACTTCTGGGTGACGCGCGGCGATTTGCTGCGTGCGCGGCAGTGGTTCGGCGAGGGCTTCACCGATGCGCTGAAGACGCCCGACAATACGCTGGTCTATGTGACGCCGGAGGAGAAAGCGTGGATCCGCAAGGACCAGGCCGATTGCATGGGCTGTCTTAGCCAGTGTGCCTTCTCGTCCTGGGCGGATAGCGAGACCAATTCGACCGGGCGGCTGGCCGATCCGCGCAGCTTCTGCATCCAGAAGACGCTGCAGGATATCGCGCATGGCGGGCCGATCGACGAGAATCTGATGTTCGCCGGGCACGGCGCGTATAATTTCAAGAAGGATCCGTTCTATTCGAACGGGTTCGTGCCGACGGTGAAGCAGCTGGTCGATCGCATCCTGACTGGCGATTGAGCGTGGCCGATGCGTAGCGTTGGGCTATGTGTCGGGGGTAGGTCTTACAGGAGAACGAGCATGCGCATCGCGATCGTCACCGCAGCAATCGCTGCACTGGGTCTGTCGGCCTGTAACCGGGATGACGTTGCCGTGGGCGCGCCGATGGCCGGCGGCGCGCGGGCGACGGCGACGCTGCGCACGGCGGACGGCGCCGAGGTCGGGCGGGTCAGCGCGAGCGAAGTGGCCGGCGGCGTGCGCTTCACGATCGATGCACGCGGCATGCCGCCGGGCACGCACGGCGCGCATGTGCACACGACCGGGCTGTGCGATGCGCCCGATTTCACC
The DNA here is from genome assembly GCF_025231525.1 of Sphingomonas endolithica. NCBI lineage: Bacteria > Pseudomonadati > Pseudomonadota > Alphaproteobacteria > Sphingomonadales > Sphingomonadaceae > Sphingomonas > Sphingomonas endolithica. Next base: position 4,051,360 of record NZ_CP103057.1, read on the forward strand.
ACCGCGGGGCCGCATTGGAACCCGACGGCGATGAAGCACGGCACGATGAACCCGCAGGGGCCGCACGAGGGCGACTTGCCGAACCTGATCGTCGGCACCGATGGCCGCGGGACGCTGGGCATCACCATTCCGGGCGCGACGATGGCCGGTTTGTTCGACACCGACGGATCGGCGCTGGTGGTGCATGCCGGCGCGGACGACCTGATGACCGATCCGTCCGGCAATAGCGGCGGGCGGATCGCGTGCGGCGTGCTGGTCGCGGGCTGAGCGATCCGGGGTTTTCCGCGCTCGGCCGACCGCTTTTGTAAAGAAATGTTGCTGGGACCGGATCGGGCCAAATCGCTTGAAAAGGCGTGGCTGAACGCCGATATTCGAACGTATCCGGCATGAGGCCGGCTAAAGGAGTTTTTTGGAAATGGCTAACTGGTCTGACCCACGGCCGAACGGCGCGACGTTCGCGACGGCGGCGGGTGTGCGTACGGAAGCGTACGACGCTGGCCTTCGGTCGTACATGCTTTCGGTCTACAACTACATGACGTCGGGCATCCTGCTGACGGGCATCGTGGCGTTGCTGTTCGCGCGCTCCGGCTATGCCGAGCAGGTGTTCATGAACCCCGGCCTGCTGAAATATGTCATCATGTTCGCGCCGCTTGCGATCGTGTTCGGCATGAGCTTCGGGCAGGGGCGCATGTCCACGCCGACGCTGCAGGCGATGTTCTGGGGCTTCGCGGTGCTGATGGGTCTGTCGCTCTCGACGATCTTCCTGCAGTATAGCGGGACCTCGATCGCGCAGGCGTTCTTCGCGACGGCCGCATCCTTCGGTGCCTTGTCGCTGTACGGCTACACCACCAAGCGTGACCTGTCGGCGTTCGGCACGTTCCTGATCATGGGCCTTGTCGGCCTGATCGTCGCCAGCCTGCTGAACCTGTTCTTCCAGTCGGGCGTGATGGCGCTGGTGATCAGCATCGTCGGCGTGCTGCTGTTCGCAGGCCTCACCGCCTATGACACGCAGCGCACCAAGAGCATGTATGCGCATGTCGCCGGCACGGCCGACGAAGGCCGTACGATCATCATGTCGGCATTGTCGCTGTACCTCGACTTCATCAACATGTTCCTGTTCATCCTGCGCATCTTCGGTTCCAGCCGGAACTGATCCCTGCCAGGATCGTGATCGGAGGCCCGGCGAGTTGTTCGCCGGGCCTTTTCTTTTGTCCGGCGTCGGCGGATCATGCGCCGGCCCCAAGGATAGTGGTTATGCGCCTGTCGATCGACGTGCTGCTGGATTATTGGATCAACGACAGTGCCGAGGTGCTGTTGCAGATCGAGGCGGCGGCGATGGCCGACCAGTATCTCGAGCAGCAGGACCTGCGCGTCTATTGCACCGAGCCGCTGACCGCGGTGCCGGGCGAGGACGCGATCGGGCAGCGCACCTGGGCCAAGGGGCAGGGCAGCTTCCTGGTCGAGTATAAGGCGGTGGTGGCGATCGATCGCGCCGGGGTGGATTTCTTGCAATTGCCGGCGACCGATCTGTCCGACCTGCCGGGCGACGCCGTGCCGTATCTGATGCCGAGCCGCTATTGCGAGTCCGACCGTTTCGAAGGGTTCGTTCAGGCGGAGTTCGGCGGCTTGCGCGGCGGTGCGCTGGCGGCGGCGATCGGCGATTGGGTGCGCAGCAACCTCAGCTATCAATGCGGCACCAGCAGCGGCGTGACCACGGCATTGATGACCTTTGCCGACCGGCGCGGCGTGTGCCGCGATTACGCGCATCTGGTCGTAGCGCTGGCGCGGGCGGGCGGCATTCCGGCGCGCTGCGTGTCGGCCTATGCGCCGGGCGTCGAGCCGCCTGATTTCCATGCCGTCGCCGAAGTGTGGCTGGCCGGCGGCTGGCACCTGATCGATGCGACGGGGATGGCAGCGTGCGGCGACATGGTGCGCGTGGCGGTGGGTCGCGATGCAACGGACATCGCGTTCATGACGATCTTCGGCAGCGCGATCATGAATCGGCAGACTGTGTCCGTCACGCTGTTGGACGATGGCGGAACGGCTTCACCACCTGATCGTTCTAATGCCGGAACAGCCGAGGGAGGATTGGCGATGGACGACAACATGATCGACGGGAAGGCGCTGGACGGCCTTTCGGTCGCACCGCCGGATCCGGATGCAGGCGACGAGGATGCGACGCATATCCACGATCCGCGTCAGGATGCCGGACAGGACAAGTCGATCGCGGAGCGACTGCAGCGCGACCCCGAGAACCAGGACGCGCGGCTGGACGCCGGGCTGGACGAGTCGATGGACGCATCCGATCCGCCGGCCTCGACGCAGCCGGTGCACAATACTGCACCGCCTGAGTCGTCCGGCTTCGATGCTGCGGCGGAAGCGCGGTTGAGGGCCAACAAGCAGGACTAAGCTGCTTGCAGGGTAATTCGGGCGAGCCCGTCACCAGCCGGTGGCGGGCTTTTCTGTGTTCGGAGCGCGATGGCTTCACTTTAGGCCGTGTCGAACGAAGTCGAGACACCTTCCCAAGTGCGGGTGTCTCGACTTCGCTCTACACGAACGGGAGGGGATGAATCCACCGAGGTCGTCAAGTTCTAGCCGATCCATCATGTGGCCCAAGTGTCGCAACTGCGCGGGATTTCGGGCGATCGTCCGTTGCCGGTCGATGGTGTGTTGCAACGCACAACCATCTATGATGCCATGCAGATTGTCAGCCGACGCAAGCGTTGAGGATGTCGTTAACCATCCAGGCGCATGATCGCTGGACTGGCATGCTGCAGTTCCACGACCTGGGCGGGGTGACGATATGGCTTCCAAGATGAAACCGGCCACTGGCACGATGACCCTGGCCGAGATGAAGGAGTTTGCGAGCTTTCCGGCAGCGACGCAGCGCTACGTGCGCCGCTCGCTCGACATCGGGCTCGACCGCGACGATGCGATGCGCCGCTGGTCGCGCGACGTCGTCGAAGCGGCCAGCATCCGCGCGCAGGCACGGCTGTACGAGCGGCTGCCGGCGATCCGCGCGATCGTGCCCGACGATAGCGGGCTGGACGCGATCGAGCCGTTCATGGCGCCGCTGATGACGATCACCGCGTTCGACCTGGGGCAGGGGCGGCTGACCACCTTCTCGGCCTATCGCTTCCTGTACGAGCGCGTGATCGGCCCCGACGTGCGGCCCTGGCTACCCGCCGCCTTCTGCGCCGCCGCCGCGCTGCCGCATTTGCACCCCGATCTGCGCCGCAAGCTGCTGCAGTCGATCAGCGAAGCGGCGGCCACCGCCTCGGGCTGGTCGAACCGGGCGCCGGCCTTCTTCCCGAACTGGGTGGAAAAGGTGGAGGCAGGGGCGCTGCCGCATTGAGGGCTCTATCCCCCTTCTATTCCGTCGTTGGCCGCGTCTCGATCGCGTCCTTCATCGCTGTCGCGGCGGTCTGCGCCGCGGTGTTGTGGGCGGCGCTTCAGGCTGATTGGCAATGGGGCCTGGTACCGAACATCGTCGTCGGCGCCGTTGCGGGCGCGGCGGTCGCCAAGCTGCTTGTCGCTGCGATCCGGCGGCTTCGTGATGCCGGGATCAACCTGCGCGTTGCCGCTGCCATCTTGCTGGTGGTCACGGTTATTACGGGATCGGCGTTCTTCACTTTCCTGAGCAGCGATGAACCTTGGGCTGAATGGGTGCTCAATGTAGCGGACTATGGCGTCCCGATGATCTGCGCCGTCGCGCTGTTATGGCCATCCCGTCGCGACGTGGGCGGACATGCGAGCGGTAGTGACCGTGCCGGTGTGCTGATCGCCATTTCGTGCGTGGTCGGCTGCGCGGCGCTGTGGGGCTTCATCGCCTGGCTGTCGATCGGCATCAATGCCAGCAACCTCCGCAATGCCGCCTTTGCGCAAGCTGTCGAAATATGGGATCAGAACCGATAGTAACGTTGGCGAGTGCCAATTGCGCCATTCTAATGCTATGGCGTACCACACTGAGTCCGAGCGTTTGCTCCTCCGATCGTCGACCTATCTCAAGCGGTATGGGCTGCTGGTAACAACCAGCTTCCATACACTGCGTTCGCGTCATACGATCAAGCATGGCGCTGACTATCAACCACCGGGAAGAACAGTTCGCAAGCGATCTCGACTTTCTGCTCCACTTTCAAAACTTATTGCTGAGGGCGATTGAAGGGGCGCGGGACGAAGAGCTCGACCGAGAATACCGGGAGATGAGAGCGGCCTTGCTAGCTGATCCACGATACGAGGACACCGTCCCGAAATTCGTGCATCATCATCGCGACCTTGGCAGCCTATGGCCGACTCTCAAGAGCTTCAATCCACAATGGGAGCCTCGCCGTGTGGAAGTGCGACGCCAATTTGAACCCGCGATAGCTGAAGCAGATCGCACCGATCCTTTTGGTCCATCTCTTCAGCAGAGTTGGGCGGGCGACGTCCCGTTCGATTCCACGGCATGGACTGGGGCAACCAAGCCGGGCGCGCGGCTTGCGGCTGTGAAGACCATGTTGCCTGTAGCCCGTGCAGCTGTCGGGCGGTTGATCGAAAGCCTTGATGGTCCGCGACACAATGGCGGCCCGCCAATGGATGGAACGGTCGAGGCGATCGATGCACTTCGCTCGCTTCATGGGCTTCTTGGAGAGATCATCCGGGCGGCAGATGAAGGGCGGTTGGATCAGGCGTACAATGACGGAATGGTACTTGAGGCTTGCCGATACGCGAAGCGCGCGGCGAAGAAGTTGCGTGATGATCCAATGCCATATGCGATGTCAGCGTTGTTGCTCTCGGTGCTTTCCGCGTGCGGTTTTCCTGGGGTTGGAGGTTTTCTCAGCGGCGTCGCGGCGAACATCCAACGAAAAGAATGACGGCACCGTCGGGCTTAGGCCGCGCTGGCTGCCCGACGTGCAACGGCAAACCAAGGTATTAAGAGGCTTCAGTCGCTTGCAAAGCCGACGAAACGGCTTCCCCCCAATTAACGCCGTCTCGCGATGTCTTTCTGCACCCACCTCACCGGCACGCGCGCCAGCCCGTGGCACCCCGTGCTGCCTCGTCGAGGTGCAAGTGGTCGCGGTGGGCGGCGTTGTAGTCTGGGGAGAGGGCGGTGGAGAAGAGGTCGCAGGCGCCGTTGCGGACGGTGCGCAGGAAGGTGCCTTTGTCGTGCGTGTCGCGCCAGTCGTGCAGCACGCTGATCTGCGTCCCGTCCTCCAGCCGGAAACCGGCGATGTCGATTGCCTTGGCGGTGGCGTGTTCGCTGAGCGATCCGCTGGCGCGGCCGTAGATGTTGCGGCAATTGTAGCTGCCGAGGTGATCGATCTGCACCACGCGCTGGCCGAAGAAGCGGCGGGCGGCGGGCTGCACGACTTCCCATTCCCACACCGACAATGCCGCAGCGACGGGGCAGGCGATGCCGGGGCTGGTCGGCGCAAAGCGCGTGCTGCGCGCGCCGCCGGGCAAGAAACGGACGCCGTCGCGGTAGCCGCACTGTCCGGCGCTGACCGACGGGATCGCGGTGTAGCGGACCCCGGCCTGGTCGAGCAGCGCATGGCACTTGGCGGCATCGTCGCCGAGCGCGGCGATCTTGCGGCCGGTGAACAGGCCGACCGGCTGCGAGAGATCGAGCGGTGTCCAGGGCAGGTCCTGCGGGCGGCCGCGCAGGGTCGCGAAGAGCAGCAGGATCAGCAGCAATGCGACGGCGGCGACCAGCGCGACGACGACGATGCGGCGGATCGCCGCCATCAGCCGCGCGTCGCGGTGGTCATCGCTTCGGACGTCACCGGGTAGCCGAGATCGTCCGGGATGCAGAGATGGGCAATGCCCTCGCGCTCCTCGATCCACGGCGTGATCGCGCGGATCGGGTGCGCTTGCGCGTCGGCGATCGCTTCCTCGACGCTGCCAAAGCGCGCGAGCCGTTCCAGGTTGCGGCGGGTGGGGAAGATGATCCGGGCGCGGCCGGCATCGGCATTGTCGAGCACGCCTTGGGCGCTGGACCAGAGCAAGCGGACATTCTCCGTGGCATCGACCTCGGGCGCGGGGGCGTCGGCGGGCAGGCGGGCGAGGTGGAACAGCGTGTCGAAGATGCGCATGTGGGCATGGGCCGGCAGCCAGCGGGCGAATGGCGTAAGTGCGGTGAGATCGAGCGTGAGGCCCGCGGCGTGCAGTGCGGCGCCGAACGCGGTGCCGGCGTGGAGCGCGGAGCGCAAGGTCGCGAGCGTGGCTTGATCGGGTGTGGGGGTGAGGCCGATTGGCAGGCCGACTTCCTCGAGCGTCTCGCGGATCGCGGCGATGCGGGCCGCCGTATCGTCGGGGTCGCCGCCGAGTTGCAGCGCCAGCGCGCGGTCGCCGGGATCGATCCGGCCGCCGGGAAAGACCAGCGCGCCGCCGGCGAACACCATCGCGCGCGAGCGCTCGACCAGCAGCAGATCGGGCGGGCCAGCGGGCGAGTCGCGGAACAGGACGAGCGTGGCCGCGGGGATGGGGGTTTGCTGATCGCTCATGGTGCAGGCGTAGAAGCGGGCGGCGGCGGTGGATAGTTCCTCGACCGGCCGAGGAATTTCGGCGACCGGCGCTGGACATTTCGGGCAAACGGTCCGTTCTGTGGTCTGCGGCCGTTGGTGCCGCAGACTCGCGCGAAAGATGGTGGACCATGGCCGAACAGAGATCCGACAAGCCGGAAGTGACGCCGTTCCAGGGACCGGCCGGTGGCTGGGGGTCGGTACGCTCGCTGGCCGAGATCATGCCGCGCGAGCGCGTGTCGCCGGAGGCGGTGCGCGAGCTTGGACGGCAGAACAAGCCGGAGGGCTTCGCCTGCGTCAGCTGCGCCTGGCCCAAGCCCGCCGATCACCACCCGTTCGAATTCTGCGAGGAGGGGGCCAAGGCGACGGCGTGGGAATTGACCACGCTGCGCACGACGCCCGAATTCTTCGCCGAGCATACGCTGACCGAGCTGCGCGGCTGGCGCGATTATGATCTTGAGCAGCACGGGCGGTTGACGCATCCGCTGCGCTACGATGCGGCGACCGACAGATATGTCGCCTGTTCGTGGGACGAGGCGTTTGCCGAGATCGGCGCGACGCTCCGGCCGCTCGATCCCAAATCGGTGGTGTTCTATTCCTCCGGGCGGACCAGCCTGGAAGCGTCGTACATGTACGGGCTGATGGCGCGGATGTACGGCAACCAGAACCTGCCCGACAGTTCGAACATGTGCCACGAATCGACTTCGGTCGGGCTGAAGGCGGCGATCGGCGTGCCGGTGGGGACGACGCGGCTCGAGGATTTCGAGAAGTGCGACGCGATCCTGTTCTTCGGGCAGAATGTCGGATCCAATGCGCCGCGCATGCTCCACGACCTGCGCGATTGCCGCAAGCGCGGGGTAGAGATCGTGACGTTCAATCCGCTGAAGGAGCGCGGGCTGGAGCGGTTCACCGATCCGCAGAATCCGTTCGAGATGGCGACGCTGCGCGAGACGGCGATCTCCACGCAATATCACCAGGTGAAGGCCGGCGGCGATATCGCGGCGATGATGGGCATCGCCAAGTTCCTGGTCGAATGGGACGATGCCGCGATCGCCAAGGGCACGACGCGCGTGCTCGACCATGATTTCATTACCGATCATACCAGCAGCTTCGAACCGTTCCTGGCGGCGGTGCGCGCGGCCGAGTGGAGCGCGATCGAGCTGGAATCCGGCCTGTCCAAATACGAGCTGGAACAGTCGGCGGCGATCTACGCCAAGGCCAAGGCGGTACTGGCGATCTATGGCATGGGGCTGACGCAGCATGTGAAGGGCGTCGAGAACGTCCGCATGCTGGTCAATCTGCTGCTGATGCGCGGCAATATCGGCAAGCCGGGCGCGGGGCCGACGCCGGTGCGCGGCCATTCGAACGTGCAGGGCCAGCGCACCGTGGGCATCACCGAGAAGACCGAATTGGTCCCGGTGGAGAAATTGGAGGCGCAATATGGCTTCACGGCGCCGCGCGAGAAGGGGCTCGACACGGTTGAGACGTGCCGCGGGGTGATCGACGGGTCGGTGACGGCGGTGGTGGCGCTGGGTGGCAATTTCCTGCGCGCGGTGCCGGAGACGGCGGCGATGGAGGAGGCATGGCCGCGGCTGGGGCTGTCGGTGCAGATCGCGACCAAGCTCAACCGCAATCACCTGTTCCCGGGCAAGGTGACCTATCTGCTGCCGTGCCTCGGCCGGATCGAGCAGGACGTGCAGGCGAGCGGACCGCAGGTCGTGACGGTCGAGGATTCGACCAGCTGCATCCACGGATCGCGCGGCAAGGCGACCCCGGCCAGCCCGCATCTGCTGTCCGAACCGGCGATCGTCGGCGCGCTCGCCAAGCAGATCCTGCCGGCCAACCCGCATGTCGATTGGGATGCGTGGGTCGCCGATTACGGTACGATCCGCGATGCGATCGAGGAAACCTATCCGCTGGTATTCCCCGACTTCAACAAGCGGCTGTTTACGCCGGGCGGGTTCTGGAAGGGCAACAAGGCATCCGAGCGGATTTGGATGACGCCAAGCAAGAAGGCCGAGTTCCTCGTGCCATCGGGCCTGTCGGCGACCGGGTTCCAGGATGCGCCCGGGCGCTACCGGTTGATGACGCTGCGCTCCAACGATCAGTTCAACACCACGATCTACGGCTATCACGATCGCTTCCGCGGGGTGAAGGGCACGCGCGACGTGCTGTTCATGCATCGCAGCGACATTGCCGAGGCGGGGTTAAAGGACGGGCAGATCGTCGCGCTGGAAAGCGATGCGGGCGATGGCATCGTGCGGCGGCAGGAGGGACTGATCGTCACGCCGTACGACATCCCGCGCGGTTGCCTCGGCGCCTATTATCCCGAGTGCAACCTGCTGATGCCGGTCGAGCATCATGCCGAGGAAAGCCATGTGCCGGCGGCGAAATCCGTGCCGGTGAGGATCGCCGCCTGAACGTGGCGCAGGGTGCATCGGCGCCGTTCGTGTTCCTCCAGGTGGCGGCGAGCGGCGGCGGTGCACCGATCGAGCGCGCGATCGCGGTGGAGATGCCGATCGCGATCGAGTTCAACGGCATCGGCTATGCCGTGCTGATGGCGACGCCGGCCGAGCTGGAGGACCTGGCGGTCGGCTTTGCGCTGGCCGAGCGGCTGATCGATGGGGCGGCGGACATCGTCGATGTCGAGAGCCATGCGGCGCCGGCCGGCATGATCGTGCGCGTGACGCTAGCCCCCGGCGTGTCGGGACGGATCGTCGAGCGGGTGCGGCACCGCGTATCGGAATCGTCGTGCGGCCTGTGCGGGATCGAGAATCTGGAACAGGCGCTGCGGCCGCTGCCGGCAGCATCGGCGGACTGGCATGGCGAGGATGCGGCGGTGTTTCGCGCGCTGGCGGCGCTAGGCGACGCGCAGCCGCTGGGGCGCGAGACGCGGGCGGTGCATGGCGCGGCGGCCTGTTCCATCGACGGCGTGCCATGGTTGGTGCGTGAGGATGTCGGGCGGCACAATGCGTTCGACAAGCTGATCGGCGCGATGCTGCGCCGTGGGATGGGGTGGGATGGCGGCTTTGCGCTGCTGACCTCGCGCTGCTCGTACGAACTGGTCGAGAAGGCGGTGCTGTCGGGCTGCCCGATGCTGGCCACGATCTCGGCGCCCACCAGCCTGGCGATCGACCGCGCTGCCGCTGCCGGTTTGCCGCTGCGCGTGCTGGTGCGCGGCGACGCGTTGCTGGCGGTGCCGGCATGACGCGGGTGCTGGGCGCGGTGTTGGCGGGCGGGCAATCGCGCCGCTTCGGCAGCGACAAGGCGCAGGCGGTGCTCGACGGACGCACGCTGATCGACCGGGTGCTCGCGGCGCTTAGGCCGCAAGTGGACGGCGTGGTGATCTGCGGGCGCGTGATGCAGGGCATGGAGTGCGTGGCGGATCGGCCGGGGCCGGATCTCGGGCCGCTCGGCGGGCTGAACGCCGTGCTGCACGAGGGGCGGCGTGGCGGCTATGACATGGTCGTCAGCGTGCCGTGCGATGCGGCTTTCCTGCCGGGCGATCTGGTGGCGCGACTGCTGGCGGTGGAAGGCGCGGGCTATGCGGCGTCGCTGCCGGTGATCGGGGCGTGGCCGGTGGCGCTGGCGGATCGGCTCGACGCGCATCTCGCGGCGGGTGGTGACCGGTCGATGCGGCGCTGGGTGGCAGCGATCGGAGCGGTGGCGATCGCCGTGGAGGGTGTGGGCAACATCAATACGGTGGCTGATCTGGAACTGCTTGCGGGTACGTTTCGCGGGTGAGGTGATGGCGGTCTGAGGCGGCGCCTAGAGTGCTTCCGAGCGGACGCGGGAGCCCATTAGGACGCGGCGCGCCTTGCGCCCTGGGCCCCTGCGTTCGCAGGGGAACTGGGTTGGATCGCGTTTTCCTCGACTCACCACCTCTGATTGTTCGGCGGTTATCCTCTTCGATCATAGTACGTCATCCCCGCGCAGGCGGGGATCCATAAGCTCGGGATTAGGACTTCAGTCGGTAAGCAAGCCGGTACGGGTCCCCGCCTGCGCGGGGATGACGCAGTAGTATGGATTTATCCTCACGGGTGGAAGGGACGCCATCGTGCTCCGCGAGCCTGCGGCACGGTGGACCCCGGAACAAGTCCGGGGTGACGAAGTTGTGCCAGGGCCGTGACGGGTGCCGTAGGACGAATGTCTACGCGGTAAGCGCCGCGGCGATGCGTTCTGCCAGCCGCGTGGCGACGTCTTCCTTGGGGAGTCGTTCCCAGCTTTCGACGCCGGTCTGCGTGATGATGTGCACCGTGTTGGTGGTGCCGCCCATGACATCGCCGGAGACGTCGTTGGCGATGATCCAGTCGACGTTCTTGCGCGCGCGCTTGGCGGTGGCGTGCTCGATGACGCGTTCCGTCTCGGCCGCGAAGCCGATCAGCAGGTGCGGGCGGTGCGGGCCGGCAGCGAGGTTGGCGAGGATATCGGGACTCTCGACGAGGTGGAGGACGGGCGGCGCGCCGCTTTTCTTGATCTTCTGGGATGCGCCGGCGACGCGCCAGTCGGCGACGGCGGCGACCATCACCGCGGCGTCGGCGGGCAAGGCTTGATCGACGGCGGCTTGCATCTGGAGCGCGGTCTCGACGTCGATCCGTGTCACGCCGGGCGGCGTGTCGAGCGTCACCGGGCCGGCGATCAGCGACACCCTGGCGCCCAATGCGGCGAGCGCGCCGGCGATGGCGAAGCCCTGGCGGCCGGACGAGCGGTTGGCGATGTAGCGGACCGGATCGATCGGCTCGTGCGTCGGACCGGCCGTCACCAGGATGTGCTTGCCGGTCAGCATCAGGCGGCGAGCGCGGCCTTGATCGCGGCGAGGATCGCTTCCGGTTCGGGCAGGCGGCCGGGGCCATATTCACCGCAGGCCATTGCGCCCTCATCGGGTTCGAGCACGGTCACGCCGTCGCCGCGCAGCGTGGCCACGTTGCGCCTGGTCGCCGGGTGCTGCCACATGCGCACGTTCATCGCCGGCGCCGCCAGCACACGCTTGTCGGTGGCGAGGAGCAGGGTGGTGGCGAGATCGTCGGCGATGCCCGCGGCCATTTTGGCCAGCAGATCGGCGGTGGCCGGCGCGATGACGACCAGATCGGCCTCGCGGCTGAGCTGGATATGGCCCATCTCGGCCTCGTCCTTCAGATCCCACAAGGTCGTATAGACCTGGTTCTCCGACAAGGCGGCGAGCGTCATGGGGGTGACGAAATGTGCGCCGCCGGCGGTGAGCACGCAGGTCACCTCGATCCCGGCCTTGCGGCACAAGCGGACCAGTTCGCTGGCCTTGTAGGCAGCGATGCCGCCCGCGACGATGAGCAGGATCTTCATCGCGTCAGCCGGGTGACGGTGATGCGGCGGGGGTTGCGCGCGGCCAGCACCGTTTCGCGCAGGGCATCGGGCACGAAGGCTAGGCCGATCAGGATCGTGGGGGCGATCATCAGACCCCAATAGAAGGTATCGCTACGCCCGAACAGGGCAAGCAACGTCGCATAGCCGCAGAAGGTCGCCAGCGCGCGGAGCGCCAGCGGATCATCCCATGCCGCCCAGCCGAACAAGGTCAGCGCGACCAGCAGCGCGGCGAGCCAGGCCGGCGCCAGCGCAAGCGCGGTCGACACCGTCATGCTCGAGACGAAGAAGCCGAAGCCGAGCATCCCGTCCCAGCCCGGCGAGGATGGATCGAGCGGCCGGACGACCTGCGCCACGGCATGCGCGTGGAACATGATGACGATCGCAAAGGCGGCGAGCGTGGCGAGCCAGCCATAGGCCTCGCGGCGATTGCCCTCCATCAAGGCGATCGCGGCCATGATGCCGACATACAAAGCGGCGGTCTCGCGAAAGAGCATCGCGATCATGCCGAAGGCGGCGGCCTCGACCCACCGGCCCGGCCGGCGCAGCGCGAGCGATAGCGCGATGATCAGCCCCGCCCAGATCTCATGCAGGCCGGCCAGGCCGCTCTGTACGAAGGCGATCAGCCCGCCGCCCAGCAACAGCAAGGCGGTGGCGCGCGATGGCGGACGGGCAAAGGCGGGGCGCAGGCGGATGAACCAGGCAAGCGCCACGGCCGCAGCCAGGATGTGGAGCAACAACGACCAGAGCGCGGACGGCATGCTGGCCTGCAGCGTGGCGAGCGTCGGCAGGCGGAAGGTGACGAAGGGCTTGAGCGGATAATTGCCGTTGCGCAGCGCCGCCGCGGCGACTCCGTAATATTCGCCGCCGGCACGAACGCCGGAGACGATCGAATCGTACAGCGCGAGATCGGTCTGGGTGTCGCCGCGGTCCGCCAACCCGGTGCTGCGCGGCGTCGCCAGCGCGCTCAGGCTGATGGCGAGCAGCAATGCGAGCAGGCCCAGCACCCACCGCGCGCGGGTTTGCGACAGGCCGGCAAACCGTGTCCCCGCCGCCAGCAACAAGGGCGTGGCGCGCGGCATCAGGGCTGGCGCCCGACCGGTGACGCCGGCGGGACGACGCCTTGCGGCTCGACCAGTTCGATCAAGCGCACGCCGTTGTCGGCGAGCTTGAAGGCGATCTTGGCCAGGCATTTGATGTCGGTGCTTTGCCGGGCGATGATGCGCACCGGCTTGCCCGCCGCCCATTCCGCCTGGCGGCTCCTGAGTTCGTCGTCGGACATGTCGCGATCGGCAAAGCGCACCCGGCATTTGCGCTTGGCCGCCACCACGACGATGTCGTCGCCGACCGGCGGATCGGCCGGTGCCGCATGCGCGAGCGCCAGCAGCAGCAGGATCACGTGACGACCACCCAGGTCGCGGCGACCGCGAGGGCGGCGCTCAGCAGCGCGACCGCGGCATAGCGCCAGCCGCCGCCGATCCGCACGATCTCGATCTCGCGCAGCGGCGGCATCGGGGGCGCGCCGCCGGGGGCGGGGTAGCGCGCCTCGATGTTGCGGATCAGCTCGGGCAGCCGCGCGAAGGTGCGCAGATCGGTGATGATGCGATCGGCGACGAACGCTTCGGGGCCAAGTTCCGTCCGGATCCATTCGGTGACGAACGGGGCGGCGGCATCCCACAGGTTGATGTCCGGATCGAGGCTGGTCGCCACGCCCTCGACCATCACCATGGTCTTCTGCAGCAGCAGCAGATGCGGCTGCGTCTGCATGTCGAAATCGCGGGTGATGTTGAACAGGCCGTCGAGCATCATGCCGATCGACATGTCCTTGACCGCCATGCCCCGCATCGGCTCGCCGACCGCGCGCAAGGCAGTGGCGAATTCGGCGACGTTGTGGTGCGCGGGGACATAGCCCGCCTCGAAATGGATTTCCGCGACGCGTTTGTAATTGCCGGTGATCAGGCCGTAGAGAATCTCGGCCAGCCACACGCGGGCGCGGCGATCGATGCGGCCCATGATGCCGAAATCGATCGCGGCGATCTTGTTGCCGGGCAGGGCGAACAGGTTCCCCTGGTGCATGTCGGCATGAAAGAAGCCCTCGGCGATCGCCTGGCGCAGGAAGGCGTGGACGAGCGTGTTGGCGAGCGCGCGGACGTCATAGCCCGCCTCGATCAACGCGGCGCGGTTGCTGAGCTTGATGCCGTCGATCCATTCGAGCGTCAGCACCTTGCCCGAGGTGCGCTGCCAGTCGATCGCGGGGACGAAGAAATCGGGCTCGGCGGCCATCGAATCGGCGAGTTCGGATGCCGATGCCGCTTCGCGCCGCAAATCGAGTTCGCGCGCGGTCCAGCGCTTGAACGTCTCGATCACGAGGCGCGGGCGCAGGCGGGAAAGCTCGCCGCCCATGCCTTCCATCTGCGCGGCGGCCCATTGATAGGTGTCGATCGCGCGGGCGAAATCCTCCTCGACGCCGGGGCGCAGCACCTTGACCGCCACCGTCCGGCCATCGGTGGTGACGGCGCGGTGGACCTGCGCGATCGACGCGGCGCCGACCGGCACGGGATCGATCGAGGCAAACAGCGCGGATGGATCGCGTCCGAACGCGCGCGTCATGGCGGCGTGGATCGTCTCGTACGGGACGGGCGGCAACGCATCCTGCAGGCGCATGAGATCCGCCACCGCATCCTCGCCGACGATGTCGGGGCGGGTGGCGAGCGTCTGGCCGAGCTTGATCGCCGCCGGGCCGATCGCCTGCAATGCATCGGCATAGGCCGGTACCTTGGGCACGCGCGCGCCGATGCGGGCGATACGGACCAGGCGGCGCACGGGGGTAGGCGTGTTCGGATCACGCTCGATACCGCGCAGCGCGCCGTGGCGGGCCAGGATGCGGCCCCATTTGACCAGGCGCCAGAGGTGGGTGGTGGCCTGGGTCACTTGAACTCCCCTCCCTGGAAGGGAGGGGTTAGGGGTGGGTAGCCGCGCGCGAGGACGCTCGTGTTGCGGAAAGGTCCGACCCACCCCCGGCCCCTCCCTTCCAGGGAGGGGAGAACGGTCGGCTTCATCAAATCTTCCAGCCGCTGTGGATCGCGACGAGCCCGCCGAGCATCGGTTCGACCTGCGTCTGCACGAAGCCGGCATCGCCGATCATGCCCTTGAACGTCGCCATGTCCGGAAAGCGGCGGATCGATTCGATCAGGTAGCGATAGGAATCGCTGTCGCCGGCGAGCAATTGGCCGAGCTTGGGCACGATCTTGTGCGAATAGGCATCGTAGACGTCGCCGAAGCCGGGCCACAGGGTGGTCGAGAATTCCAGGCAATAGAAGCGCCCGCCACGCCGCAGCACGCGGTGAGCCTCACGCAGCGCGGCCGGGATATCGGTGACGTTGCGGATGCCGAAGGCGATCGTATAGGCATCGAAGAAGCGATCGGGGAAGACGAGCGTCTCGGCGTTGGCCTCGGTCCAGACCAGGCCGTCAATACCGCGCTTGGCGGCGCGTTCCATGCCTACCTCCAACATCGCCGGGTTGATGTCGGCGACGGTGACGGCAGCGCCGCTCTCGGCCAGGCGGAAGGCGATGTCGCCGGTGCCGCCGGCCATGTCGAGGATCTGTTCCCCGGCGCGTGGCTTCACGCGGCGTACGAAGCGATCCTTCCACAGCCGGTGCATGCCGCCCGACATGGCATCGTTCATCAGGTCGTATTTACCCGCGACGCTGGTGAACACGCCGCCGACACGGGCGGTCTTTTCCTCGGCGGGAATGTCTTCGTAGCCGAAGGTGACGGTTGCGGGCGTGGGCTCGTTCATGGATGCGGCTCTAGCCGGGCCTTGTGGCAGGGGCAAACGCAACCTAGCTGCGCGGCATGCCGGAACTCCCTGAAGTCGAAACAACCGTCCGGGGATTGCGCCCCGTGCTCGAGGGGCAGCGCCTCGCCTCGGTCGAGACCCGGCGGGGCGACCTGCGGCGGCCATTCCCGGCCGATCTGCGCCAGCGGATGACCGGCGCGACGGTCACCGCGCTGGGGCGGCGCGCGAAATACGGGCTGATCGACACCGATCGTGGCGACACGATGGTGTTCCATCTCGGCATGTCGGGGCGGTGGCGGGTCGATCCGGTGGAGTTGCTGCCGCACGATCACCTGCTGATCGAGACTGACAATGGTCGGCGCCTGGCGTTGAACGACGCGCGGCGATTCGGTTCGGTCGATCTGTGGCCTACCGCGGATCTCGAAAGCTATCCCGCATTCAAGGGGATCGGCCCGGAACCGCTGGGCAACGGTCTGACCGCGGCCCATCTGCATGGGGCACTGGCGGGGCGCAAAGCGTCGATCAAGCTGATGCTGCTCGACCAGCGCATCGTGGCGGGGCTGGGCAATATCTATGTCTGCGAGGCGCTGTTCCTGGCCAGGATATCGCCCAAGACGGCTGGGGGGCGGATATCGCTGCTGCGCCTGGAGCGGGTGGTGGCGGCGATCCGCACCGTGCTGCTGGCGGCGATCGAGGCCGGCGGCTCGAGCCTGCGCGATTATGCCAGGCCCGATGGGGAGCTCGGCTATTTCTCCAAGCAATTCGCCGTCTATGGGCGGGAAGGGCAGCCATGCGCCTGTGGCGGGCTGGTGCAACGCTATAGCGAGGGTGGTCGCTCGACCTTCTGGTGCCCGAAATGCCAGCGGTGACATTCGTGTTCTGTGTTGACCAAAGCGCCGCCCCTCGGTAAGGAGCGCGCTTTCCGGGGCCGCGGGCTTTGCCGTCCGCGCCCTTTTTTATTCAAGCAATGAGGGCTTCATGGCGAACACGCCACAGGCGAAAAAGCGTATCCGTCGCAATGCTGCACGCGCAGTTGTCAACGGGAATCGAGTCGGTCGTATCCGCACCTTCGTGAAACGGTGCGAATCGGCATTGGCATCGGGCGACAAGGCAGCGGCGACCGCTGCTTTGGCGCAGGTCCAGCCGGAATTGATGCGCGGCGTCGCCAAGGGCGTGTTCCACAAGAACACCGCGTCGCGGAAGTTCTCGCGTCTGACCAAGGCGCTCGCCTCACTCGCTTAAAAAAGCGATTTGTTGCAGACATTTCGCCCGCCGGGAGCAGTTCCGGCGGGCTTTTTGTCGTGCCTCGTCTGGGTGTTTAGGGCAGCGGCCGGGGCCGATGGTTAGCCGATGTTCAACGTTCTGGAACGAGCAGAGAACAGCCGCGGGAACGCTGCGATTCGCATTGAGGGCGAACCGCTCATCTTCGACAAATCCCTTACAATTCAGTCGCTTGTAAGATTTCTCACGCAAATCCTTGGCCGGTGATGTGTCAAGCGGATATTTCGAATTTGTGACCTTGATAGAGTCCGCGCGATCTTCTTAATTGGCATCAACAGCGGCGGTCTCCGCCCTGTATTCAGATGCGGCAGCTCCGGCATCAGGTGGATACGTGTTTCCGCCTGCGGGGAGCTTTTGCCGTCCGAAAATCAAGCGGCGTGGGGGCGAACTCGCCGCGCATAGAGGGTGCGGCTATCGTGGGATTTGCAGTGGATCGATCAAGTGACGCGGCCCGTGCATGGGGGACCGTCCGCGGCCACCTGCGCGACTCGGCCGGCGCGCGCTTGTTCGACCAGTGGCTGAAACCCATGGAGCTGATCGACGGGGGCGACACCGACACGATCCGCCTGGCACTGCCATCGGCATTCATGACGAACTGGGTGCGCAACCATTATGCGGACCGGCTGGTCGCCGAATTCCGTGCCATCCTGCCCGAGGTGCGCAGCGTATCGATCGAGACGCGCTCGGCGACGGCGGCTCCTGCCGTGTTGAGTGTCGAGCCTGTCGCGCCGCCGGCAACGGTGCCCGCCGCAGTGCGTGCTATCGAGGCGCCCGTGGCCGTGCCGTGCGCGCGGCCGCCGCTCGACGCTCGCTTCACGTTCGACCGGTTCGTGGTCGATGCCTCGAACCGCGTGGCGTTCAATGCCGGCAAGGCGCTGGCCGAACCCGGCGCGCCGCGCTTCAGCCCGCTGTTCCTTCATGGCGGCACGGGGCAGGGCAAGACGCACCTGATGCATGCGATCGGCGCGGCCTATCTGGCGGCCGTGCCCGAGGCCAACATCATCCTGATGTCCGCCGAGCGGTTTATGTTCGATTTCGTTGCCGCGATGCGCGCCAAGGACACGCACGCCTTCAAGACGCGGCTGCGCGCGGCCGACCTCCTGATGATCGACGACCTGCAGTTCATCGCCGGCAAGGACGCGACGCAGGAGGAGTTCTTCCACACGATCAACGAGGTGATGGGCGCGGGCAACCGGCTGGTGATCTGCGCGGATCGCTGCCCGCAAGGGTTGGACGGGGTCGAGGCGCGGATCACCTCGCGGCTGTCTTCCGGGCTGGTGGCGGACATCAAGGCGCCGGATCTCACGCTACGCCGCGCGATCCTGGAGCGGAAGCTGGTCGACATGCCGGGCGCCTTGGTGCCGAGCGACGTGCTCGACCTGCTCGGCGCGCGGATCACGCAGAGCGTGCGCGACCTGGAAGGCGCGCTGGGACGCATCGTGGCCTATGCGCAACTGACCGGGGAGACGATCGATCTCGATTTCGCGGTGGCGACTTTGGGCGACGTGCTGCGCGGGGCCGAGCGACGCGTGACGATCGACGAGATCCAGAAAGCGGTGTCCGCGCATTTCGAACTGAAGCCGATCGACCTGGTCTCGGCCAGGCGCGCGGTGGTGGTGGCGCGGCCACGGCAGATCGCGATGTACTTGGCCAAGCGGCTGACGACGCGATCGCTGCCGGAGATCGGGCGCAAGTTCGGCGGCCGCGATCATTCCACCGTGATCCACGCGGTGCGGCGGATCGAGGCGTTGCGCGACAGCGACCGCGAGATCGACGGCGCGGTGCGGATGCTGCTGCGCGAATTGGAGGGCTGAGACGGAGCCGCCGGTGGATATGGCTGAAGCACGGTATCAGGCCGCTCTGCGACTTGTGGAGAGCGAAGCGACCATCCTGGATGCCGTCAGCGTGCAGCCAGCTTGACGGCAATTGCTGGCGCTACCAGCTGATGATATACATTCGGACAATGTATATCGTTGGAGTTAGCCATGCAGGTTGCGAAATGGGGCAATAGCCTCGCGGTTCGACTGCCGAAGCACGTTGTTCTTGCGCTGGATTTGAAGGCCGGAGACGACGTTACGCTGCGCGCGCGGGAGCCCGGCACGTTGGACGTCTCGAAGACGATGACCCGCGAGGAAGCGCTGATGAACTTGCGGCGCTTTCGCGGGATGATCCCGGCGGACTTCAAGTTCGACCGCGACGAGGCCAATGCCCGGTAGCTTCTTCGACAGCAATGTGCCGCTGTCTGTCGCGGTTGGCGATGACGCGAAGGCGAATCTGGCCGAGCAGCTCTTATCTAGTGGCGGCATCGTAAGTGTTCAGGTGTTGAACGAAGTCGCCAATGTTGCGTTGCGCAAATACGGGTTCACTATTCCCGAGGTCGTGACGTTTATCGACAGCCTGCGTTTCGTCGTGAAGGTGGTGCCGGTGACGGTCGAGACGCATGAAGTCGCGTTGATCGTTCGGGAGCGTCACCGTTTCGCATTTCACGATTGTGCGATCGTCGCTGCAGCATTGCTCGCCGATTGCGAGACGCTGTGGTCGGAGGACATGCACGACGGGCTTGTCGTCGACGGGCGGCTTACGATCCGCAACCCGTTTGCGGGGGCGGCGTAACGCTCCTCGATCCTGAAACCGTTCGTCCTGAGCTTGTCGAAGGGCGTGTTCTGGTACACGTCCTTCGACAAGCTCAGGACGAGCGGATTTTTTAAGCGCATTGGGTCCTAGATTTGCAACCCCATCGCGCGCTGCGCCGCCAGCAGCGTGGGCGCGGCGAGATTGCGTGCTTTTTCGGCGCCGCTTTCCAGCAGGCGACTGACTTCGGCGCGGTCGTCCAGCAACCGCAGCATGCGGTCGCGGATCGGGCCCAATGTGGCGACCGCCAGGTCGGCGAGGGCCGGCTTGAAGGCACCGAAGCCCTGGCCGGCATAGTCCGCGATCACCTGCTCGGTCGTGCGATCGGCCAAGGCGGCGTAGATCGTGACCAGGTTCTTGGCCTCGGGCCGTTCTGCCAGGCCGTCGACATTGTCGGGCAGCGCGTCGGCGTCGCTCTTGGCCTTGCGGAACTTGGCGGCGATCGTTTCGTCGTCGTCGATCAGGTTGACGCGCGACTGTTCGGACGGGTTCGACTTCGACATCTTGGTCGCGGCATCGCGCAGCGACATGATGCGCGGGGCGGCCTTGCTGACCATCGGTTCGGGCTGGGTGAACAATTCGGTTTCGTAGTCGAGGTTGAACTTGGCGGCGATGTCGCGCGCGAGCTCCAGATGCTGCTTCTGATCCTCGCCCACCGGCACATGCGTGGCGTTGTAGAGCAGCACGTCGGCCGCCATCAGCACGGGATAGTCGTACAGGCCGACGCTGGCGCCCTCGCGGTTCTTGCCGGCCTTGTCCTTGAACTGCGTCATGCGGTTGAGCCAGCCGACGCGGGCGACGTTGTTCAGCAGCCAGGCAAGCTCGCTATGCTGCGGCACGCGCGTCTGGTTGAACAGGATCGACCGTTCGGGATCGATGCCGGCGGCGATTACCGTTGCCGCCATCTCGATCGTGTTCGAGGCCAGTTCGGCCGGCGCGATCCATTCGGTCAGCCCGTGCAGGTCGGCGATGAAGTACATCGTCTCGCCGCCCTGCTGCTGGATGTCGTCCTGCATGGCGACCCATTGCTTCACGGCGCCGAGATAATTGCCGAGATGGAGATTGCCGGTGGGCTTGATGCCGGAAACGACGCGCATGGAGGTGACTTTCAGGCCGGAGTGCGCCTGAACATCATCCGCAGATCGGCGGGAGTGTAGGCGCGCAGGATGAAACAGGCGACCGCGTAGACCAGCCCGCCGGTGCCGACCAGCACGAACATCGCGCCCCAGCGGGTAAGGCTCGGGCCAGTGGTGTACGGCGTGAAGAGATCGTCGAGCAAGTACATTGCCAGCCCCATGATCAACGCCGCCCCGAGCAGCCGCACCGCGCGGTGCGCGAGGCGGGCGTCAGGCACGAAGTGACCGCGCTGCCGCAGGGTGCGGTACAGCAGGTAGACGTTGACGCAACTCGCCAGTGCGGTCGCCAGCGGGGGCCCGAGATGCTTGAGCGGGATGATGAAGGCGAGGTTAAGCACCAGGTTGATGGCGATCGAGATGGTGGCGAAGCGCACCGGCGTCTTGGTATCGGAACGCGCATAATATCCGGGCGTCAGCACCTTCACCAGGATGTAGGCGGGCAGGCCGATCGAGAAAGCGGCAAGCGCACCGGCCGTTGCCGCCGTATCGGCCGCAGTGAAGGCGCCGTGCTGGAACAAGGCGGCGATGATCGGCACGCCGCACACGATCAGCGCGACGGTGGCGGGGAGGGTGAAGAACAGTGCTAACTCCATGCCGCGATTCTGCGTTTCCATGGCGCCCGCCTCGTGGCCGAGGCCAAGCTGGCGCGAGATGGTGGGCAGCAGCACGGTGCCAAGACCGATGCCGATCAGCCCGAGTGGCAACTGGTTCAGGCGATCGGCATAATAGATGTACGACACCGACCCCTCGGGCAGCAGGCTGGCGGCGAGCGCGGTCGAGATGACGAGATTGATCTGCACCGCGCCGGCCCCGGCGGCGGCCGGCCAGATCAGCGACAGCAGCTTCTTGACGTCGGGGTTGAGCCGGGGCGCGCGCAGGCGCAGCTTCACGCCGGCCGAGCGGCAGGCGAAGATCAGCCAGGCGAGTTGCAACACGCCCGACACCGTCACCGCGATCGCCTGGTTGCGGGCGGTGCCGAGCGGATCGGTGTGCAGGAAGATCAACGCGGCGATCAGCGTCGCGTTGAGCAGGATCGGTGCGGCGGCATTGACCCAGAAGCGGTGCAGCGAATTGAGGATGCCGCCGAGCAGCGACACCAGGCTGATCAACAGGAGATAGGGAAAGGTGATCCGCGCCAGATCGACCGCAAAGGCGAACTCGGCGGGGCTGGCGTTGCGGAAGCCGCCCGACAGCAGATAGGTGACCGGCCAGGCGGCGAGTTCCATGACGATCGTCATCACGATCAGGATCGGCAGCAACACCGACAGCGCATCTTCGGCAAAGGTGATGCCGCGCGGCAGCCCGCCGCCCTCGTCAGCAGCGCCCTCCGCCATCTTGCGGTTGAACATCGGGATGAACGCAGCGGAGAACGCGCCCTCGGCGAACAGCGCTCGGAACATGTTGGGCAGGCGGAAGGCGATCAGGAAGGCGTCGGACGCGAAGCTGGCGCCGATGAAGCGCGCGAACAGCGAATCGCGCACCAGCCCGAGCACGCGGCTGGCGAGGGTCAGGCCGCCAACCGACCCCAGCGCACGTGTCAGATTCATGTGATTATCGTCTCTGCCATTTCGTCATCCTGAACTTGTTTCAGGATCCAGGCGCGGTCACTCGCCAAATGGACCATGTCCGTGGATCGGCTGACCGCGCCTGGATGCTGAAACAAGTTCAGCATGACGGCTGGTTAGTATCAGGCAGTGCCGGTTTCCGCGGTGGTCACCTGCGGCTGCCCTTCGGCATCGGCCTGTGCCTGGTACATGCCGGCGAAGTCGATGGGCTCTAGCAGCAGCGGCGGGAAGCCGCCGTCGCGCACGGCATCTGCGAGCACGCGGCGCGCGAACGGGAAGATCAGGCGCGGCGCTTCGCCGAGCAGGAAGGGCTGGAGATGCTCGGCGGGGATGTTGCGCAGGCCGAACAGGCCAGCGAACGACAGATCGACGATGAATGCGACCTGGCCTTCTGCTTCGGCGCGGACTTCGATCTTCAGCACGACCTCGAACACGTCGTCGCCGACCTGGCCCGAGCCGATGTTGAACTGCACGTCGATCTGCGGCGCGACCTGGTTCTGGAAGATCGCCGGGGCGTTCGGGTTCTCGAACGACAGGTCCTTCACATATTGCGAGATCAGACCGACGGCCGGCAACGTGTCTTCGCCGTTGCTATAGGGTTCCGCGCCGGTGGTGACGCCATTGTCCTGCTCTGCCATCGAAACTGGTTCCTCACATGATCGCGCAATGGATTAAGGTGGCCGGTGTTGGTCCGGCAACCGATGATGCGGGCGCCTAGCAGGGGGCGGCGGCTTGTTCAACGGTGGCGACCGTCCGCAAAGCAGGCGGTGTCGCCGCGCGTCGCGCGGGAACAAGCGGCCTTGCCGCCGCATTTGTATCGAGATCGCCTTGCGCCTATGTAAGCGGTTGGCCGAATTCGGAGACCGAAGTGTTTTACGTTGTCATTCTTGCGATGGTCGCCGGTTTCGTGGCGCTGCGCCTGTACATGGTGCTGGGCAAACGCACCGGCCACGAACAGGCATTGCCAAAGCCCGCCGAAGAACGCGCGCCGATCACCACGCTGCCGCGGCCGATCGAGTCGGCAGTCGAGCCACGCGAGATCGCGACGCGCAATATTGACAGCAAGGCGGAAGCCGGGTTGCGCCAGATCGTCACCGCCGAGCCTTCGTTCGATGTCGGGCAGTTCGTGGAGGGTGCGCAGAGCGCCTATCGCATGATCCTGGAAGCCTATTGGAAGGGCGACGAGGAGGCACTGGACTGGCTGGTCGAAGCCGATGTGAAGACCGCGTTCGCCGAGGCGATCGCGGCGCGGCATGAGGCGGGGCATGTCCTGGAGAACCGTCTGGTCTCGATCGAGCGCGCGGTGATCGCCGATGCGCAGGTCGAGGGCAAGCAGGCCCGTATCACCGTGCGCTTCGATGCCGACATCGCTGCCGTCACGCGCGATGCCGAAGGCAACGTCGTGTCCGGATCGATGAGCGATGCGGTCGAGACGCACGACGTCTGGACGTTCGCGCGCACGTTGAAGAGCAACGATCCGAACTGGAAGCTCATCGATACCGACGAAGCCTGATGCGGATCACAGGTGCGCGCCGCTACGCCGCGATCGGCCTTGGGCTGGCGCTGAGTGCTTGTGGCGGACGGATCGTTCCGCCGGGCACGCCATCGGGCTACGCGCCGCCCGCTGGGCAGGATCGTGGCGAACAGCCGCGGGATCGTGCAGATCGACCAAAGGTCCGCGGCACCGCACCGGTGCGTCAGCCGACCGCGGCGACACCGATAGCGCCTGTACCTGCAATGGCCGTTCCGGGGGCGGCCACCGCGGCGGCAACGGGGCTGGTTACCGGGCCGGCGATCGACTCGCTGCCGATCAGCGACGAACAAGCCATGGCGGCACTGGCGGCGTTCCGATTGTCCTGCCCATCGTTGATGCGGCGGGTGGATACCTCCGGCCTGACCCGTGGCACCGACTGGCAGCCGGCGTGCAGCGCGGCTGCCGCCGGTGACGGCGATGCGCGGCGCTTCTTCTCGCGCTGGTTCGAGAGCGTGCAGGTCGGCGACGGCAAGGCGTTCGCCACCGGCTATTACGAGCCGGAGATCGCCGGCTCGCGGGATCGGCGGGCCGGGTACGACATCCCGATCTACGGTCGGCCGAGCGACCTGATCGATGTCGATCTTGGCCAGTTCAACGATGACCTCAAGGGCAAGAAGATACGCGGCCGCGTCGATAAAACGGCGTTGGTGCCCTATTACGATCGCACCGCGATCGAACAGGGCGCGCTGAGCGGCCGGGCGCCGATCCTTGGCTGGGCGGCGGATCCGGTCGCTTTGTTCTTCCTTCAAATCCAGGGCTCGGGCCGCGTACGCCTGCCCGACGGATCCGTGATGCGCATCGGCTACGAAACGCAGAATGGCCGCAGCTATACCGGCATCGGTGCGCTGATGAAGACGCGCGGCTTGCTGGCGCCGGGACAAAGCTCGATGCAAGGCATCGTGCAGTGGCTCCATGACCATCCGGAAGAGGGTGCTGCGATCATGCGCGAGAATAAGAGCTTCGTGTTCTTCCGCGAATTGCAGACGGCGCCGCTCGGCGCGCTAGGGCTGCCGGTGACCGGCGGGGTCAGCGCGGCGACCGACGTCAAGTTCGTGCCGCTCGGCGCGCCGGTCTTCCTGTCGATGGACCGGACGGACGCGACCGGATTGTGGGTCGCGCAGGATACTGGTGGCGCGATCAAGGGCGCCAACCGCTTCGACACGTTCTGGGGCGGCGGCCATGATGCCGAAGCGATTGCCGGCGGTATGAGCGCGCGCGGCACGGCATTCCTGCTGCTGCCGATCGGCACGGTCGCGCGGCTGGCGGCGGAGCGCGCCGCGCCGGCCCGCTGACATGGCGGAGCGACCGTTATCGTCCGAAGAAGCCGCTTTATGGGCGCGCGTGCTGACCTCGGTACGGCCGTTGAAGGTCGCGCCCAAGCCAGCGGCGAAGATCGTGCGCACCGCGCCGCCGCGCAGCAAGGCTGCGCTGCCTGCCGCCGCAAAGGCCCCGGTCGTCGACCAAACGCCAGAGCCGGGGCTGTTCGAGAAGCTGCTCGCCGCGGGCGTCGGCCGCGGCAAGGGCACCAAGAGCCTGCTCGGCGCAACACCGAAGCGCAGCACGATAGCAGTCGCCAAGCCGACGCTTGCCGGGGCGAACACGCTGGACGGGAGTTGGGACAAGAAGCTCGCGCGGGGGCTGGTCTCGCCCGATCGCGCGATCGACCTGCACGGCCATAACCTGTCGACGGCTTATGCGACGCTGGACGGCGCACTGGAGCAGGCGATCGGCCAGGGGGATCGGGTGATCCTGCTGGTCACCGGCAAGCCGCCGCGCCCGGCCAGCGAGCGCCCCCATGCGCGAGGTGCGATTCGGGCGTCGGTCAGCGATTGGCTGGCGGGATCCCGCCATGCCGGGGCAATCGCTGCGGTCAGGGCGGCGCATCCGCGGCACGGCGGTGCAGGTGCCTTGTATATCATCCTGCGCAGGGCCGCCGCTGGGCGGAATTATTAACCTTTCGCGCGCAAATTCCGCGGCTTGGACGGACCATGGGTTCGCGGCATTGGGATCCTGATTGGTAATGGAAGGTGTGTCGCTGAAAGGCCGCGCGATCGCTTTTGCGATGTGCGCCGGAGCGGTGGCATTCATCCTCGCGATCGTGGCGACGTCCGGCAAAGGCATGGACGGCGACAACGTCGCGCGCGCGCTGATTCCGGCGATCGTGTGTGCCGTCATGTGCTGGGCATCGGCGGAACGATCGATCGCGACGACCGCCGCCGCGATCGACCTGGCCATCACGCGGCTGACCAAGGCGGCGCGCGGCGACCTGGAAAGCGATATCGCGCCGGAAATAGCGCAGCAGGTGCCGCAGCTTGCCGGGGCCATGCGCGACTTGTTCGGCCAATTGAGCACGACGCTCGACAATGTCCACCGGCTCGCGATGTTCGACACGGTTACCGCCTTGCCCAATCGCACCAATTTCCGGCGCACCTGCGACCGCGAGATGAGCGGGATGCGGCCGGATGCCACTGCCGCCTTGTTCTTCATCGATCTCGATCGGTTCAAGACCGTCAACGACACGATGGGCCATGCCATGGGGGACCTGCTGCTGGGCATGGTGGCCAATCGCCTGCGCGACATTGCCGATCGTGTGGTCGTCGATCATGGCGGGCACGAAGGCGGCTCGTCTCAGCCGGTGATCGGCCGCCTGGCCGGTGACGAGTTCACGATCTTCTACTCCGGCATCGCCGACAGCGACGAGGCATCGCGGGTCGGCCGCAGCGTGCTTGCCGCGCTTGCCGCGCCGTTCGACCTGATGGGTACGGAAGTGAAGATCGGCGCCTCGATCGGCATCGCGATGCGCCCGGAACATGGCCGCAACCTGACCGAGTTGATGCGCGCCGCCGATGCCGCCATGTATCACGCCAAGGACAGCGGCCGCGGCCGAATGGAGCATTTCACGCAAGGGCTGGCCGACGGCATCGCCGAGCGTGCGTTGCTGGAAAGCGAATTGCGCCAGGCGATCGAGCAGGACCAGTTCGAGCTCGTCTTTCAGCCGCAGGTCAGTCTGCCCGAGGGACGGGTCGTCGCGGCCGAGGCGCTATTGCGCTGGCAGCATCCGCGACAGGGCACGAAGCTGCCGGCGACGTTCATCCAGCGTGCCGAGGAGACCGGGTTGATCGTCGAGATCGGCGAATGGGTGATCGCGACGGTCGCCGATACGATCGTGCGCTGGGAAAGCCTGGGCATCGAGCAGCGTCTGGCGGTGAACATATCGCCGCGCCAACTGGATCATGCCGGCTTCTTCGAACAATTGCGCGCTGCCATGCGGGCGGCGAACGCACCCGCGCGATTGCTGGAACTGGAAATCCCCGAGACGCTGGCGATGACCTGCTCGACCGAGGTGGTGGAGGCGATTGCTGCGCTGCGGGCAGATGGCGCCACGATCTCGATCGACGATTTCGGCACCGGCTATACCAATCTCGCGCGGTTGCGCGACTTGCCGGTCGATCGCGTCAAGCTGGACCGCAGCCTGATCGAGAACGTCACCGACAGCCGGGAAGCGCGGATGATCGCGCATGCGGTGATCGGCCTGATCCACGGGCTCGGCTGCGAGGCAGTGGCCGAGGGGATCGAGAGCAACGCACAGGCCGACGTGCTCCGCGTGATCGGTTGTGACGTCGTGCAGGGCCAGGCCATCGCCGCGCCGATGGACGAGGCGGCGTTCGTCGCCTGGTCGCGCATGGATCAGCGGCGCGCGGCGGTTGGCTAGGGTTGCGGCGCGGGCGCGGGCGTTAGGACTTCACCTGCCGCTGATACATCCTGGGGTGGGGTCGGGACTCTAGCCCACAACGCGTCGGATGATGTCGGCGTAGATCCGCGTCAACATCACCAGGTCGTCGATCGCCACCGCTTCGTCGAGCTTGTGCATCGTCGCGTTGAGCAGGCCGAATTCCACCACCGGGCAGAGCTTGGCGAGGAAGCGGGCATCCGAGGTGCCGCCCGTGGTCGAGAGTTCGGGCCGCGCGCCGGTATGTGCCTGGATCGCATCGCCGATCAACGTGGAGAAGGCGGCCGGCGGCGTGAGAAAGGCCTCGCCCGAGATGCGCGCCGTGACGGTGGCGGCCGGGGCGTGTTTCAGGACGATTCGCTCGATCCGTTTGGCAAGCGCTTGCCCCGTCTGCAGATCGTTGAAGCGGATGCTCAGCCGGGCAGCGGCGTGCGCTGGGATGACGTTGGTCGCCGGATTGCCGACGGTGATATCCGTCGTCTCGATGTTCGACGGCTGGAACCAGTCATTGCCGTGATCGAGCACGAGTGCGTCGATCTCGGCCAATGCGGCGACCAGTTTGGGGATCGGGTTGTCGGCCAGATGCGGGTAGGCGACATGGCCTTGCCGTCCGGGGACGTCGATCCAGATGTTGACCGAGCCGCGCCGCCCGATCTTGATCATGTCGCCGAGCCGCAGGGTGGAGGTCGGCTCGCCGACGAGGCACAGGTCCGGGCGGAGACCACGTTCGGCCATGCGCGCGATGATCGCGGGGGTGCCGTAGGTGGCCGGGCCTTCCTCGTCTCCGGTGATGATCAGGCTGATCGTGGCGTCGCTCGTCTGCGGGACGGCGGCGACGAAGGCGGCGACCGCGCCCTTCATGTCGACCGCGCCGCGCCCATACAGCAGGCCGCCCCGCTCTTCGGGCGCGAACGCGTCGCCGGTCCAGCCGCTGCCTGGCGGGACCACATCGAGATGGCCGGCAAAGGCGAGATGGGGACCTGACGTCCCGCGTATGGCGAGCAGGTTCTCGACCGGGCCGTCGGGAGCCTCGCCGGTCACGAACCGGTCGATGGCGAAGCCGAGCGGTAGCAGTGCCGCTTCCAGGACGTCGAACACGGCACCGCGGGCGGGCGTGACGCTGTCGCAGGCGATCAGCGCCTTGGCGAGGGTGACGACGTCCGGTAGGTCGGGGTGCAGGGCCGCATCAATCATGGGGGGGACATTGCCCAAGCTCGATCTCGATACAATCCCGCAGTCCAACGCCACCGGCTATCCGCCGCCCTATGACGCGGAGGTTGCCGGGCGCTGGTGGCGGCGTCTGGCGCCGGTCGGCGGACTGACGCTGTTCGGTGCGAGCCATGTCGTGTTGCAGCCGGGCGCCTGGTCGTCGCAGCGGCACTGGCATGAGGGCGAGGACGAACTGGTGGTGATGATCGCCGGCGAGGCGGTGCTGGTCGAGGATGATGGTGAGACGGTGTTGCGTGCGGGTGACTGCGCGGCGTTTCCCAAGGGCGTGCATAATGGCCATCACCTGCAGAACAGGAGCGATGCGGTGTGCGTGTTCGTCGCGATCGGCGCGGGAGAGGATGCCGGGGGCAGCTACCCGGATATCGACATGCAGTTCAGCGCGCATGGCTACCAGCACAAGGATGGTACGCCTTATCCGGCGAAGCGGTTGAAGTAGCGATGGGGGGGCGGGTGTGACGAACCCCGCCGTCAGTCGCTCGCGGGTAGTTCGAATTTCTCGATCACCCATTCCTCTTCCTGCGCCGCGGCGATCCAGTCCTGCATAAAGGGGTGCTGCAGTACCGCGTCCATATAGCCGGCGGCAAAGCGCGCGATCGGCAGGCTGTAGGTGACGATGCGCGTGACGACCGGCGCGAACATGATGTCCGCAGCGCCGAAATTGCCGAACAGGAAATCGCCATCGCCGCCGAAGCGCGCGCGCGCCTGGGCCCACAGCTCCATCATGCGCGTGAGCTCTGCCAGCACGTCGTCGTCGGGGCGCTTGGGCGGGAAGACCTGGCGGATGTTCATGCTGTGCTTGCGGCGGAGCGCGGTGAAGCTCGAATGCATCTCTGCTGCCATCGACCGCGCCATCGCGCGCGGCGCGTCCTCGACCGGCCAGAACAGGTCGCGCGAAGTTTTTTCGGCGAGGTAATCGATGATCGCCAGGCTGTCCCAGACCACGGCCTCGCCGTCCCACAGGATCGGCACCTTGCCGGACGACGGAGCGAATTCGTCGCCCTCGCGGCGCTTGTCCCACGCTTCGTCGTACAGCGGCACGACGACTTCCTCGAACAACAGGCCGGATTGCTTGGCGGCAAGCCAGCCGCGCAAGGACCAGGACGAATAGGCTTTGTTGCCGATGATGAGCTTCATGGCCGCTGCGATACCCGCGCGGGGCAGGGCGGTCTAGCCGATCGCTTCCATCACGGCGGCGCGCAGTTCCGGGATGCCGAGGCCGGTGTCGCTGGAGGTGACCAGGATGTCGGGGTGCGCGGCGGCACGCTTGCGTGCCTCCTCCTCGGTGCGCGTGGTGACCTCGGCCAGGTCGCTGGCCTTGATCTTGTCGGCCTTGGTCAGCACCAGGCGGTAGCTGACGGCGGCCTTGTCGAGCATCTCGAGGATGTCGCGATCGACATCCTTGATGCCGTGGCGCGAATCGATCAGCACCAATGCGCGCTTCAGTTCCTGCCGGCCGCGCAGGAAATCGTTGACCAGGAACCGCCACTTCTTGACGATGTCCTTGGGCGCCTTGGCAAAGCCGTAACCCGGCATGTCGACCAGGCGAAAGGCGAGCGGCTCGCCGACGTCGAAGAAGTTCAATTCCTGCGTGCGGCCCGGCGTGACCGAGGTACGCGCCAGCGCCTTGCGCCCCGTGAGCGCGTTGAGCAGCGACGACTTGCCGACATTGGAGCGGCCGGCAAAGGCCACTTCCGGCACGTCCGGATCCGGCAGGAATTCGAGCGCCGGCGCGGATTTCAGAAAGGCGATCGGCCCGGCGAAGGTCTTGCGCGCGGATTCGATCAGTTCGGGGGCGAACCCGGTATGATCCTGTTCGTCGTTCACTTGACCACCGCTTCCTTCATGCCCGGATGGCGGGCGTAGAGCAGGCGCTGCTGCAGGATCGTCAGGCAGTTCGAGGTGATCCAGTAAACCTGCAAGCCGACCGCGAACGGCGCCATCACGAACATCAGCACCCAGGGCATGATTGCGAAGATCTGCTTCTGCGTGTCGTCCATCGGGGCGGGGTTGAGTTTGAACTGGAAGAACATCGAGATACCGAGCAGCACCGGCACCACACCGATCGCCAGAAAGTGCGGCGGGGTGAAGGGCAGATAGCCGAACAGGTTGAGGATCGTCGCGGGATCCGGCGCGGAGAGATCCTTGATCCAGGCGACGAACGGCTGGTGGCGCATTTCGATCGTCAGCAGCAGCACCTTGTACAGCGCGTAGAAGATCGGGATCTGCAGCAGCGTCGGCAGGCAGCCGGCGAGCGGATTGACCTTCTCCGTCTTGTACAGCTGCATGATCTCCTGCTGCTGGCGCGGCTTGTCGTCCTTGTAGCGTTCCTGCAGCGCCTTCATCTTGGGCTGCAGCGACTTCATCGCCGCCATCGACTTGAACTGCTTCTGAGCGATCGGGAACATCAGCCCGCGGATCGTGAAGGTCAGCAGGATGATCGCCACGCCGAAATTGCCGACCATGCGGAACAGCCAGTCGAGATAATAGAAGATCGGCTTCTCGACGATGCGGAACCAGCCCCAGTCGATGCCGTGATCGAAGAAGGCGATGCCTTCCTTGTCGGTATAGCGATCGAGCAGGCGCACTTCCTTGGCACCGGCGAAGAAGCGCGAAGTCTGGGTCACCGCCTGGCCCGGCGCGACGAGGCGCGGGGCGACGTAATAGTCGGCCTGATAGGCCTTGTTGGCCCCGGCGCGGAACTGGCCGTCGAACGGCACCGACTGATCGGGGACGATCGCGGTCAGCCAATATTTGTCGCTGAAGCCGAGCCAGCCGCCGGTGGTGCTGAATTTCTGTGGTGCTTCGTCGACCGTGCTGAAGTTGGTGCCATAATCGGCACCGCCATTGTGCACCGACATCGGGCCGATCTGCACGGTCCAGGTATCCGGATCCTTGAATACGCCGTTGCGATTGACCAGGCCATAGGTCGCGACCGGGACAGGCGCGGTGCCGTTATTGGCAACCGTCTGTCGCACCGAGAACATGTAGCCGTCATCGACCGACAATTGGATGCGGAAGCTCTGGCCGTTCATGTTGGCCGCGGCGAGCGTAACCGGCTTGCCGGGGGCAAGGACGTTGCCGCTCGCCACCCAGATCGTATCGGCCGAAGGGGGCTTCAGGCCATCGTCGCGCCAGCCGAAGCCAGCGAAATAGGCATCCGGACCACCCGATGGCGACAGCAGGCGGATCGGCTGCGAATCCTTGGCGATGGTTTCCTTGTAGGTCGTCAGCGTCAGATCGTCGATCCGCGCGCCCTTCAGGTTGATCGAGCCGCGCATAGTCGGCGTCTCGATGCGGATGCGCGGTGTTTCGCCCAATACGACGTTGCGGTCACGCACGGCGGACGGTGCATCGGCGGCGGGATCGGCCGAGGGATTGGGCACCACCTTCGCCTTGCCGTCGACCATCTTGGTCACCGGGGGATTGGCAGCGGGGAAGAAGCGGCCCTGCAGATAGGGCCAGCCGAACAGGATCAGCGCCGCAATCACCGCGAACAGGATGAAGTTCTGCTTGTCGTCTTTCACTGGTCAGCAATCCTGTCGCGAATGTCTATCAGGGAACCGGGTCGTAACCCGAACCGCCCCAGGGGTGGCAGCGGCCAATCCGTCGTGCCGCCAGCCACCCGCCCTTGAAGGCGCCATAGCGGCGAAGCGCCTCGATTGCATAGGAGGAACAGCTTGGCGCGTACCGGCAGGTGGGGGGGAGGATCAGCGAGGGCCCGAGTTGCCAGCCGCGGGCGATGAGGATGAGCAGGCGGGCTAGCATGCGTTGCGGACGCTCAAACCGTCATCCCGGACTTGTTCCGGGATCCAACGTGCAGCCAACGCTACGTCCGTGAAAAAAGCGCTGCGCGTGCCGAGCGTTGGATGCCGGACCAAGTCCGGCATGACGGCGAGGTGGCAAATCACCGCGCCACCTTTGCCAGCGCCTTGGCCAGCTCGGACTTCATCTGCGCGAAATCGCGTTCGATGCCGCCGTTACGCCCGATCAGGACGTGGTCCGCGCCGCGGATGCCGTTTTGCGGCAACAATGCCCGCGCCAATTCGCGCAACCGCCGCTTCATGCGATTGCGGACGACCGCGTTTCCGACTTTCTTGGTGACGGTGTAGCCGATTCGCATGTCCGGCGTGCCATCCTGCCGATCGCGTACCAGCAGGACGAAGCCGGGCATCGGCGCCCGCTTACCGGCATTGGCCGCGATAAAATCGCGGCGAATCGTCAAGGTCGTTAGGCTGGCGGCGCCAGCCGGGTCAGTTAGGCCGACAGCTTCTTGCGGCCGCGGTTGCGGCGGGCGCGCAGTACGTTCCGGCCGCCCGGAGTGGCCGAGCGGGTGCGGAAGCCGTGGCGACGTGCGCGAACGAGATTGCTCGGTTGAAAGGTCCGCTTCATCGGTCATTCCCTGAATTCTGTACCCGAGGAGGGTGTATCTAAATTGAAAACGGCCGCCACAGGGGCGACCTTGAAGGCTGGGCCATTAGGCAAGACGGCCGTCAAAGTCAATTCTCCGCCGCCGGATCTTCAAGCGCCTTGTCGCGCGCGCGCCGCCGCAGCGCACTGCCACGCCGCATCATGCGATCGACGAAGCCGCCGATGCGCGGAAAACGCCGTTTCAGCCGCGCCCAACGCAGCCGTGCCCAGGCGGAATTGCGCAGCACCAGGATCAGCCCGCCGGCAAACAGGAATGCACCTCCCGGGCCGGGCAGAGGCGCCATCACCCCGGCACCGATGATCAGCAGGATGCCGAGCGTCAGTTGTCCATAGCGCCAGACGGGATGGCGTGCAGGGCGGGGAGCGGCATCGGTCACGGTGATGAATGTGGGACAAGTGTATTGGATAAACAAGACACGCGCTGGGACTTTCCCGCCCCACAAAAGCGGCTATGGTCGGCGCTCTTCGGGGGGAGCTTGGCGCGCATGGTCGCGATCGTATCGACGGTGGCGTATCTTGGCCTGGAGGCGCGTGCCGTCGAGGTGCAGGTGTCGCTGGCACCGGGGCTGCCCAATTTCATCGTCGTGGGCCTTGCCGACAAAGCGGTGGCGGAAAGCCGCGAGCGCGTGCGCGGGGCGATCGCGGCAATGGGGCTGGCGCTGCCGCCCAAGCGGATCAGCGTGAACCTGTCGCCGGCCGATCTGCCCAAAGAAGGATCGCATTACGATCTGCCGATCGCGCTGGCGCTGCTCGGCGCGATGGGGGTGGTCGATGCCGAGACACTGAGCGGCTATGTCGCGGTGGGGGAGCTCGGGCTCGATGCGCGGATCGCGCCGTCGCCGGGTGTGTTGCTGGCGGCGCTGCATGCCTCCGAAGTGGGGAAGGGGCTGATCTGCCCCAGCGCGCAAGGATCGGAAGCGGCGTGGGCGGGATCGATCGAAGTGGTCGCCGCGCCCGATCTTTTATCGTTGCTCAACCACTTCAAGGGGCACGGACTGCTGTCTGCGCCGCAGCCGGGCAGCGCCGATGACCGGTTCGACGGGCCGGACCTGCGGCAGGTGAAGGGGCAGGAAACGGCCAAGCGCGCGCTGGAGATCGCCGCGGCCGGCGGGCACAATCTGCTGATGGTGGGGCCGCCCGGCGCCGGCAAATCGCTGATGGCGGCGTGCATGCCGGGCATTCTGCCACCGCTCGATCCGGTCGAAGCGCTGGAAGTGTCGATGGTGTCGAGCGTCGCGGGCACGCTGCAGGGCGGGCGGCTGACGCGCGTGCGCCCGTTCCGCGCGCCACATCATTCGGCGTCGATGGCGGCGTTGGTCGGCGGCGGGCTGAAAGTGAAGCCGGGCGAGGTCAGCATGGCGCATCTGGGCGTGTTGTTCCTCGACGAGCTGCCGGAGTTCCAGCGCGGCGTGCTCGATTCGCTGTGTCAGCCGCTGGAGACCGGCACGGTAAGCGTCGCGCGGGCCAATGCGCATGTGACCTTTCCGGCGCGGGTGCAGCTGGTGGCGGCGATGAACCCGTGTCGGTGCGGGCATCTCGGCGATGCGGCGCTTGCCTGTTCGCGTGCGCCGCGCTGTGCGGCGGATTATCAGGCCAAGGTGTCGGGGCCGTTGCTCGACCGCATCGACCTGCATGTCGAGGTGCAGGCGGTGAGTGCGGCGGACCTGGTTTTGCCACCGCCGGCGGAAGGATCGGCGGAGGTGCGTGCGCGTGTCGCCGTAGCGCGTGCGCTGCAGACGGAGCGTTATGCCGATCAGTCGGTACGGACCAATGCCGAGATCGACGGCGTGTTGCTGGAGGCGGTGGCGACGCCGGACGAGCCGGGCCGCAAATTGCTGGCCCAGGCATCCGAGGCGATGCGGCTGTCGGCGCGTGGCTATACCCGCATCCTGCGCGTGGCGCGGACGATCGCCGATCTGTCGGGCGCCGAGTCGATCGGGCGTATCCATGTCGCGGAGGCGCTCAGCTATCGGCGGCAGGCGCCGCGTAACTGGGCCGTCATCGAGTCTTGCGGCGGCGGTTTGCTTGAGCTAGCGAGCGCAAGCGTTGCGGGCGTGGTGGAACTGGTAGACGCGCCGGACTCAAAATCCGGTTCCGAAAGGAGTGTCGGTTCGATTCCGACCGCCCGCACCACCATGCCCCGAGGGAAGTCGCTCCCGGAACGTGTCAGCGCGGCAGCAGGATCGTCGCATCCAGACCGCCGCCTGCGCGGTTCTGCAGTCGGATCGATCCTCCCGCATCGGCGATGATGGCATGGGCCAGGGCCAGGCCTAGCCCGACGCCACCGGTATCGCGATTGCGCGACGTCTCGAGCCTGGTGAAGGGATCGAACACGTCGGCGAGGCGATCCTCCGGGATGCCCGGCCCCTGATCCGCAACCACGATCTCGACCTGCCGGGTATCGGCGACGATTCGCACATCGGCCGACACGCCGTATTTGATCGCATTCTCGATCAGATTGCGCACGGCGCGGCGCATCAGCGAAGGGCGCAGGCGCAATTGCAGGCGGGGCGTTTCCTCGTCGAACGTGACGGGAGCGCCCAGATCGCGAAAATCCTCGACCACCGCATCGACCAATGCCGAGAGATCGACCTCGGTCAGCGGTTCGCTCGGGCGGCCGAGCCGGGCAAGCGACAGGATGTCGTCCAGCGTCCGGTCCATCTCCATGATCGTGTCGGCCATCTTGGTGCGATTGGCCTCGTCCTCGACCGATTCGATACGCACGCGCAGTGCCGCGAGCGGGGTGCGCAAATCATGGCCGATCGCGCCGAGCATGCGGTCCTTCTCGTCGAGCATCGCGGTCACGCGCAGCCGCAATGCGTTGAACGCGGCGACCACTTCGCGCAGATCCTGCGGCCCGTCCTCCTCGATCGGCACATCGACTTCGCCGGGGGTGAAGCGGCGTGCCGCCAGCGCGAGGCTGCGCAACGGGCGCGAGATGCGGCGGCCGATCCACAGTACGGGGAGCAGCACGATGCCGTACAGGATCAGCGTCTGCGCGATCAGGCGGGCGAACAGATCGCGTTCGTCGCGCGGCCAAGGCGTGGCGGAGACCAGCCAGCCGCCGCCGACCCGCTCCACCGCGATGATCAGGTCGCCGCTGCTGCGGTTGCGCTCGCGCAGGCGCCGGGCGCGCGGCGTGCCGGGGCGCTGCAGGCGCGGCGGACGTTCGGCCACCACTGCGGTCTCGATCCGGCCGACCTGCAAGCCGGCCTCGCGCAAGGCGTCGCGGATGCCCTGCTCCACCTCGGGACGATGCTCCGCCGCTTTATCGATCGGCGACGCATCGAGCAGGCGCACGCGTCCGCGATCGGGGGAGAGCACCGCCGCATCGGCGCGCTCGACCGCATCGACGATGCGCGCGACGGCGGGACCGGTGGCTTGTTCGAAGCGGAAATTGCGCCGCTCACGTAGCAAGACCGAGAAATTGATCAGCTGCGCGACGAGCAACGCCAGCGCGATCAGCAGCGCCATCTGGCCGGCCAGGCTGCGCGGCCAGAACCGCATCCTCCTCACGGCGCGGTCACAGGCGCGTGACCTCGGCTGCCAGCGTGTAGCCACCGCCCCAGACGGTCTTGATCAGATCGGGGTTCTTGGGATCGGCCTCGATCTTGCGGCGCAGGCGGCTGACCTGATTGTCGATCGCGCGGTCGAAGGCGGCAGCCTCGCGGCCTTGCGTCAGATCGAGCAACTGGTCGCGTGTCAGCACCTGGCGCGGCCGGGTGACGAGGGCGTGCAGCAGGTTATACTCGCCGGTAGATAGCGGCACCGAGACGCCGTCGCGATCGACCAGCGCGCGTTCGCCCGATTTCAGCACCCAGCCGGCAAAGGCGAACGATCCGCTATCAGGCGCATGCTGGCGCGTGCCGCCGGCCGCGGCGCGGCGCAGGATGACCTTGATCCGCGCGGCGAGCTCGCGTGGGGAGAAGGGCTTCACGACATAATCGTCGGCGCCCATCTCCAGGCCGACGAT
Organism: Sphingomonas endolithica; assembly: GCF_025231525.1. Taxonomy (NCBI): domain Bacteria; kingdom Pseudomonadati; phylum Pseudomonadota; class Alphaproteobacteria; order Sphingomonadales; family Sphingomonadaceae; genus Sphingomonas; species Sphingomonas endolithica. The sequence continues at coordinate 4,088,507 of NZ_CP103057.1, forward strand.
GCGGTCGGTTTCCTCGCTGCGCGCGGTGAGCAGGATGACGGGGATCTCGCTCGTCTCGCGGATGTGCCGCGTCAGGCTGAGCCCGTCCTCGCCCGGCATCATGATGTCGAGCACGACCAGGTCGACGGCATAGGCCGCCAGCCGGGTACGTGCGGTCGCCGCGTCGCCGGCCTGCGTGACGCGAAAGCCCTGCTTGCCGAGATAGGTGGCGAGCGGCTCACGAATCGAGCGCTCGTCGTCGACCAGCAGCAGGTGTGGCGTGTCTCCCATCGGTGTCGGGCTTAGCATGATCCTGTCCTACTGGAAGGTCCGGGCGAGCAGGGTGCTCGCCCGGCAACGCGGTCACTCGCCGGCGTCTTCCGGCGGGGGCGGGGGCATGTCGCCACCCGGGCCGCCGGTGCCACGACCGGGGCCGCGCATCGCATCGATCTCGGCGCTGTCGATCACGCCGTCGCGATTGGTGTCCATGCGATCGAAGCGCTGATCGGCCTGGGCGCGCATCTCGTCGCGGCTGACCTTGCCGTCGCGGTTGGTATCGGCATGGCGCAGCATCATGCCGCCCATCTCGCCGCGGCCACGCATGCCGGGCCCGCGCGGACGCACCTCTTCGCCGGTCAGCCTGCCATCCTTATTGGCATCCTGCGCCTTGAAGTGCGCGGATTCGGTGGCGGTGATCTCGGCGAACGAGATCATGCCGTCCTTGTTCGTGTCCTCGCGCAGCAATTTCTCGCCGCGGGGGCCGGTGTCGATCTCGGCACCGCTCAGCTTGCGATCGCCATTGCTGTCGCGCGAGGCGAACCGCGCCTGCGCGGCGGTGAAGAATTCGGCGCGCGAGACGATCCCGTCCTTGTTGGTGTCGGCCGCCATCGGCCCGCGTGGCCCGATCAGCGTATCCGCGGCAACGGCGATGCCGCCGACCGCGGCGGTGGCGAGCGCGGCGGCGATGAGAAGTTTCTTGTTCATGATGCCCGGTTCCTTGCAAACTGCCGGAGCAGCCTGCCCGCTCCTGGTGACCTTACTGCGCCGGGGGTGTCGCCAGGATGTGTCGGTGGCCACATACTTTGTCGCAAATTGTCGCCGGACTCAGGCGAAGATCGCCACGCTCTGCATGCCTTCGGCAATGGGTTCGCCCTGCGCGTTCCATATCGTCATCGTCTGGCTGGAGCAGCCGTTCCTGGCATAATCCGATTTGGCCGACAGCAGCCACCAGCCATCGGTGGTGGTCGGCGCGGGCGTCAGCAAATTGACGATCCAGGTCAGCGAACTGATCGGCACCAGCTGCTTGCCGAGCAGCTTGAGGGCGGCAGGCGGCAAGGCATCGGCGATGGCCATCAGTTCGACCATCGGATCCAGACCGTCGCGCTCACGCAGGCGGCCCCAGCGCAGCCATTCGGCATCGCCAAGCCCGTCTTTGTAATCGTAGAAGTCGAAGTTGCCGGTGAAGAATTCGGGTGGGCCGGTGTAGAGCTTGGCATCGGCCGCCGGCGGGTGGCGGTCGCTGCTTTGGCGAGCATTCAGGTCGATGCGGGATTGCTGGTCGGACATGAACACGAAGGTGGCGCGGTAGCCGAGCCCCGCTTCGGAGACGATGTCGGACTGGAGGAAAGCGGCGTTGCGGCCGCGGCGCAGCTTCGTGGCGGTGACGGTGATGTCGCCGGATAACGGGCCGATGAAGGCGACTTGCGCGGAACGGAGCGGGGGGAGGTCCGGCTCGCAGGCCTGCGCGGCGTGGAGCGCCAGCGCGCTGGACAGGCCACCGTAGGCGGTGCGGCCTTGCAGCCAGCTTGTCGGCACGGTGGCGGTGAAGCCGGTATCGGTTGGCGTGCCCGCGGTGATGATGTCGGTGATCGAGGTCATGCGGGCTTACTTCCAACTAGTTTTCCGGCGGAGGCCGGGGCCCAGTCGCGGAAGGGTAGAATTCGGGCGTTGCGAATCGCTGTCTGGACCTTCGCTACTGGGCCCCGGCCTTCGCCGGGGAACTGCGTCGCCGTCATGCGACGCTCCCCAGCAGGCGGTCGCGCAGTTCGCGCTTCAGCACCTTGCCGATGGCACTGCGTGGCAATTCGTCGATCGCGTGGAGCTCGCTCAGGCGTTGTGTCTTGCCCAGTTGCGCGTTGGTCCAGTCGCGGACCTCCTCGACGCTCGCCGCGATGCCGGTGTGCGGTACGTAGAAGCCGACCGGCGTCTCGCCCCAGGCATCCGAGGGCATGCCGATCACGCTGCAATCCGCCACCGCCGGGTGCTGGCGCAGCACCGCTTCCAGGTCGGTCGGGTAGATGTTGAACCCGCCCGAAATGATCAGGTCCTTCTTGCGGTCCAGCAGGATCAGGAAACCGTCCTCGTCGAAGCGTCCGACATCGCCGTGGCGGATGTAGCGGTTGCCGTCCTCGTCATGCCATTCGGCGGCCGCGGTGGCGTCGCCGCGGCCATGATAGCCGGTCATCATCGTCGGGCCGCGGCCGACGATCTCGCCCATTTCACCGGGTGCGACCTCGTTGCCGTCATCGTCGATCAGGCGGATTTCGTGACCGGGCAGCGGTGTGCCCACCGTGTGGAGCTTGTCGGGATGCGCGGCGGCGTTGAGGGCGGTCGAGGCGCCGCCTTCGGTCATGCCGTAATATTCGACCAGCAGCCCCGGCCAGCGGGCGACCACATCGGCCTTGAGCGCAGCGGCGAACGGCGCGCTGGTGCTGGTCTTCAGGCGGAAGGCGTCGAGGTCGAACTTGCCGAAGTCGGGCAGCGCCATGATGCGCTGATATTGAACCGGCACGAGCATGGTGTGCGTTGCTCGGTGCCGTTCGGCGAGCTGAAGATAGCCGCGCGCATCGAACTTCTTCATCAGCACGATCGTGCCGCCCCAGCCCAAGGTCGGCAGGAAGCTGACCAACGTGGTGTTCGAATAAAGCGGCGTGGCGATCATCGTCACCGCCGTACCGAAGCCGGCGGCGGCGTTGCGGGCGATGTGCGCCCAGCGCATCGCGTGGCTCTGCACGATGCCCTTGGGCGTACCGGTGGTGCCGGAGGAGTAGATGATGTTGAAGCCGTCTTCCGGCCCGATCTCGACCGGGGCGGGCCGAGCACCTTCCGGGGCGAGCCAGGTGCCGAGCGACTTGAGGTGGACGAGCTTGCCCGGGATCTGCTCGCCCGCCAGCGTCTTGGCGGCATCGCCATCCACGAAGGTCACCGCCGCGCCGCTGTCGGCGATCATGGCGGCAATCGCGTCGCCGGTGGCGGAGGGAACGAGCGGGGTAACGACGCCACCGGCGCGCAGCGTGCCCAGGAAGATCGCGGCATAATCGATCGAGGCGCCAGCGACGATCGCCACCGCGGTTCCCGGCACGAAGCCGTCGCGTTGCAGCGCGGCGGCGATACGGTCCATCAGCGCATCCAGACCGGCATAATCCAGCTCGCCGCCCGCTTCCGCCACCGCGACCTTGTCGGGATGCTCGCGAGCATGCGCGCGGATCAGCTCCGGCAGGGTGGCGAACTCGCTTGCGAGAAGCTCGGCGGCGGTGGCGGTATCGGTTCCCATGGTTCGATTCGGCTAATCCAGCGGCGGGTGAAATACCATACGCGTCGTTCGAACCATGCGCCTAGCTGCCGGTCTTTGCCGTCTGGCCGAACAGCACTTTCTTCTGTTCGTCGGTCATAGGGGCCGGGTTCGGGCGGATCTCGTTACCGCGGCGATAGGCCTCGATGGTCGCCGGGCGCGCCTTGATCGTGGCGTGCCAGCGCTTCAAACTGGGGAAGTCGTCGATCGTCTGCCCCTGCAACTCGGGCAGGATCCACGGGTAGCTCGCCATGTCGGCGATCGTATAATCACTGCCGGTGATGAAGTCGCGCCCGGCGAGGCGGCGATCGAGCACGCCGTACAGGCGATTGGTTTCCCGGACATAGCGGTCGATCGCGTAGGGGAGCTTTTCCGGCGCATACTGGCTGAAATGATGGTTCTGGCCGAGCATGGGGCCAAGGCCGCCCATCTGCCACATCAGCCATTGATTGATCTCGGTGCGCCCGCGCAGATCGCTGCCGCCGAACCGCCCGGTCTTTTCGGCGAGGTAGAGCAGGATCGCGCCGCTTTCGAACACGGCGATCGGATCGCCGCCACCGCTGGGTGCGTGATCAACGATCGCGGGCATGCGATTGTTGGGGGCGATCGCCAGGAAGTCCGGCGTGAACTGCTCGCCCGTGCCGATATTGACCGGCTTGATCGTGTAGTCGAGCCCGGCTTCCTCCAAGAACAGCGTGATCTTGTGGCCGTTCGGGGTGGGCCAGTAATGCAGGTCGATCATGCGCGGGACTCCTATGGTGTTACGCCGGAGATGGGTGAGCCATCATCCCCCGGCAACCGTCTCAGGTGCGGCAGAGGCGCGGCCGAGCGGTTTGGCGGCGACGATGAAGAGGCCGAGCAGTACGAGCACCCCGGCCAGCAGGAACGCCGCGCCGGGGAAGCCGTGTTCCACGCCGGCCGCCAGCGTCTGCGTCATCATCAGCGGGCTGACGATCGCGGCGACGCTGCCCAGGCTGCCGAGCCCGCCTTGCAGCGCGCCCTGCCGATCCGGGCCGACCAAGCGCGAGAGCAGTCCGTTCAGCGCCGGGCCGACAAAGCCCGACAAGGACGCCAACACCATGATGGCGTAGGTCTGCCATCCGGCAGTGACGAACGCCAAGGCGAAGAACCCGGCCGCGCCCGACACCAGCCCGACCAGCAGCGCGCGGTGGTCGCCGATCCGCCCGATCGCCGGGCCGACGAGCAAGGCCTGGACCAGCGCCATGATCAGCCCGACAAATGCGAGACTGATGCCGATCGCGCCTGGGCTCCAATCGAAGCGAATGGTCGCCCAGAAGGCCCAGGTCGCCAGATAGACCTGATGCGCGAGCTGCCAGATCAGGGCGACGAGCAGCAAGGGTGCGGCGGTGCGGCTTTCGAACAATGGCTTGAAGGCACCGACGATGTGCGCGTCGCGCCAGCGGAACGGGCGACGATGTTCGCGGGCCAGCGATTCGGGCATTGCGATCATCATGATCGCAGCGTTGCCGAGCGCCAGCAATGCGGCGGCAATGAACGGTGCCCGCGGCCCGAGGCCGGCGATAAGGCCGCCAAGCGCTGGCCCGATGATGAAGCCGATGCCGAATGCGGCGCTGATATAGCCGAACGCCGCGCTGCGCTTGTCCGGCGGCGTGACGTCGGCGATCACGGAGCTTGCCGGGCCATAGATCGCCCCGGCGATGCCGGCGATGACGCGGCCGAGGAACAGCCAGGCGAGCGTCGGCGCCAGCGCCATCAGCGCATAA